>NZ_CP108678.1 GCF_035994945.1 Streptomyces sp. NBC_01216
CCCGGACACATGACGCGCCGTCACTACCGTGACGGAATGATGTAACGCCACTCCGTGGCTCTTGGCTGGCTAGGAGGAGGGGCTGGTACAACTCTCGCTCGTTGGGGGCTGCTCTTCGGGGCCGGCCCTTGTACCGGCATCCGAGTCTCCGGGCGGCCTCTTCCCCGATGGATTCGGTCCTCTACGGCTCAACCTGGGCTTTTCTTCTGTGGCTTCGGGCTCTGCCTGCTCCGGCCGGGCTCAACTCCCGGGTTCGGCCACTCCTTCGGTGGACACCCTCCGGGTGCCTCCCCTGTTGTGTACCGGGCTCCAGTATGTCACGGTCCCCGCCCCGTTACAAGTTGCTGGCTGGAGAATCTGTGACCCTGAGTCAGCTACCGTACTCGCCAACTGGTCTGAACCAGTCAGCTAATTCTAGCGGCCGAATCGGGACTTGTACAGGCAGCGGTGGAATTTTCTGTAACGCGCCTGATTGACGGTCAATCGCATCTGGCTGATTGCCCCTCATATCCTACGGGCTTCTCGCTGCGAACGGGGAAGTTGTACCGGACTCTATCAGCCTGAGCCTGTATCAGAATTGCATGGTCAGGGAATCCCGTCTGATGCCCCGTCTCCCCTCCCAGTTGTACCGGGGATTCATGTTGTGGCGCTTCGAGAATTGTACCGGGAATTCTCGGGAGACCGGGCGTTCGGAGGCGGGCCGCGGTGCCGCCGGAGGGCGGCTCGGCCGGCTTCTGCTCGGCCAGGTGGTGGAGCTCCGGCCGGGAGACCCGGCGGTGCGCAGCGGGCGGGGGCGGCCGCTGGCTGGGTTACCTCCGGGGGGCCGGCTCGTTGGCCTGGTGTGAGCGGCGCAGGTGGTCTTCGCGGCCTCGCACCGGGTCGAGGCGTTCGCGTCGGCCGGTGGCCGCGGGCCGGATCCGCACCTGGCCGGGCTGGCGTCCGGCGGGTGGGCGCGGTCCGAGGACTTCGAGGGCTGGGCGGAGCCGGCGGCCGGCTGGTCGGCCGTCTTGGACGTGGCCGGCGACGTCCTCACGGTGACCGGCCGGGCCGGCGTCTGCTCTACGAGGGCGGCCTGAACAGCTCGCGCGCCGTGGCGCCGCACCGCGCGCCGTCACGGCGTCTTCTTCGCCCTGGCCGGCAGCATCACCGGCCCCTGGGACATCGCGGAGGCTCAGCTGCGAGGTGAGATGTACGCGTTGCTGTGCCCGGTGGTGCTGGTCTGAGCTGGGGTGGGGCGCAGCTGCGGCCCGGTGGGGCGGGCGGGCGGCTGGTGGGGGTGGTCAGGCTCCGAGGCCGATGTGGCGGACGTAGGTGTAGGCGCCCCAGTCGGAGTCGAGGTCGGCGATGATGTCGTCCCAGATTTCCTCGAGCTTGCCGATGTCGCCGGCGACCATGGCGTCGACCGCGTCGTCCCAGACGTAGCGGACCTGCTGGGTGCGGATGCGCAGGTTGTCGCGGCGGCGCGGTTCGTCGACGACGTCCTGGTTGATGGGGTGGATCTCGACCCGGGTGCCCTTGCCGTTGTTGTTGAGGTGCTGCTTGAACGCGCCGGGGTTGTTGAGGATGTTGGCCGCCCGGAGGTTCCAGTAGGCGGTGTCGATGGCGTCGAGGTTGGCGGGGAGGGGGTGTTGTTTGCCCTTGGTCCAGGCGCTGATGGTCTTGGGGACGGCGGTGATGCCGGCGTCGGCCATGGCCTGAGCGCCGCCTTGGGTGGTGGTGAGGTACTTCATGCGGGCGGTGAGGCCGCGGCGGGTGGTGACGGGGGATTTGATGCCGCCTTCGACGATCATCCGTTCCAGGGCGTCTTCGAGGGCGCGGCCGAGGACGATTTTCCCGTGGCGGTTTTCGGGGTCGAGGTTGGCGCCGTATTTTCCGAAGTTCTTCCAGCCGTCGGTCGACATTAGGCGGCCTTTGCGTCGATGGTGTACTGGTTCTTGAGCTTCAGCTGAGTAGTGAGGCGGCCTTCTTCGAATACCGAGCGCCAGGGGACGTCTCCGGTGATGTGGAGTTCGTCAGTGCCACGGAGTTTCACGATGGTGAGGCCGTGGTCGTGGGCGCGCTTGGCCTTGTACCAGAGGTTGGCGAATGCCTGGCTGCGGATGATGTGCATCCAGTCGGGTCGGCGGAGGTCGCGGTTGAATGATGATTCGCCGATGGTGGACACGAACTTGGCATAGATCGCCTTGACGTATTTTTCGGTGACGTCATCGCCGTCGCGGATGGCGTTTTCGCGGGCGAGGGTGAGGACGCGACGGAACTTCTCCGTGATGTTTTCGGAGGCACCGGAGGTCCAGGACTGGGTGATGTCGGGGGCCTCGGCGAGGCCGAGCTTGTGGCAGCGGATCAGGAGGCGGATCGTGGCGTCGTCCAGGAGGACCGGGCCCGGCTCGCGGCGGTTGCCGATCGGGTCGGGCAGGTGCGGGTGTTCCCAGGCGGGGCGCTTGGGCAGGAGGTAGATGCCGGAGCGCTTGGAGTGGAAGCCGCCGTCGGGGTCGTGCTGCAGGGCGCCGATGGGCAGCCAGGTCTTCAGGGCGCTGCAGTAGGCGGCGTTGGTGTCGAGGACGTCGACGGCCACGCTGGCGAGGGTGCCAGCCTTGACCTGGCCCAGGAGCGGGCCGTTCTCCCACTTGTGGCGGCCTTCCCAGATGTCGTCGGCTCCGTCGCGGGTTTTTTTGCTGAGGAATTCAAGGCGTTCCGGGTAGACGGTGTGTTCGTAATTTCCGCCGACTCGGGTTGCCTCGAAGAGGGCCATTCCGTTCGGAATTGCTTTCAGCTCCAGCGCGGTGATCGCGGCTTCGGTGTCGCCGCCGTGCTCCTGGAGGGTCTGCTCGACGACCGAGCTGATCATGTCGAGGAAGTGGCCGTAGTCCCGGCCCGCGTAGTCCCCGCCGGCGGCGCGGGCGGGCCTGGGGGCGGCTGTACGCGCCGCGGGGCCCCGGGTCGGGCGCAGCGGGTGGGCGGGCGTCAGGTTGGCCAGGGTGGCCGCGGTGGCGGGGGTGACCTCGGAGTCGGGGTCGAGGTCGGGCGCAGCGGTGGTGTCCTGGGCGGGGTGGCCGGGGACGGCGGCGGTGGGCCAGGCGGGGGCCTGTGTGGGCGCCTCCGGCGCTGGGGTGGGGGTGTTGGTGGGCGCCTCCGGCGCCGGGGCGGTGGTGGTGCTGGTGCTGGTGGGCGCCTCCGGCGCCGGGCGGGGGTGGGTGTAGGGGGTGAAGGGGGTGGGGTCGGTGAGGCGGGCGTGGGTGCGGTCGGCGGTGAGGGTGAGGGTGGCTTGGGTGCCGAGGTCGCGTTCGGCGATGGTGACGAGGAGTTGGGTGGTGGGGGCGTCGGGGTGGGGGTGGAGGGTGAGGGTGGTGTCGAGGCCGAGGGCGGTGATCAGGTCGGGCTGGTCGGTGTCGAGGATGGCCAGGACCGGGACGTGGTGGGTGCGGGCGAGGTGGGCCAGGGCCTGGACGGCGTCGGTGAGGCGGGGGCCGGAGAGCGGGAGGCGGGGGTCGTCGAGGGCCTGGAGGCGGTCGACGACGACCAGGGCCAGGCCGGGCTGGGCGGTGGTGTGGGTGAGGTCGGCGACGAGGTCGGCGGCGGTCTCGGCGATGGCTTCGGGGGTGAGGTCGGTGCCGTCGTCGATGTAGAGGCGGGCGGCGGCGAGTTCGGCGTGGAGGGTGGTGGCGTCGGCCTGTTCGGCGGGGGTGAGGTGGCCGGTGCGCAGGCGGCGGTAGTCGACGGGGAGGTGGGCGGCGACGATGCGGGCGGCGACGTCGGCGCGGGTGAGGCCGGAGGCGGCGTAGAGGACGGGGAGGTGGTGGTCGAGGGCGGTGGTGCGGGCGGTGGTGGTGGCGAGGAGGCTGCCGCCGGTGCCGGGGGCGGCGGCGGCGAGGTAGAAGCGGCCGGGCTGGAGGCCGCCGAGGGCGTCGTCGAGGGTACGGATGCCGGTGGACAGGGCGCGCGGGCCGGCCGGGGTGTCGGTGTCCGGGTCGGGGGTCTGGGGGGTGAGGACGGTGGTGAGGGCGTCGGCGAGCGGCGCGAGGCGGCGCGGGGGCCGCGGGGCGGGCGCCGCGGGGGGCGTGGTGGTCGGCTGGTCGGCCGGCGGGGCCGCGGCCGCGGGGTCCTGCAGGGCGGGCTCGCCGGCCACCGGCGCCGGCGCGGGTGCGGGTGCGTTCGGGGTGGCCGGCTCGGCGTCGGCGGCCTGACCGGGCGCAGCCGCGGCGGGGGTGGCGGCCGGGACGGGCTCGACCACGGCGGGCGCCGGGGCCGGGGCCGGCTGGCCGGCGGGAGCGGCCAGGGTGGGGAACAGGGTGTCGTCCGGCTCGACTTCGCTGCTGCGGTGCGGGGCGGGTCCGCTGCCCGGGGTCGGCGGCGGTACGGGCGTGGGTGCGCTCGGGGCGGCCGGGGCGGTGGGAACGGCTGCGGCGGGGAGGGTGGCTGGGGCGGCGCCAGGGGTGGGCGTTACAACTCCGGTGCCATGTGAGGTTGTTGCTGCCGCTTCGGGTGTAGCGGGGGTGGGCCGGTCGGGGTGGGTGGCGGGCGGGAGCGGGGTGCCGTCGGGGGTGGCGGGGAGCAGCACGGCGAGGGGGGTGACGTGGCGGCGCAGGACTTGGGGGTGGCCGGTGGCGGCGGCCTGGATGAGGTCGCCGAGTTTCTTGCGGGCGTCGGCGGTGCCGTGTGCGGTGGCGGTGGTCAGGTCCCAGCCCAGGGCGGTGGCGGTGGTGGGGGCGGTGAGCAGGGCGTGGTGGGTGCCGCGGGCCAGTGGGGTGGAGGTGCCCTGGCCGGCGGCGCTGATCAGCTGCGGGAGGGTGCTGCGGGCCTGGTGCAGTGTCTGCGGGCTCGGGGCCAGGACGACGGCCGGGGCGGGACCCGGCGTGGCGGCGGTGTCGGCCGCCGGACCGGGAGCCGAACCGGCGGCGGGAGCGTCGGACGTGGTGGGTGGCGGCGTTGCGGGCGCCGGGGCCGGGGCGGCGGGGTCTTCACCGGGCGCGGCGGGCGCTGCCCGCGGGGTCGGGGTCGGCATGGTGGTGGTGGACTCCTTGGAGGGGTCGGCGGCGGGGGCCGGCTCTGCCGTGGCCCGGCCGGCGGCCGGGGCCGGGTGGGGAGCAGCGAGGTGTTCACCGGGCGCGGCAGCAGCACCAGGGGTGCGGTCGGCGGCCGGGACCGAGGCCGGGGTGGTGGGGGTGTTCTCGCGCGCCTCCGGCGCGGGGGTGACGGCCGGGGCGGGGGCCAGGCGGTGGTGGTCGGCCGTGGACTTCAGGCTCGCCAGCTTGGGGCGGTCGAGGACGGTGTGGAGGTGGTCGTCGCCCACCAGGACCAGGGGGAAGCGTTCCATGCCTCCCCGCGCCCACAGGCCGTAGAGCGTCTGCAGCGCGGCGGTGGCCAGTTGGTGGGCGTCGGGCACGACCACCAGGGGGGCGGAGCGGTCGAGTTCGGCGGCGACGAGCTTGAGCGCGGCGGAGTGCTCGCGGGGCTGCGGCTGGCGGTGGTCGAGGCCGAGAGCGGTGTACAGGGCGCGGATGAGGGCGGGTTCGTCGGTGTTGGGGTGGGGGCGGATCCAGACGGCGGGCAGCGGCTGGTGCTCGGTGGCGGCGGTGACCGCCGTGGCGGCCTCCGGGCCGGGGCCGGTGACGCACAGCAGGGCCCGGTGCTCGACCGTGGAGCGCAGGTCGTGGAGCAGGCCGTCGGCCTCCGGGGCGGTCTCCGGGCCGGCGGTGTCGTCGGCCGCCGGGTTGGGGTGGCCGGCGGGGGCCGGGGCGGGGCGCAGCGGGGCGGCGGAAGCCGGGGCCGGGACGGTTGCGGCCGGAGCGGCGGCGTGCGCGGTCAGGTGGCGGTGGGTCGCGCTGGTGTAGAGGCCGGTGAGTTCGGGTTGGCCGAGGACGTCGTCGAGGTGGAGGTCGCCGCCCAGGACGAGGGGGAAGGCCGAGTGGGCCCACAGCAGGCCGAGCCAGCGCAGAGCGTCCTCGGGCAGCTCGTGTGCGGCGGGCACGATGACCAGGTGGGGTGAGCGGCGCAGCTCGGCGGTGATCTTGACGACGGCGGTTTCCAGGGTGCGGGGGCGGCGCTGGCCGAGGCCGAGGTGCTTGAACAGCTCGGGGACTACCTGGTCCAGGGCGGTGCCGTGGACGTAGAGGGGCTGGAGTTCGCCGGTGTCGAGGGCGTGCATGAGGGCTGTGCTGGTGGCGACCGGGTCCGGGCTGGTGACGACCAGCACCGATCGGTGTTCGGCGGCCTCGCGCAGGTCCGCGGTCAGATCGCCGTCGGGCGCCGGGGTCGGCGCAGCCGGGCCGACCCCGGTCGGCGCGTCGGGGTCGGCGGCGGGCGCGGGCTGCGGCGCGCCGGGCGCGGGCGCGGGCGTGGGCGTGGGCGTGGGCGTGGGCACGGCGGCCTCCTGGACACGGTGGCGGGTGACGTGGGGGTGGAGTTCCGCGAGGTCGTGGCGCCCCAGGAGGCCGTCAAGGGTGGTGTCGCCGACCAGCACCAGCGGGAACGGCTCCGGCTCCCACAAGCGGTACAGCAGTTCGAGCGCGGAGGGGCGCAGCCCGAGGGTGGTGATGGCGATGACCAGGCGGGGGGCGCGCTGCAGCTCGGCGGTGATCAGGCCTTCGGCTTCGTCGAGACCGGGAAGCCGGCGGCGCCGGCCGAGGCCGAGCCGGCTGTACAGGGCGCGGATCAGGGACGAACGGTCGTGGCCGCTCACCTGCACGGTCGGCAGCTCCACGGGCTCGAGGTCCTGCGCCAGGGCGTGGGTGAGAGCGGTCTGGGCGGTGGTCGTGTGCGCGCTGGTGACCGCCAGGATCGTCCCGGGCGTGCGGGTGGCGTGGCGCAGGAGCTCCGGCAGGCCACCGACCGGGGCCGGGGTCGGGGTCCCGGCCGCCGGGTCAGTGGTCTCCGGGTCCGGTCCGGCGGGGGCGGGGCACGGCGCGGCGGCGGTGGCCGAGGTGGCATCAACGGCACTGGGAACGAGGGGAGTTGTATCGGCCGTGGACGGGCCGGACACGGCGCAGGTCGGCACGTCGGCGGCGGCCGAGGTGGCCGAAGTGGCCGAGGTGGCGCCAACGGCATTGGGGAGAAGGGGGTTGCGGCGGCCGGGTCGGCCGGGGCGGGGCCCAGCGGGACCGGGGCGGGGCCCAGCGGGACCGGGGCGGGGCCCAGCGGGACCGGGACGGCGGAGGCGTCCGCCGGGACGGCGGGCGCGTCGGTCTGCGGGGCGGCGGGCGTGGTCCCGCCGGTGCCGGACGGGATGTCCGGGCCCGCCACGGCAGCGGGGGCAGCGGACGCGGCAGCGGCCGGGTCGGCGGCGGCCGCCACCTCGGCGGCCGGGCCGGGCACAGCGGCGTCCGGGACGACGGGCGCGAGCGCGGCCGGTTCCACCCCGTCGTCGGGCTGCGGTCCAGCTGGGGCGCCCGGCGCGGGCGGTTCCGCCACGGCGGCGGCCTCGCCCAGCGCGGGCCGCAGGTGGTCGGCGACCAGCTGCTCCAGGGCCTTGTACACCTGGCCGGCCCTCTGGCTGGTCGGGCCGCCGAACGCGGTACGCGGGGCGGTGAGCAGCACGAGCCAGTGCGTCCCGGTGAGCTTGAGCCGGGCGGCGGCGCCGAGCGCGGACTTCAGCTTGCGGCCCGCCGGGGTGGCCAGGTGACCGCGTGGGGGGTTCACCAGCTGGTAGGCGGGCATGGCCAGGTTCTGGCGCAGCCCCAGCGGGATCGAGGTCCACAGCGGGTCTTCCGGGCCGGGAAGGGCGAGGTGACCGGCCGCCCCCGGCACCGGCTCCCGGACGACTGTGGCCGGTGCGGCGGAGGCGGTGGTGGTGGTGGTCCGGACGGGCCGCCGCGAAGAAGCCGTCCCGCGTACGGACTCGCGCGGGGAGTTTCCGGAGCGGGCCGGACCGGGTGCAGCGCCGGCGGCCGGGCCCGCGACGCCGGCGGTCGTACCCGGGGCCCCGGCGCCCCCTGCAGCCGGGACGACCGGGCCGTCGTCACCGGCCGGGGCCGGGCCGGCAACCGGCACGGTGGTCGGGGAGGCGGCCGGGCCGAGGGCCGGAGAAGCGACCGGGGCGCTCCCGACAGCAGACACCGGGCGGGCCGCGACGGCCGGAACAGCACCAGCAGCGGGCACGGGCGCGGGCGGACCGGCGGCGGGCGCGGTGCCCGAAACAGCCGGGGACGGGGACGGGGAGACGACCGGGCCCGCACCCGCATCCGGCACGGCCCCCGCCGGGACGGCGGCCGGGGCGCTCCCGACAGCAGGCACCCGGGCGGGCTCGGGTGTACCGGCCCCGGCGGCGGGTGTGGTGTCCGGCCCGGCCAGGCCCGCGACCGGCGCCACCCCGTCCGTACCGCGCGCCGCACCGGCATCACCACGACGACCGTCACCGGCAGCGGCAGCGGCGCGGGAGGAACGAGAAGAGGACACCACGACTCCAGACACAGAAAGGGGCACAACAGCAGACAACAACCGGCACCGGGCCGGAGGACGGCCCGGCCCGGCCCGGCACCGTCACCAGGACGACCCGGGCACCCCGCCCGGCACCAGGGCCGGGGCCGGAGGCCAAAACGGGTTCGGGCGGACGGGCCAGCCCGGCCGGGCGGCGGTACGACCGGACGGCCGGACCGCCGACGGGGCGGGCTGGCCCGTCCGCGGCGGACCGGCGGACGGCGGGAAGCCGCCCCGGCCCCGGACAGGGCACAGCACGGCCCGGACAACAAGCCGACCCACACCCGGAGAAGGTGTAACGCTGGGCGTCAGTCTAGCCACACCGGTACACACGAGGGCGGAATGTTGTAACGAGAACGAGTGAAAAGGGAACCCAACGAGCGCGACAGCGGCCCGACAAGGCCGGACCGCGGCGGGCCCGGGGCGGACGACGCCGAGGCGGCGGACGGACGGCGCGCGGGCGCGGCAGCGGGCGGCGCGCGGCCGGGGCGGCGGGGGCGGGCCGAGGCGGACGCGGGTCGGGGCGGAGGCAGGCCCGGCGGACGGACGGCGGACGGAGAGATCACCCCCGCCCGGAGGCGGACGGGCAGGGAGAGATCACCCCACCCGGAGGCGGAGGGGCGCGGCGCACCGGGGCGGGCGGACGGGAGCGCGCGTGCGGACGGCAGACGGGGGCCCGGGCCGCGCGGCGGACGGACAACGGCACGGGCAGCGCGGCCCGGGCGGATGCGCGGACAGCACGGGGCGCGGCGGGGCGGACGGAGAGATCACCCCCACCACCCCGCCGGACGTCCAAGAGCACGGACCGAGGACGGGCCAGGGCAACAGGGGTGGAGAGATCACTCCCCAGCACAGCCGGGACCGAAGTGAATTGCTTAACTCAATGAGTTCGGATATTGTAGTGCCCACGAGGTCGGGGGTGCCGACCGTCGCCACGAGGAGCCCGCGATGAACATCGACACCCTGGTCCGCTTCACCCCGCTGGCCTACGGCGTCCAAGTACTGTCGGTTGTGGCGTTCGTGGACGGCATACCGGAGCTCCTCGTTACATCCGCCGCCGTGAGCGGCACCGTCGGCGCCACGCTGCTCGCGATCATCCCGACCTTCGACAGCGCGTTGGAGGCACACAAGCCGCAGGTGGCCAAGGCGGGGGTCAGTCAGCTCGGCATTGCCTGCGCCATGGTGGCACGCCTGTTGTTCATCTGACCGTCGCAATACCACCCGCAGACTCGATGTTGCTTAAGTCTATGAGTTGCTGTACTGTAGTGATCACGAGGTCGGCAAAAGCCGCCGCCCGTGCGACCGCTCGGCCGGCGCGCGCGCCGAAGGGACTGAAATGGACTCCTACAACGTCAAGCGACGCGCCTACTCCACCTGGTACGTCACTCGCAACGGGGCCTTACTGGACCTCAGCGGCTACCTGGGAAGGCCCTACGCCAGCAGCCGACGCACGGCCGAGTTCTACGTCGGGTACTTCACCAGGTCGGACGACTATCAGGCGGAGTACGGGCTTCTGCTGACGCGGCGCCCCCCGTATTACGCTCTCCCCGAATCCACAGCCGCCCGCGACTCGCTGGAACTCGTGGCATCGACCATCAAGGCAATTTCTAGCGACACGGTCGGGCTCTTGATGTTGGCTGCCTGGATAGCGACGGTCTGCTTCCTCATGATCTTCGCGGTCGAGGTGCTGTAGGAGCCCAGCACTTCGATACCTCACACCGAACCATCATTCACAAGAAGGCGCGATCATGGAACACACCACCAGGCAGTACTCCATAACCCGGACGTCCGTGGAGGCGTTCCGGAAGCTGTTTGCAGAGCTCAAGCTCTGGGAGGCGCTGGCCGAGTGCACGGAGGTCCGGGCCTTCACCCGGAGCGTCTTCGTGGTCAAGGCCACGACCGTCGGACACCAGGCACTGCGGGAAGCCATGGGGCGAACGATGCCCGCCGCTGCCTGACAGTCGATGACCCATAGAATCAGAGTTGCTTAACTCTATGAGTCTGTGTAGAGTAGTTCTCACAAGGGGTCGGGAACGACACGCAGCCCGGCCCCGTCCAACCCACACGTCCAGGAGGACGACATGACCGCTCAGACCACCTTCACCACCGTGACCGGCGCCACCTACTCGGCTGAGAGCAGCATCGGCGAGAACGGTGAGGTGACCTACACGGTCAAGCGGATCGTGCAGGAGGGCGTCATTCCGGTGGGGTCCTTCGTGATCCACCCCGACTACGACGCGCAGCCCACGGTGCCGGGCCTGGTGAACGTCCAGTTCGGCGCGGGCTCGGCCGAGGACCGGCACCAGCGCACCGACGTCCCGGCCCTTGGAAGCGCCAGTACCCCGTTCGTGGTCGGGCACAAGAAGGTGAACCCGCTGGACATCACGGCCACCTCGCCGATCATCTGGCTCCACAACCTGGCCGGTGCCCAGTACGCCACCGGTGTCGGCGCGGTGGACATCTCCGGTCGAACCGCGATGCGCACCGCTGACCTGGTGACGGCCCTGGTGGTCGAGTGGATGAAGCGCGACGACCTCGCCGAGCTGACCGCCAAGTACGCCGAGTTCATCAAGTCGGAGACCCCCTGGACCGAGCAGCACGCCAAGGCGAAGGCCGACAAGATCGACATGCTCAAGCTCGACCTCCTGTCGATCGGCGAGCGGATCGCCGACCTGACCAAGCAGCGCGACGAGCTGCCCGAGAACGGGATGACCAGCCCGGACGTCACCCCGGACATGGCTCCCGCCGCACAGCTCACCGGCGCGATCGCCGCGCTGAACCTCAAGCGCGCGGACCTGGCGGACGAGCTGACCGCACTGACCAAGGCGTGACCCACCCCCCGGGGTGCGCCCAGTAGGCGCACCCCGGGCTCCCGGCCCAGCCCGGCCCAACCACCACGCCACCCCCTGGAAGGAGTAGGACCATGAGCGACTCGCTCTCCCCGGAGACACCCGACGGCGTGGCCGACGCCGTAGCGTTCATCACCTCCGCAGCAAGCACGCTGATCGCCCAGAAGTGGGGCGTACGACCGCCCATGGTCCACAAGGCGCTCAGCACTCCCGAAGCAGTCGCCGTCACCACTACGCGCTACCTCTTGGCCCTCGGGGCCGGGAAGTCCCCCGCAGAAGCCGCAGGGCACGTGGGTCGCTCCCTGCTGGCCGACGCCAACCAGCGCGCCGCGTAGCGCCCGCCCCCGCCCCCGCCCCGCTCACAACGTGAGCGGGGCACCCTGCTTTCTCCCTCCGCCCCACCGCTCCCGGCTCCCGGCTCCCGGCTCCCGGCTCCCGGCTCCCGGCTCCCGGACAATCTCACCCGTGCCACGCACCAATGGGCCGCCAACGTCCCTGGCCTGCTGCCGTCCGACCTACCCGCTCTGCTCGCCATGGTTCCGCCCTAAGCCACCTGCCGGTCACGTCCTCCGTCCGTCTGCACAGTTCTGCCGTTCCAACTCCGCTGTTCCTCTGTCCGTCGCCCGTACCGCTCCAACCCCGCTCCTCCTCCGTCCGTCGCCCGTACCGCTCCAACCCCGCTCCTCCTCCGTCCGTCGCCCGTACCGCTCCAACCCCGCTCCTCCTCCGTCCGTCGCCCGTACCGCTCCAACCCCGCTCCTCCTCCGTCCGTCGCCCGTACCGCTCCAACCCCGCTCCTCCTCCGTCCGTCGCCCGTACCGCTCCAACCCCGCTCCTCCTCCGTCCGTCGCCCGTACCGCTCCAACCCCGCTCCTCCTCCGTCCGTCGCCCGTACCGCTCCAACCCCGCTCCTCCTCCGTCCGTCGCCCGTACCGCTCCAACCCCGCTCCTCCTCCGTCCGTCGCCCGTACCGCTCCAACCCCGCTCCTCCTCCGTCCGTCGCCCGTACCGCTCCAACCCCGCTCCTCCTCCGTCCGTCGCCCGTACCGCTCCAACCCCGCTCCTCCTCCGTCCGTCGCCCGTACCGCTCCAACCCTCTGCCTCTCGCCGCACGCCGGCTCTACCCGCTCTCTCCCGATCCAGCTGATGTTTCTTCGCACGTCCATCCAGCTCCGCCATAGGCCCGTAGGGAAGTAGTCGGCGTGCCGCAGTGCCCTTGTCCGTGCCTGTGACCTGCCTGTTTGGCTTCCAGCGACTCGAATGGAAAGAGACTCCAAACAGAACCTGAAACGGAACCTGAAAGAGAACTCCAAACAGGACCCCAAAGAGAACCCCAAACAGAACCACCCTGTCCGCTCCCGGCCGACGCGATCCCGACCTTCCGCCTGGGGGAGACATCTCCTCCAGGCGCACGAGCGGCCATGAATCCCGCCGCCGGCTACAGGGAGGAGATGTCACTCCCCCGCGGTCGGCGCTTCCTTTCCACTCCGGACGGAGGGGAGAGATCACCTCCCGGCCCAGCCGCATCCGAGGCTGCCCGGCCAGTCGGCCAGCTGTGCGCGGGGAGAGATCTCCTCCCCGACCGGAATCTCAGCGTGGAGGGGAGAGATCTCCCCGGACGCACGGTCCCCGGACCGGAGAACACCCGGTCCCGGTCGGCGGTCGGGGCCTGGGTCTCGGCGTAGTAGTAGTGGTGATGGACTTCGACTCCGAGGGCGACGGCTCGGGGCTGTCCTTCTCCCTCGACGTCGGTGTGGTGGCTCCGCCGTCTCGGGGCGAGGATGTCCGTCTCCCCCAGGGCGGCCTTGACGTAGGCCCGGGCCCCGAGCTCGTCGCCGCCGATCGCGGCGGAGTCGGCGACGGGCTGGCTCCGGGGCGAGGCTGCGGGTTCTGCTCGGTGGCGCTTGGTCGGGATCATCTTCATCGGCGGGCCTCGCGGTCCTCGGCGGCGCGACCCGGGAGGGGCGGGACGAGCGTGAGGTGCGGGCGTCCGACGTGCCGCAGGCGGGCGGGGACCCGCGGGGAGAGCGCGGGCCGCCGGTCGGCGACGAGAGCGAGCACGTCCGCGACATGGTCGTCGAAGGACTGGGCCGGCGTGTTGGCTGGGCTGGGCATGGCTGGGTCCTCACAAGAATTCGGGAGCCCGCGGGCGGCCGGGGTCGGCGCCGCAGGGCGAGGCAGTGGGGCGGGTCAACGTCGGCCGGCGCCCGCAGGGACGAGGAGCTTCGAGCCGGGAAGCTCCTGGTAGCCGTCGGCCAGGCCGGCGAGCAGGAGCTCGTCGTCGAAGGTCTGCGCGGTCTGGGCTGTCGGCCGGTCCTCGGTGTCGGGTGCGAGAACCTCGTTGGCCAGGGCCAGGGCCTGGTCGACGTGCCGCTCCAGCGGGGCTGCCGCGCCGGCGCCATACCGGGTCACCGCAGCCGGGAGCCAGGTGTCCTGGGACTTGTGGAACTTGCGGGCGCGAGGGGTGCCGATGCCGACGGCGCTGGCGCACTTGTTGATGCCCCATGCGAGCTTGCCGTCGCGGCGTCGGGGCACGAGGCGGACGAACCGCTCCTCCACCTCCGCGTCCGTCAGGACGTCGGTCATACCGTCGGCGGCCCCCATACCGCTCGCCACCTGCGGCTCTTCGGGGGAGGGCGGGTCGTCCGGGGTGCCGGTATGGGCGGTGCCGGTATGAGACGGAACGGTTCCGGCGACTCCGATCAGCGTGCCGCGCATGGCTTCGAAGGCCGCGGCGGAGCGCAGATTCATACCGGCCCATTCCGCTTGCCGGACGCGGAGCTGCAGTCGGCCGACGACCTGTTCCAGCACGGCCGGGTCGGCGCACCGGGCTCGTTCGCTGGCGGTCTGTGCGCGGCTGTCAGCCCGTGCTTCCAGGAGCCGGTATGCCCAGCGGGTCGGTCGGCCGGCCTTGCGGACCGCTTCTTGGGCGCGGCGCAGCCGGTACCAGCGGAAGGCGGCCCGGGAGACGCGGACCTCGGCGGTGGCCTCTTCCTGGGCCAGGTCCTGGCGGGCGGCCAGGAGCAGGGCGACGCGGACGGCCTCGACGGGGTGGAAGAGGCGGACCAGCGCAAGACGGCGGTCCGGGCGGGCGCGGCTGCTGCGGGCGGCTCGGCGTTCCTCCAGGGAACCGAGTTCCCACAGGACCGCGGCCAGGACCGGCCACACGGCGCGGACGACCGCGCCGAGCAGCGAGGCGGCTTCGGCCGCCGAGAAGAGGGAGCTGGTGCCGGCGAGCACCCAGAAGAGGACGCCGGACAGCCCTGGTCCTTCGCCGGCGCGGGCGCGGCGGCGGGCTCGGCGGCCGCAGACCATCGCGGCGATGTCGAGGGCGATGAAGGGCAGCAGGTCGAAGGGGTCGGTCAGGCCCATCTGGTGGCGGCCCACACGGCGGAGCCCTGTCGCCGACAGGGCCGCTGCTGCGGCGGCGATGACCATCGTCAGGCGGTCTTCGACGCGGCGTCCGTTCAGGTCGGCGGCAGCGGAGCGCTGCTTGTCGTCGAGGGCGGCGTGGACGGCCCGCCGTCGGCGCAGGGCGAGGACCGGGCCGAGGGTGAGGACGATCGTGCCGGCGACGAACTGCCAGGAGGTGAGCAGCTTGGTGATGGGGAGCGTCGTTCCCGGGAGCTGGTCGAAGGTCACGGGCTGTCCCTTCGGGCGGCCGCGCTGGCGGCCTCGGCGGCTCGTGCCTGCAGCTCTGCGGAGGCGACGAGGGCGGGTTCTTCGGTGACCCAGGTGCGAAACGCCTCGCGCTCGAGGGTGGCCTGGTGCCACAGCGCGAGCAGCAGGGGGACCAGCGGGCTGATCTGGTCGGTGGCGGCCGTGGCGGGGATCGGCACGGCCACGATCTCGGCGGGTTCGCGCCGGGCGAGGTGGCTGATCAGCCGGCGGTGGCGGTTGCGCAGTTCGGCCAGCTCGCGTCGGGCGGTGCGGGCCTCGTGGCGCGCGGTCGCCGCTGTTCGGAGCAGGCCGGCGAGGGCGCCCTTGCGGATGAAGCGGATCATCGGTCACCTCCGCGGAACGGCTGGCCGCCAGGCTGCTGGATGATGGCGCCGGCGCGGTCGGGGGGCGAGGCCGCCGCGGCATGGGGAAGGCGCGGGTGGTGGATCACGCCGCCTCCGTCCAGCCGGCCGCAACCCGGTGGGTGCGGCGCAGGTTGTCGCGGTGCTGGACAGCGGCGAGGATCGCGGCCGTGTTCTCGGCTCGCCTGGTGGCCGGGATTGAGGTGCCGGTGTACTGCTGGGCGATGCGCTGGACGTCAGCGCCGGCCTGGATCCGGTCGGTCTGGTCCTGGGCGGATCGGGTGTCTTCGGCGCGGGCGCTCGCCAGCCGCTCGTGCTCGGTCTTCAGGCGTACGGCGAGCTTCTGCTGGGACAGGCCGCCGCGGACGCCGTGCGGGTCGTCGTCCCTGAGGGCGAGCTCGGCGCATACGGCACGGACGGGGCAGACCGCGCAGTGGTCGCGGATGGTGGCGGCCCTGCGGCGGCGCCAGGTGGCGTCGGGCTCTTCGTCGCCCTGGTAGAAGTGGTCGGGGTCGGGGGCCACCGTGTGGCACACGGAGTGCTCCAGGGCCTTGCGCAGCTGGGGCCGACGCAGTTCTCGGGCGATGAGGTGGCCGTCGCGGCCGACGAGGTACCCGCCGGCGGCGAGGACGTCAATCGGGTCGGCCTGGGCGAGATAGAGGGCGATGTCCGCCTCGTCGGTGCCGTTGGCGGCCGATGGTGTCTCGGCGAGGGCCGACCGGCCTGCCATCATGATGCTGTTCATGGATTGTCGTCTCCTGTGAAGCGGGGGGCGACGCGCTCCGCACGGCCTCCGGGGGACCAGCCCCGGAGGCCGCTTGCGTGGAGCGCGCGGATCGGGCGGGCCGTTCGACGGTGGTGGCCGCCCCGGCCCGCGGCGCCGTGCCTGGGCACGGGTCGGGGTCAGCGGGTGGTGCAGCGCGGGTCGTTCGGGGCGACGGCGACGGAGCCGTACTTGTCGTTGCCGTGGAAGATCACGTACAGGCGGTTCGGCCCGTCGCACTTCGCGCCGACGTTCGAGAAGCCGTCGCTCATCACGACGATGTCCATCGGCTGCTTGTTGATCGCGCCCTTCGGCGCGTCCATGAAGGGCTGGTCGGCCTTGCTTCCGTCCAGCGAGCAGCCGGTGGCGACGAGGGCCAGCACCGTGGTGAGGGCGGCGGCAACGGCGGTTCGGGTTCGGGCGTTCATGGTGGGGCTCCATCACTCATAGACACTGGCTCATCTGGCTCGTTCCAGTTGAGCCAGATGTGTGATGATGGTGCACCTGAAGATCGATCACGTCAAGGGGGATGCCCGATGAAGCGGACCAGGGCCCGGAGCCGCCCGCGCCAGTACGGCAAGATGTGCCTCATGTCGCAGCCGAGCCAGCAGGACAAGGTCACTGCCGAACTGCGCCGCGCGATCGTGGCCGGCGAGTTCACCCCGGGCAGCTTCCTGCCGTCCAGCCGGGTGCTCGCTCCGCGGTTCGGCGTGGTCCGGAACACGGTCATGGCCGGCCTCGGACCACTGGTCGAGGAAGGGCTGGTGGAGTCGCTCCCCAAGCGCGGCTACCGGGTGGTCGGCGCCCCTTCGGCGTTCGAGGTCGTCTGGACGCAGGGCGGGCAGCTTCTGCCCGCCGGCGAGGCGCACCTCGGCCACGGCGAGGAGCTGCGCACGGAGCTGCGCCAGGCGCCGGCCGAGGTCGCCCGCCTCCTCCAGGGCTCGGACGGGATGACGGTGGCGGTGCGCAGCACCGTGCACCGCCACGCGGGGGCCCCCTGGGCGTTCCGGCAGTTCTTGGTCCCGCGGTCGGTGGCCGACGTGGCCCTCCGGTTCCTGGAACCGGAGGCCGTCGACGAGGAGCGCCTGCTCGCGGAGCACGGGCTGGGGCAGGACGGCGTCCGCAGCTGCTGGTCTACCAGAGCTGCAACCGCCGACGAGGCCCGCGTGCTGAAGTCCGGCCCGGCCCCTGTGCACTTCATCCAGCGGACCGGCTACCGCCAGGGCGAACCGGTCTTCTGCGAGCTGATGGCGGTCCGCGCCGATCGCGTGCACCTGTCGCGGTCAGCCGGGACGCCACCTGAAGCGCCCACGATATGAGCAGGTTTTGGTGTGTACGCGCCATGTGTGACGACCATCAATCGGCTGTCCACATACGACAGGTATGGGGATAGGGTGACATCCAGTCGATCTAGCGTCGGCCCCGAAAATGCACGATGCCCCCGCGACCTTGAGCAAGTCGCGGGGGCTTATCGAACCGAGAACCGATAAGGCGGTGTCTCGTGGTGAAGCGTACCCGCACCCACGCGCAAGCACTCAGTCAGCCTGCTGATCGAGCGGCGTCTTCGACGCCGCCGCGGCGGGCTGTTCTGCTGTGCGGCTCGCGCGATGGGCGCACCGCCCCGGTTGAGGGGGGCGGGATGTCGTAGTTCGCCGGGCGGGCGCCTTTTGCCAGGCCGCTCCTCGCCCTTCTCCGCCGGTCCCGGAGTTTGCCGCTCCTCGACCCGGCCTTCACCGCTCAGCAGGAGTTTGCCGCTCCCCTGAGCGAGGTTCAGACCTCGCGGTCTGATGATCACTGCCTCACCAGCAGCAGCCCCAAGCGGGGCTTTGTCGTACCCCGGGCCAGGCCCGGAGAGGACGGAGTACATCTTGCAGTACCGCCATGCCCTTTGTCAGCCCAGACCCCGCCAGCAGGGTCTATTCCCGGCCACTGCCCCGGCCGCGCGGCCAGATCCGCGCGCCAAGGCTCCTCGCGCCTGTCCGCCGCCGGGATGCCCGGGCCCGCACCGGTACGGCTTCTTGCCGCGGCCCGCACCCCTTGTCCGGCTGCGGGCGGCCTTCCGCCGCGCCGTCTCCGGCACGCGGTTCGTCCCGCTCTCGGCTGACTCGCCGGCTCGTCCGGCGGACGAGGGAGAACGGCTCTGCCGCACCCCTTGTCCTGCAGGTCAGCCGCTGGTTCCGGCCAGGTCTGAGAGGCGCCGAGGAGACGGTGGGGTCCGGGTGTGGACAAGGGGGGCCGAAATCTTCCGCCTTCCCCGTCACACCGAGCCGGGCCCGCACACCTCTATGGCCGACACCCACCTCTGACCGGCCGAGGACCGCGCCCACATCGACAACACAACAGCCCCCTCTGTGATTGGCGGGGCTGCGAACCCAGCGCAGTGAGCCATGGGCCGCTGTGCCAGGAGAAGTGTGCCCACCACCGCTCTTTCCTCTGATTCACCGCTCGCCTCACGCGAGCACCCCGCTTCCGCGGCGGCAGCGGGACCCGCCGCGGCGGTCTGTGGCATGCCCGTCCGGCGGCAGCGGGTAAAGGTGCCGATGCGACTGGTCACCTCGCCCTTCTACGCAGACATCGCGCTGGCGGTGTACGTGAAGGTGAAGGCGCTCGGCATGCGCGAGGAGGGCTGCCAGGCGAAGTCCGCGACGATCGCCTCGTACCTGCGCCTCTCGAAGGCCTCCGTGGAGAGAGGACTCGCGCAGTTGTCGCGGCCCGCTCCGGACCAGGTGGTGGAGCTGCTCTCCCAGCGGCGCACGCTGCGCGGCGGTCAAGGGACCTCGGCGCTGCGCCGGACCAGGCCCATGTCGCGGGCGGAGACCTTCGTCTGGGTGCCGGTGGCGGCCGCGGAGGATCTCACGCCCCGCCAGCTGCGCGCGTACGCGGTCATCGCGTACGCGCAGGCGGTGGGCATCCAGCTGACCGAGGGGGAGCTCGCCGGCTCCCTGTTCCACCACTCCGGCAAGAAGGCCGGCCAGCAGCTGACGGCGACGGCGGCCGGCCAGGTGGTCGACGAGCTCGAGGCTGCCCGGTGGCTGACGGTTCGGCGCCGCGCCGGAGCCCGCGGGCGCCACCTGTTCACCGCTCACGACATCGCTCCAGCCGCCACGCCGGAGGAAGAAGAGGGCTCCGCCCCGGCTGACCCGGCCTCCGGCAGCGACGCGGAACAGACCCGGCGGAGGCACGCAGGCGTCCTTCCGGCCGAGGCGGGCAGTCCTCTGGTTGGTGAGGGTTCGGGTCCGCTGGCAGATGAGGGATCCCTCGCGAATAAGGAAACACCTAGGACTGACCGACCGGAGGACGCGGGTGCGCTTGACTCATCCGCCGTAGGCGAGACTCAGGTAGTAGAGGGCGCCATGCCTGTGGAAAACCCGCGGGTCCCCGAGCCTCGGAAGCGGGCTTCTGCGGTTCTCGCGCTGCGCGCGGATGCACACAACCAGCCCGACATCCCCCAGCAGACGACCGGCCCGTCAACGGATTCCCGGCGGCCGTACAGCGGCCCGCAGCTGACGCTGAGCCCGGAGATCCACGCCGTGCTGGAGCCGGTCCACTGGCTGCTGAAGCGGGTCGACAACGCGTTCGTCGCGCGGAAGATCGCCCGGGAAGTCGGCCGGCAGCTGCGCGAAGGGATGGCCGCGGAGCGGATCAGCCACCGCCTCGCCATCCGCGCGGCCCGAACGATGACCTCGGACATCCGCGATCCGGGCCGGTGGCTGCTCGGCGTGGCTCTGCCCCGCTGGGGCTGCGGACACGCGGACTGCGAGAGCGGCGTCATGTGGTCGACCGGGCGGCGCTGTGACGTGTGCGCGGAAGTCGTCGCCGACCGGGCCGCGGCACGCCAGCGCAGTCAGCGCCTGGCGGAGGGCCTGTGTCCTGAGCACGGCACCCGGCCCGGGCCTGCCGGATCCTGCACGGACTGCGTCCTGGACGAGGCCATCCGTCGCCCTGTCCCGGCCCCCCGGTCCCAGCCGGCGGGACCACCGCGCGGCACGTGCACCGGGTGCGGTGCCCGGATCTTCCTGACCGGCCAGGCCCTGGTCGACGGCTCTTGTCTGCTCTGCCGCTCTGAGGTGTCCGGGCTGCCGCAGGACACGGCCCACGCCTCCTGCCCGGACGCAGAACCCGTGACGTGTATCGGCGGTGCGGACGGTGCGGCGTGCGATCGCCCCGCGCTCCCGGCCCGCAGCGTCTGCGTCCGCCATCGGATCGTGGAGATCGCTGCCGCGGCTGTCTGACCACCACGCCCCTCCGGGCCCGGCCCTGATCCTGGCCGGGGCCGGCGCGCCAGGTGCGGTGCTGGTGGTGGTGGTGCGGGCACTTCGTCCGCCGTCGGACGCAAGCTCCGCACCACCGCACCACGGGTGCGGTGGTGCGCGTCGGGGGGTGCGGTGCGCCAGGTGCGGGTGGTCGCGGTCTCCGCCTCGACCGCACCGCACCACCGCACCGGGGGAGGTGGTGCGGTGGTGCGGTGCGCGGTGCGGTCGAGGCCGGTGCGGATGGTGCGGGTGGTGCGGGTGCGCTCCGCAGAGCCGACCGCACCCGCACCGCACCGGCCGCACCGCTCCTAGTGCGCTGCGCTTGGCGCGGCCGCCCGCCGCCCTGTCGACAGCCGCGTGCGCGGCCGCACTCACCGGCCCGGCTCCGCCTCGGCGACTGCGGAACGTAGCGGCCACCACCCTTTGTCGAGGAGGGGTGCCGGCTGGTCACCCCCTTGTCCGGCTTCGCGCAGCCCCCTTGTCCAGCTCGACCGCCGTCGGGGGGCACCCCCTTGTCCAGGGCCCGGGATCCACCCTCACCCCCTTGTCCAGTATCTGGCTGCCCCCCTTGTCCAGGTCAGCCCCGCCGCGTTTCTCCTGGACAGATCAGCTCCCGGCCGCCTTGCCGCGAGCCCGGCCTCGCCCGGTGCCCTCGGCCGCGAAGGCACCGGGCTGGAGCCGGAAGCCGCTCGCCAGGGGAGAGATAACTCCCCTCCGGTCACCCTCTGCGTCCACGATGCCGTCCTTGCCCGGGCCGCCTCGGGCCCGGCAAGGGGTGGTGCGGTCGCCGTTCCGCACCACCGCACCACCGCACCACACCCCAGCACGACGGCCCGGGTGCGGGTGGTGCGGAACGGCGACCGCACCACCCGCACCACCGCACCGCATCAGCGCACCGCACCCCGGTGGTGCGGTGCGGTCGAGGCCGGCGGTGAGGTGCGGCCTCCTTGTCCGCGCACCGCACCGCACCGCACCCCCTTGTCCACGCACCCCTTGTCCAGCCGCACCTCATTGGCATTTCCCCTGGACCGCACCGGCCGCAGAAGTCGATCAGGCCGCGGACAAGGGGGGTGCGAAGAGCGTGAGCGACATCAGCCAGATGACGCGAAAGGACGGGCACGGACGTGGCCACCAAGAACCGCACCGCCTCTGCCACCGCTCTCCCCGGGTCCGGGTACGGCGCCCTGGAGCGCATGAACCGGGACTGGGAAGTCCTGAACAGCGACCCTCGCGCCGCCGACCGGATCACCCTCTGGGCCGAGGAGGACATCGAGCTCGCCGGCGTCCGTACCCCCCAGGACGTCATCGAGCGGCTGATCGCGTTGTTCCGGCGCGGCGACTGGGCGGGGCACAACGGGGCCATGACCGTGCTGCTCCGGCGAGCTGCAGGTGACGGCTTCGACAGCGAGCTCGCCTGGAAGCTCGCTGTCCGGGTCCTGCTTCCGAAGGCGCTCTTGATGGCCAAGACGCAGCTTCGCCCGGGCCTCGAGTGGGAGGTCATCCTCAGCACCGTCCTGAGCGCGCTGTTCGAGGTCGTCCGGACGTACCCACTGGCGCGGCGGCCTCACGCGATCTTCGCGAACGTCGCCATGGACACGCTGACGCTGGCGCAGAGCACCCTGGCCGCCGACTTCGACGACCGTCGCGAGCTCCGCAGGATCGCTCGCTCTCTCGCTCCTCTGGCCGGCGACCCGCAGGTTCCCCTGCTCGGCACGGAAGGCGCGGACCCCTCGCTCCAGATCGAGCTCGTTGATCTCCTGGCCCACGCCGCCGAGCTCGAGCTCGTGAGCCGCGACGAACCGGAGCTGAACGAAGGCGAGGCTCGGACCGAGCTACTCGCCCTCGTGAGGTGGGCGGTCGACATCCGGGCGCTGAAGGTCTCCGACGCCCAGCGGATCACCGAGTACTACCTCAGCTCCTCGCTCGACCCGGACCAGGAGTTCCGCACCACCCGAGCCATGGGTGCCGAGGGCAACCGGATTCGGCAGCGGGCCTCCCGGGCGGTCCGGCCCCTGCGCGACTCCGATTTGACCGGCTACTACCTCGCCTCCGTCTGAAGTTCTCGGCCGCGGCCGTCACACCGCGGCCCCGATCGGCACCTCTATTGCCGATCCGCATCCACGACCTCTTCCCGCCCAGCCCCATCACCGAGACCGGGAGTACCACTGTGTCCACTTCCCTCGCCGGCCCGCACGGACCCTCCGACTCTCTCCTCGACGAGGACGAGACCCGCGTCGCCCAAGCCCGCCGCCAACTGACCGAGCTGGGCACCGCGCTCGTCCTTGCCCCCCTCGACCGCGGCGTCCACCAGGCGCTGCGCCACTTCATGGAGCGCGACTCCGAGCCCGCCCTGCAGTCCTGGGAGTCGATGCTCCAGCGCACCCCCGACGAACTGCGCGAGCGGATCCGTGCCGTCATCACCGCCCAGGCCGAGCGGAGGGCGTCGTGAAGTTCCGTCGCCGCCGCTCGGCGGCCGAGGATGAGGCGTGGGACGACGTCCCTGCGGCGCAGCCGGAGCCGGACGCCATCGACAGCGAAGACGAGACCGGCTGGCAGACAAGCACCGCCGGCCTGTCCGGCGCCGCTCGGCTCGCCCGCATCGGCGCCTGGGTCGTGATCGCCGCCGGCCCGCTGCTGGGGGTCGCGGCGCTGCTCGGCACCTCCGCTCCCGCCCAGAGCGCGCCCGCCGCAGCACCGGCCGCGCAGTCGGTCGCCGACACCGGGCCCAGCGGATTCGCGCAGCTGTACGTGGCGGCCTACATCGAAGCCGGACAGGGCACCGAAAACTCGCTCAGCCCCTACTTCGCCGGGTCGATCACGCTGACCAACCAGCCGGGGACCCGCAGCACCACACGCACCGTCGCGGTCGCCAGCCGCGAGGTGCAGCCGGGCTACTGGACGGTGACCGTCGCGGCCCGGGTGGCGCAGAAGGACGCCAAGGGTGCCTGGAGCGACGCGGGCCTGCAGTACTACCAGGTCCCCGTCCAGGTGCTGGGTCCCCTGTCCGCGGGCGGGAGCAAGAAGTCCGACGACGCGGCGGCGGGCTACGCGGCCACGGCCCTGCCGGCCCAGGTCGCCGCACCGGGCGCGCTGAAGCCCAGCGGGCTCGGCTACGGCACCGACCGTGGCAGCAACCCCGCCGACCCCGCGACGCAGACGATCGCCGGATTCCTCAGCGCGTACCTCGCCGGCAAGGGCGAGCTCGACCGGTATACCTCCCCCGGCGTCACCCTGCGGGCCATCGCTCCGGCGCCGTACGCCGGCGTCGAGATCACCGGCGTCGCCGATGACTCGGGCAACGCCAGCAGCACGACGGTCCCCACCGACGGCGCCGTCCGCCTGGCCCTGGCCACGGTCAACGCCAAGGACGCCTCCGGCGCGACGTACCCGCTGACCTACGCGCTGACGCTGCGCTCGCGCGGCGGCCGCTGGGAGGTCGCCTCCCTGGGATCCGCCCCGGTGCTCCAGCGCGGGGGCACGCCAGAGCTGGTCTCCCCCTCCCCCAACTCCGGCGGCACGGACGACACGGGGGCCAGCTCCTCGCCGTCGCCGTCGCCGTCGAGCTCCTAACCCTGTGATCCAGAGAGAAGAACGATGCACACCACCACCGACCCGAACACCGTCCTGCTGGCCGGCGACATCCTCACCTGGGCCACGACCAAGACCAACCAGATAGGCACCCTGGTGAAGCTGGTCGCCGGCGTCCTGGTCGTCGTCGCCATCATCGGCGCCTACTGGCGCACCAAGTCCTGGGTGGCCACCGCCGTCGCGTTCCTGCTCGGCGCCCTCGTCCTGTGGGGCATCGCCAACATGCCCAGCCTCCAGGGCAAGGTCGGCTCCGAGATCAACGACACCGGAGCCAAGGCCATCCACCTCGTGGTCCCGCCGGTGACCAAGCCGGCCGTCGGTGACGGGCCCGTGGTGTGAGCGCCGACGAAGAGCAGCTGATCGGGCACTCCTACACCCGGGCGCGCAAACACCCGCTGGTGATCGGCAAGCTCCCGGGCGCCGGACGGCTCCCCGGCGGCCCCTACACGATCACGCAGATCGTGACGATGGTCGCCACCTTCCTGCTCCTGATCATCACCAGGCAGCTGTGGGCTCACTTCGGCGTCATGAACGTCCTGGCGATGGTCATCCTGCCCTGGGGCACGGCCTGGGTCCTGCGCTACGCCCGCCTGGACGGACGCGATCCCGCCCGGGCACTGCGCAGCCTCCTGGTCTACGCGTCGACCCCGGCCGACGGCCGACTGGCGGGCTCGCCCCAGCACCGGAGCCGGCCGCGGCTGGCCGGCGCCACCTGCACCGTCCACGTGCGCACCGCCCCTCGGGCCGCTCCGGCCAAGCCGGTCCCGGCGGCCGTCTCCGCGGCCCGGAAGCCGGCGACCCGGCCGGCTCCCCGCCCGGCCCCCGCTGCACAGCCCGTTCCGGCCGCAGCCTCGTCGGCGGCCCGGACCCGCCAGCCGGCCAAGTCCGGCCTGCAGGCCCTTCTCGCCTCACTCGACGAGCGATGACTCCTACCACCGAAGGACTTACCCGCATGAACACCACTGCCCCGGCCGTCGCCTGCGACCACGCGCGCAGGATCGCCCACATCGAGACGCCGCTGATCACCGATCTGGTCGCCGCGATGTGGCACCTCGAAGCGGCCGCCGCGCGGGCCGGCAGCCCCGCACAGGAGGCCCGGGCCTGCCGCGGCCAGGTAAGCGAGGAGCTCTTCGCCTCCTGGATCACCGGCAACGCCGCGCGCGTCCGCGCCGCCCTGAACCGGATCACCGCTCCCTACGAGCCGCCGGTCGTCATCCCCCCGGCTACCTGACCTCCCCTCCACTCGCCGCGCCGGCCCGGCCCCCGGAGCCGACCGGCGCGGCACCCCTCGTACTTCGCACCGAAAGCAGGAATCCCATGCGCCTCCCCGTCCGGCACATCAGCGGCCACCTCCTCTGGACCAAGAACGCTGCCGTGTGGGGCGTGTGGAAGGTGGACTCCGAGAACTACACCCACGCCTCGCGGGCCACGAAGCGGGAGCGGCTGGACGCCCTCGAAGCGCTCTTCAAGTCCCTTCGCGGCGAGGTCCTGCTGCTGTCGCTGTGCCCGCAGGTGGACGCGGCGTCGGTGGTCACCCGCATGACCTCCGGGGTTGACCTCGACAAGTCGCCCGAGTACATCGACCTGTCCCTGAAGGTCCTCGACCAGCTCGAGGACTGGGAGCTGACGGGCCGGGTGGACTTCATCGCCGTGCCGCTGCCGACCTCCGACTTCAAGGAGTCGGCGAAGGCCGTGTTCGCCTCCGCCCAGGGCGAGCTGCTCTCCACACTCGGTATGCCGGTTCCGCCGGTGAGCATCGCCGAGGAGAAGAAACGATTCGCCGACGCCCGGCGGATGGCCGCCTCCTGGCCGACCGGCATCAAGATGAGGCCGGCCACCGAGGCCGAGATCCTCTGGATATACGGACACAGCGCCCGCCGCGGCGTCAGCGAGCCCCTCCTGCCCGAGGAGGGCGCCGCCCGCTCCCTGCGCGGCCGCGGCCACACCGTCACCGCCCACACCCAGATGATCTTGGACGAGGGGGCGCGCAGCGACAGCGGATCCAAGGCGCCGGTCAACCCCTTCCGCCGCCGCTACCTGAAGTCGTCGACCGAGCACGGCGACTCCTACCAGGCGTTCTGCGTCCTGTCCGAGATGCCCGAGAGCTTCGTCTTCCCCGGCAGCGAATACCTCAGCGCGCTCGACGACTTCGGTTTCCCCGTGGACTGGGCGGTCCGCCTGCACATCGAGGCCGGCTCCAAAGCGGAGCCGCGCTCGCGCCGGCAGCAGCGCGAGCTCGCCCACCAGCGAGGCGAGTACGAGGGCGAGACCGCAGGCGTCCCAGCCTCCCTGGACAAGGCGAGTTTCCAGCTGGACGAGTACCGCGACCGCCTGACCTCCTCCTCGACCGAGGTCGAGATCCGGGCGACCGTCATGACGTGCGTGTGGGGCGCCGACGCGGACGAGGCCAACGAGAAGGCGAGCAGCCTGGCCGCCCACTTCGGCGGCAACGACTACACCCTGGTACGGCCCGTCGGCGACCAGGCCGCGCTCTTCCACGCGATGCTCCCCGGCGTCCCCACGCCCAAGCCCGTCATGGACTACACCCAGTACCTCCTCGCCCGTGACTTCGCCATGGCCCTCCCGTTCTGCGGCGCCGCCCTCGGCGATGACACCGGCAGCCTGTACGGCCTGCAGCTCAACGGCGGCGGCGTGCGCCCGGTCCTGGTGGACTTCAGCCACGGCCCGAAGGTGAACGCGAGCGCCTCGGCGGCGTTCGTCGGCGAGCTCGGCTCCGGCAAGAGCGTCGCCATGAAGACGGCGATGCACTCGATCCTGTCCACGGGCCACCGTGAGGGTTCCGCCGGCAGCCGGGGCCGGGCGCTGGTCATCGACCGGACCCCGCAGCAGGAGTGGAGCCGCTTCGCCGCCGCGTGCCCGGGCACCACGCAGATCATCCGGGTCGACGAGACGGCCGGCATATCCCTCGACCCCCTGCGGGTCTTCCGCGGGCCCCGGGCCGCCCGGTACTGCGAGTCCTTCCTGACCCCTCTTCTGGGCATCGGCTCCATGAGCGTCGAGGGCGTCACGCTGGCCGAGGCCATCGAGGCGACCCGCCATGCGCCGAACCCGAGCATGAACGCCCTGGTCGACACGCTCGCCCGCCGGGCCAAGACCCCGGACCCGGACGAGCCCAACGACGCCGCGGTGCGCGCCTCCGCCTCGGAGCTGGTGCGAACCCTCCGCGCGCTGGCCAAGAAGGACCTGGGGAAGGTGATCTTCGACCCGACGCTGCCGGTCGTCCAGATCACCAACGCCGACAGCATCGTGTTCGCGGTCGACCGCATCGGCCTGCCGACGAAGGAAGAGCTTGCCGAGCACCGCCTCGGCAGCCTGGAGATCGAAAAGCTCTTCGGCTGGCGCCTGATGTACCTGATCACGGCCCTGTGCAGGGAGATCGCCTTCTCCAACCCGGCCGAGTTCACGGGCGTGTTCCTCGACGAGTGCTGGTGGCTGACCTCGAGCGCGGAGGGCTCCAACCTCCTGCTGGAGATCATCGCGGACGGCCGCAAGCACTTCGCGGGCGTCTTCGCCGGCAGCCACGACCCGTACGACATCGGACCGCGGAACGAGATCGGCGACAAGATCCGGTCGCTGCTGTCCCACATCTTCGTCTTCCGCCACCGCGGCAAGACCCTGGCGAGCCGGTGCCTGGAGTTCCTGGACCTCGACCCGTCCGACCCGCAGATGCTCAAGGTCATCACGGAGAACCTGAGCCCGATCAACGTCTCCGACACCGAACGGCTGCTGAGGGCCGGCGAGTGCCTCTACCGCGACCTGCGCAAGCGGATCGGCGGCATGAAGGTGCTCATCCCGGCGGATGAGCACGCGGCCGACGCGATCCACACCACCCCTGGCGGCAAGGACGCCGAAGTCGACGAGCTGGACTCGGTCCCGGTGCTTGAGAAGAGCCTGGCATGAGGGGCCGCCGCGCAACCGTGCGCCGCCCGCAGACCGGCCGCCGCCGGATCTGGCTCCTCGCGATTCCGCTCGCCGTCTTCCTCGCACTGTTCGCCGCCCTGGCCTGGGCCGACCCGGTCCCGACGCCGTCGCCGGGCCCGGCCCCCTCCGCCCCGGGCTCCACCCCGTCGCCCAAGCCGACTCCGGCGCCCAAGCCGACGCCGACGAACCCGATCACCGAGCCGCGGCCTGGCCTGTCCCCGGCACCGCCGGACGGCAAGCCCGTCGACGACCTGAGCAAGCCGCCGGCGGACGCCTCGGACGGCCTCCTCCAGCCCTTCAACGTCAAGGACCAATACGGCGTACCGATCTCCGCCTACACCGTCAGCGCGGACACCGGCGGCTGGACCGACATCGACCTGAAGATCTGGAACATCCTGGCCCAGCTGTTCTTCGGCATCGCCAAATGGTTCATCGGGTTCGCCTGCTGGCTGATCAAGTGGGCGCTCGACTTCGGCCTGGCCAAGATCCTCGTCGGCCCGGTCGACCACATCGCCACGACGATCCGCGACCAGGTCATCAACCGGCTGGGCCTGCCCGGGCTGTTCCTCACGTTCGCGGGCGTCTACGCGGGCTGGCACATCATGTTCAAGCAGAAGTCGCGAGGCTTCGCCGAGGCCGGCGTCTCCCTGGTCGTGGCCGCGATCGCCACCACTGTGCTGCTCTCCCCGGCCCAGGTGCTCCTCGGAACCCAGGACCAGCCCAGTCCCGGCGGATCGACGATGCTGCTCTCCCAGGAGGGCCTGCTGGGCAAGTCGAAGGACCTGTCCCTGCAGATCTCCAGCCTCGTGCTGTCCGAGGACCCCAGCCGTACCCAGGCCCAGACCGCCACCGTCAGCAAGCCCATCACCGACGCGCTCGTCGACGCGTTCATCGTCAAGCCGACCCAGCTGATGCTCTACGGGCAGGTCTTCGACGGAAAGTGCGCCGAGGCGTTCGCCCAGGCCAAGCTCGTTGAGTACAACTGGTCGCAGAAGGGCCTCAACTTCTGGGAGGCCACCCGGGCGAACCCCGGCGGCGCGTCCTACAGCGACCAGCTCCTCAACGCCGGCGACCAGTTCACCAAGGCATGCCAGGGCCAGAACACCAAGATCCAGGCGAAGAAGGCCTCCGCCGACCTCACCTTCAGCGCCGCGTTCGTGGCCCTGGCCGCGATCATCGTCTCCGTCCTGGTGGTCCTGGTCACCGGCGGCTTCCTGACCGCGCAGGGCTGGATCGCCTTCGAGGGCATCCGCGGCCACTGGGCGCTGTGCGCCGGCATCCTGCCCGGCGGCGGGCGCGCCGTCCTGTGGCGCTGGGTGTCGGCGATCACCAAGGCCGTGCTGGCCGTGGTCCTGTCGATCCTCTTCTTGGCGATCTTCATCCTGATCATCATCGCGCTCGTGCGTGCCGACACCGGCTCGATCCTGGCGGTCAAGTTCATCGCCATCGACATCACCGCGATCGCCGGACTGGCCGGGCACAAGAAGATCAAGGAGACCGCCCGGCAGATCTCCGTCAACCTCAACCGCCGCCTGGCCAACGCGCGCGTCGGCGGCTCGCGGCAGAGCGTCTTCAACACCCCCGGCCGGTACGCCGAGACCGCCCCCGGCCTCAAGCAGGTCTGGGGTGAGGCCCGCGGTGAAGCACGGAAGGTCACCACGCCCCTCAGCAAGGTCGGCCGCACCGCCAAGCAGCTGTGGACCGGTCCGCCGCAGGCCGGGAAGAAGGGCGGGCGGGTGCGCGCGGCCGCGAGGCTGGCCACCAACGTCGCCACCGCGGTCGGCACCGGCGGCACCGCGACAGCGGCGAAGATCGCAGCCCAGAACGTGGCGAAGCAGACCCTGAAGAAGCGCCTGGCCACGGCCGCCGCGAACAAGATGTCCCAGACCAGGGGCGGCCGGGCCACCATGGCCACCGGCAAGGTGGCGGCCGCGGCCGGCAAGTACGGATGGAAGGCCACCAAGTTCACCGCCCTGGCCACCGTCGGCGCACCGGTCGGCATCCCGCGGGGAGTCGCCGCAGCCAAGCGAGGCACAGCGACCGCCAAGGCACGCGCCGACCAGGTCAAGGGCCAGCTCACCGCCGTCAAGGACCGGACGTCCGCCCGGGTGGACAAGAAGTTCGGTGAGGCCGTGGCGTTCAAGAACGAGTACAAGCGCAACGTCGCAACGGCCGGCCGGTTCGTGGGACGCCACGGCGCCAACATCCAGCTCGGGCTGGCGCAGCCCATGCTGCCCCCCAAGCCGTCCACGCCGGTGGGGACCCGCCTCGCGGCCACCGCTCCCCGCGTGCCTGGAACAGCTCCGCGCCCGGGCACATCCGCTCCGAAGGCCGCTCCGAAGGCCGCGCCCAAGGCGGCCTCGAAGAGCACGCAGGCGGCGCCGCCGAAGGGCAAGTCCGCAGGCGGGCCGGCGTCAGTCCCGGTCCTGTCCCACCCGCCGAAGGCGCCGACGCCGGCGCCCAAGGCGGCCGGCCCGAGCACCGGCAGCACGCCGACCGCTGCGAGCCCCAGCGCCGGGACGCCGCGCCGCATCCGCCGCGCGACCCGGCCGGCCGGACCGCCGCGCCCGAAGTCCTGATCCCGCTGGTGGGGCCCGCTCGCCGGGCCCCACCAGCCCCGCCCTTCCTTCTCGCGCCGTCCTCGCGCAACCACTTCGAACCACAAAACGGGGTACCCCCATGCCGCACACCGATCGCCAGCGACGCCCCCGCACCGCGGGCACTGTGGCCCTGCTCGCGGCGTCAGCCCTTCTCGCCTGCGTCGGCATCGCGCTGCTGACCCACGAGCCGTCGTCCGCTCCGAGGTCGGCCTCGGCCCCGACGGCGGCCGCGACCCGGGCCGCCAGCAGCACCGAGCCTTCGGACAGCGCCCCGAGCCGCCCGGCGGAAACGCCCTCCTCCAGCACCAGCCCCTCGCCGACGGCGGCCAGCGACGGTGCCCCGAGTGCCACTCCGGTACCAGAGGACGTCGCCACCGCCGCCCACCGGTTCGTCCTCGCCTGGACCGGGCACGACGCCCGGCCGGGGAAGGACGGCTCCTACGACGACGCCGCTCGCCGCGCCGGCGCCTACGTCAGCAAGGACTTGGCCGAGCAGCTGACGACCACCTCCGCGGGCAGCGCACGCCAGTGGCAGCAGTGGACCCAGGCTCAGGCGCTCGTCGCCGCGGAGATCTCCCAGCTCGCCGTTCCCGACGGCGCCCCCGCTCCGACGGCCGACACGGCCTGGGTGCGGGTGTGGTACCGGCTGACCATCACCCCTGCGGCCGGCAAGCCGAGCGGCACGGACGAGCAGGTCGCCCTCAAGCTCCAGCGCAGCCAGGCCGGAACCTGGCTGGTCACCGCGCTGCCCGAAGCGTGAGCAGGCGGCGCAGATGAAGAAGGTCATGTTCGCCCTGACCAGCCTGGGCGGTCTCCTGATCACCATCGTCATCGCCGCAGTCGTCGCGGTCGCGATGGCCATGGGCAGCGACAACACCAGCGGCGGCATGGAGAACGCCGGCTTCGGCGGCGGCATCGCGGACAACGCACCCGTGCCCGCCGAGTACAGGGCACTCATCGTCAACAACATCGGGAAGTACGGGTGCGCCGAGGTGACCGCGTCCTTGATCGCCGCGCAGATCTACAACGAGAGCAGCTTCGACCCGACCGCCCAGTCCTTCGAGTGGGTGGAGGACCCCAAGACGGGCGAGAAGGTCAAGAAGCCGATCGCCGACGGCATCGCGCAGTTCATCCCCACCACCTGGGCCGAGCACGGCGTCGACGGCAACGGCGACGGCGTCAAGGACGTCTGGAACCCCCAGGACGCCATCCCTGCAGCGATCGCCTACGACTGCTACCTCGCCGACCAGGTGAAGGACGTCGCCGGCAACAAGACCGACAACATGCTCGCCGCCTACAACGCCGGCCCCTACGCCGTGCAGAAAGCCGGCGGCATCCCGCCCATCACCGAAACCCGCAACTACGTCAAGAAGATCCGGGACCTGGCCGAGAAGTGGGCCGCCATCGACAGCGGCGGCAACATCCCCCTGCCCCAGGGCTCGGGCGGCGCCGCGCAGGCGATCGCCACCGCCAGGACCGCGCTCGACACGATGTACCAGTGGGGTGGGGACTGCAAGCCGCCCTTCGACCACGGTCGCAACAACGGCTGTGACTGCTCCTCGCTCATGCAGTTCGCATGGGCCAGCGCGGGCGTGAACCTTCCCCGAACCACCTACGACCAGGTCAAGAAGGGGTCGCCCGTCGAGAGCGTCAGCCAGCTCCGGCCCGGCGACCTCCTGTTCACCCGGCCCGGCCCCTCTGGTCCCGAGCATGTCGGCATGTACATAGGGCTCAACGCGAAGGGGGAACCGGAAGTGATCGACGCCCCGAAGACCGGGTTGCCGGTTCGGATCAAGCCGCTCAGCTACTGGACCCCGCAGATCATCGCGATGCGGCACGTCGGCTGACTCCTCGGCCGGAGCCGGGATCCGCCCAAGCGGACCCCGGCTCCTTTGCTGTCCCACCAGGCGGCGCAGAACTTCTTTCCGCGGGCTGTCACACCCCAAGGCTCTTCGACACCTCTATGTGCATCCGCCGAACTCCGACCGATGCCACCTGGAGCCACCCCGTGTCCGAGCACCCGAAGACCGTCCGACCGAGCAGCAAGGCCGAGCGCCGATGACGACCAACGATGTGATCGACGAGATCATCTCCGGCGTCGGCGACCTCCCCGAACTCGCCCAGCAGGCCCAGTCCTGGGCCATGAACAACCTGTGGTGGGTCGCCACATGCGCCCTCGTCATCGCCCTCGTCATCGCCATCGTCGTCGGCTCGGCGCAGCGGCTGATGAGCCGATCCACCCTGGGCAACCGCACCGCGTTCGAGGTGCTCCCCACCAACGGCTTCGACCCGGCACTCGAGGACGTCCTGCGCTTCGCGAAGCAGATCGCGCGGGCCCAGCGCAGCACGTCCCGCTGGGCGTTGCCGGCCCGCGGCACCGCGATGCGCGTGCGGCTGATGTCCGTCGGCGGGCCGCTGACCCTTCGTGTCGAAGGGCCCGCCCGCGCCACGACCGTGCTGCGCCACCAGGGCTACGCCCAGTGCGAGCTGCGCGCGGTCACCGGCCAGGAGAGCAAGCCCGAGCGCCCGAAGATCCGGCTCGGCGTCCACAACGACAGCACCGGCGCCTCGACCGCCGCGGCCTGACCTCCCGCACAAAGGAAAACGATCATGAGCAAGTCGTCCGATGCGGCCGTGAGCCTGTCGAAGAACACCCCGCCGGCCGCCGAGCGCCGACTCCACATCGCGCGCGCCGAACTGGCCCTGGCGCTGCCGGACCACCTGGCCCTGCGGGACGTCCCGCTGAAGCCCGACCCTCTCGAGGCCCTGGCCGCCGCGGTCGCCGACGTCCGCACCTCCCTCCAGGAGCGAGCCGACCTCGTCCTGGACCTGGTCCCCGTCGCCCCGGGCAAGGTCGCCCGCCGACGCAGCCAGCTCCTGGCCGCAGCCCGCCGGTCGCCGAACGACATGCCAGCCATCCCCGGGATGCCTCGCCAGGGCGGAGGCGGCTCCGGCTTCAGCCTCGACCGGCTGTCCTCGATCGGCTCGGAGATCGCCGCCGAGATGCGCGGCGCCCAGGCCACGCGTCCTTCCGCGGGCAACCGCCCCCGGGCGCAGCGCATGCTCAGCGCGACCGACATGAAGGCCGCGATGGGGAAGTTCCACCCGGACGTCAACCCGGTCTTCGACCTCCAGCTGCTCCTGCGTACCTGCTCCACCGACCCGCACCGACCGCGCCTTCTGCTGGACCAGCTTCTCGCGGCTCTGGAGGGCTGGGCGGGCGACAACTACCTGCGACCTGTCGGGCTGAACCTCGGCCTCACCCGGCTGCGCGCCGACTCGGTGTTCTACCGCCAGCACTTCGACCGCCGCTTCGAGACGGGCCTCTTCGCCCCGCGCCGACGCGGGTGGGTGACCGGCGAGGAAATCGCCGGACTGCTGAAGCCCCCGACCAAGCACAACTCGGCGGCGAACGTGATGCGCTCCGGCGGTGTGGTCCCGCCGCCCCACCCGGGCCTGCCTTCGTGGACCGGCCAGCCCGACCTGCTGCCGCTCGGCTGGGTCTCCCGGCCCGGCGGCGGAGAGCGCCTGGCCGGCATCCCCTTGCGCTACCTGCTCTTCGCCCTGTTCCTCGGCAAGGCCGGCTACGGCAAGACGGAGATGAGCCTGGTCCAGGCCATCGCGCTGGCCCACAACGGGCACGGCATCCTGTTTCTGGATCCGCATGGGGACGGCTGGCAGAGGGCCCGGCCGTACCTCGCGCACCGCGAGCTCGCGCCGCGGATCTGGGAGATCGACCTGACCTCGCCCGACATGAACGCCAAGGTCGCGTCCTGGAACCCGCTGTCGATGCAAAACCGCAAAGAGGAAGACATCCCCGACATCGTCCAGTACGTGGTCACCGGCTTCTCCAGCGCACTGAACTGGAGCGACTCGGCGGGCCGCGCCAAGACGATCCTCACCCGCTCGGTCGAGTCGCTCGTCGAGCTGTCCCTGCTGCTCGCGAAGGCCGGCAAGCCCGAACTCGCCCCGACGATCTTCCAGATCCGCACGATCCTGACCGATGAGGAGTGGCGCGACGCCGTCGTCCCCTACCTGTCGAAGAACCTGAGGGACTTCTGGGAAAAGACCTACAAGAAGTACCCGGGCGAGGCAACGCCGGTCGTCACCAACATCATCGAGCGCCTCGACAGCAGTAACGCCGTGAAAGCGTTCCTCGGGTCGTCGTTGTCCACCTACGACATCCGCACCGCCATGGACCAGGGCAAGGTCGTCTTCATTTGCCCGTCGGGCACAGGTGACACCGACCGGATCGTGTCGTGCTTGCTGATCTACGACCTGTTCCGAGCCGGTCTGTCGCGCCGGGACATACCCGTGGCGGACCGCAAGGACTTCTACTGCTTCATCGACGAGCTCACCGCGGTCGACGGGGCCAGCAAGGGCACGTTGGCTGCGATCGCCGAACAACTGCGCAAGTTCCGGGTCAAGCTCTTGGCGATGACGCAGATGGCACAGCGTCTGACCCCGACGACCAGGCAGGGGTTGCTGCAGAACCTGTCGGTGCTCTCGACGACCGCCAGCGACGTCGACGAGGCGATGCTGGTGACCCGGCGCTGGGGCAAGAAGGTCGAGCCGGACACCATCACCGCCCTGCGGCCGTACAACTACGTGATGTCGGTGACCCTCGGCGACGGGCGCACTGACCCGTTTCGGGTGCGGGGTGCCAGCGTCGAGGAGCTGTACGAGGACTACCACCGTCCCGACGATCTGCCGAAGCTGTCGGCGTCCGTCGACCAGAACCTGCGCCGGCGCCCGGTCCGGGACATCCTCGACGACCTCCGTCGGCTCGACAACCGCATCATGCGTGCCCTCGCCTCGATCCAGGTCCAGCCGGACGATGACGACGACGTGCCCCGCGGCCACGACCAGGAGCGCGCCGCAGACAACACCGAGGCCCAGGCCGAGGAGGCGCCCGAGAGCGGACGGGTTCGGATCAGCAAGGACCCGGGCACCGTGATCAGCGGCTCGACCGACGAGGAATTGCCGTACGACGAGGAAGAGCCGCCGTACGACGAGGACGACGGCCCGGCCGGCGGCTCGGTGGTCGTATGAGCATGATCACCGACGCTGCTGCTCCGAGCGTGGAGCAGCGCGCGAGCTTCCACTCCATCGCCACCCGGGTGCTCTATGTGTTGTACCAGCACCGGGTGATGTCCACCGGTCAGCTGCAGCGGCTGCTGCTGCCAGCGGCAAGCGCCTCCTACTTGCACCGTCAGCTGCGCGGCCTCCTGGCGGCCGGTCTGGTCCAGCGCATCTGGGCCAGCCACCAGCCGCAGGCGGCCGGGCAGGGGGAGCGCAAGACGCGGCGCCCGACCAAGCCGCCGTACCTGTGGTTCCTGACCGAGGAGGGCGCGCAGTCCGTGGAGGACGGCGGGGAGCTTCAGCCCCGGCCCTACCGGGTCACACCGGAGGCGGTCGCCGGTGCCCGGCAGCTGCACACCCTGGCGGTCAACGAGACCGGTATCGCCTTCGCGCGGCACGCGGCCCGGCTGGGGCACGAGTGCGGGCCGCTGGACTGGACACCGGAGGTCGCCCACCGGATCCGGGACGGGCAGCGCCGGTTCGAGGACGACCACGTCATCAGCGACGCGGTCCTGAGCTACGTGCATGTGCGCCGGGGGCAGCGGGCGATGATGACGCTGTTCCTGGAGCTGGACCGTGCCACGATGACGGCCGCCCGGCTGGCGGCCAAGGTCGCGGCCTACGGCCGGATGCACGAGTACGTGCCGCAGCACCCCGACCGGGCCCGCCGGTCGGCGGCGTCGACCAGGCCGGCGTGGCAGTACACCTACCCGGTCTTCCCCCGGCTCCTGGTGGTGCTGGACGGCAGGCCCTCACCCACGCTCGCCTCCCGGCTCGCCGCGCGGACCGAAGACCTCTACACCCTGACCCGGGCGGATCCGCGGCTCTCGCGTCTGGCCGGCCGGTTGTCGATCGGCGTGACCACGTTGCAGCTCTTGCAGGAGCGCGGTCCGTTCGAGCCGATCTTCACGCCGCTCCTGCGCGGCACCCCCGAGCAGCGGCCTCCGCTGACCGACCTGTACCTCAAGACCGCTCAGTGAGCCAGCGCGGCCAGCACGGCCGCGCCGCCACCGCACGAAGGACACCAGCTCATGACCATCGCCACGGTGGAAGACGCTCCGCCCGAGGGCGGCAGCATGATCCAGCTGACCGAGATCCTGCACCGCAGCGCCAAGCTGAGGCAGCGCCGCTTCGAGACGCTGCCGATGCGCGGACCGGGCAGCCCGTTCACCGAACCCCAGGGGCGCAAGCCCGGCGACGTGACCGCCCCGGAGGAGCTGTCCGACCTCATCTCGTCGATGTCGGTCGTGGGCATGCTCGAACCCGTCCTCGCGGAAGAGATCACCGTCGCCGGCCGCGCCCCGACCATCCGCCTGGTCACCGGCGAGCGCCGCCTGCGGGCCATGCGCTGGGGTGCCCAGAACCTGCCGGACAACCCGCACTTCGCGGCGCTGGCCGCCGTGGTGTGCCCGGGCCCGCTCAGCGATGAAGAGCGGCATATGTGGAGGTTCGTGGAGAATTTCGCCCGCGAACCGCTGCGCCCGGGCGAGCAGGCCGCTGCCCTGATGTACCAGCGGTGCGCCGTACTGGTCGGCAAGCTGCTGCGGGCCGGCAAGCCCGTCCCCGGCCACGTCTACGCCATCACCGACAGCGTCGAGCGCTTCAAGGCCCTGGAGAAGATCCGCGGCACGGACCAGAGCTGCGCCGCCCCCTGGACCGAGGTACTCAGCCGCCTCGGCCTCCAGCTCACCGAGCGCAAGGCCACCGAACTCGTACGCGCCTTCCGGGAACTGCCCCGCGAGCTGACCGAGGAGATGGACGAGGAAGCCGTCCGTCTCAACACCAGGATCAAGTTCGCGGCGCTGCGCCGCGGGCGCGAGGCCGCGGCGGCAGACATCTGGGCGGCGCTGAAGGGCAGCAGCCGACTGCACCTGCTGCCCAGTGCCGTCGACATCGGCCTGACGGCACCGGAGCTCGAGCCCGAGAAAGTGATCGAGGCCGCGGAGGAACGCCTGGAGCGGGCCAACGCCGGCCGCCGCCGCGCGCTCACCCGGGTCCCGGAGCCGCTCAGCCCCGCCGACGCGGAGACTGACCCAGCAGACGAGGGCCAGCCAGAGAGCCAGGAGGCCACAGAGTCCGGCCAGGTCGAGTATCCACCCGTCGCCGCCGTCCCCGCTCCCCCCACGCAGGACACGCCACCGGCTCCCTCTCCAGCTCCTGCGGCGGACTCCCAGGTGGTCCGCAGCGCCCTCGACGGACTCCGCGGCCTGCTGGCCGAGGTCCGCGCGGGACGCGAAGTCCCCCGGTACGACCGCGGGTCCCTGCGCCTGGCCCTCCGCGAGCTCGAACAGCACCTGGCCGACACCAACCCCACCCCGATCCAAGAGAGCGAGAACGCCGCATGACCACCGTTTCCCTTCAGATGCCCCGGGTCGGCCAGCCGCTGCCCCTGCCCGGCCGCGGCTGCGACTGCCGTTCCTGCGCGTTCTGGGCCGGCCCGGACGGCCGGGGCGGCCCGGCGACCGTCGAACCGCTGTGCTCGGGCAGCAACTCGGACTGCTCGTACTGCGGCTGCTCCGCGACCGAGGCGGGATCGCCCTCCGGTGCGTGCGGCGGCTGCCCGATCCGCTGCGGGTCACGCACGGACATCGCGCAGTGGATGGGCGATGTGGGCGGAACGCTCACCTTCGACGACATCACCATCGACGGCACCCTGCCCGAGCTTCCGTCCTTCATTCCGATGACCGACGGCTCGAACGTGACCCAGTTGGACGCCAGCCTGCGCTGGCCCGCGTACGGGGTTGGCCTGCGCCGGGTCTTCTCCCCGGACACGCACTCGATCTACCCGCGCTTCGCCGGCAAGCAGGCCCGTGAGGTTCTCGCCCTGCGCGAGGGCCAGAAGGCCGTCCTCGTCGGCTACGGCGAGGACCCGATGGTCGAAGCGTTCTGGACGTACCGCAAGCGCGACGGCCTGGTGGAGGAGATCGCCGCCCAGGGCTGGGACCTGGTCCTCGCTCCGAACTATTCGATCTACGGCAACTGGCCGAGGACCGAGCACTTGCTCAACATGCGCCGGTGCCTTCTGATCGCCCAGGAGCTCGCCGACGCCGGTGTGCCCACCGTTCCGAACATCTACTGGTTCCGCCTGGAGGACTTGAAGCGTTACACCTCCTGGATCGAGGACGCGCCGCCGCCGGCGATCGCCGTCAACCTGCAGACTGTCAGGGAGAACTCGAACTGGGACACGTGGGCACTGCCCGGTCTCTACTGGCTGGCGGAGAACCTGCCGGCCGACATGCCGATCATCCTCACCGGCCTGTCGCGGATCGACAGGATCGCCCAGGTGGTCGCGCTCTTCGGCAACCGCCTGACCCTGGTCAGCCAGAATCCTCACCAGTACGCGCTGCACGGCGCGATCATGACCGCGAACGGCCGCGAGGATGTCCACGCCCGGCCGGGCGACGCCTTCGCCTCCACGGTCCAGTTCATGGCCTCGCTCCTGCCGCCCCGGTGAGCAGCCGTCACACGAAGGCCCCTCGCGGCACCTCTATCTGCCGACCCCGGACCAGGGCCTCCTGCCCCCGCCCTGGCCCGGGCACCCGCCACCACGGTCCGGCCGCGAGCAGAGCTGTGCGCCCGGCCGCCGACGCCTCCACCCGAAGGGACACCGACGATGCACGAGTACGACGCTCTCAGGGCCGCCCGGCCCGAGTGGTTCACGAACACGCCGGGCGGAATCGACATCGAGACCTCCCCCGAAGCGGTCACCCGCGCCGGAGGCGTCATCTACCAGGACACCAGGCGGATCGTGCTCTGCGACGCCGTGACCTTCCCCGACGGCCGGCCCGGCACCTACCTGCGCACGATGAGCGCCTCCCCCGAGCCCGGCGCGGCCATCCTCCCGATGCTCCCCGACGGGAGGCTCGTGCTCGTCGAGCACTTCCGGCACGCCACCCGGTCCTGGCATCTGGAAGCTCCCCGCGGGTTCGGTGCGGCCGGTCTGACATCGACCGACACCGCGGCCAAAGAGCTGGGCGAGGAGATCGGCTCGCACGCCCCCGAGTTGCTGGCCCTCGGCCGGGTCCACCCCGACACCGGCGCCCTGGGCGACGAGGTCCGCCTCTTCGCCGCGCTGATCGCATCGGTCGGTGCACTCGCCACCTCCGAAGGCATCCGCAAGGCGCTCACCGTGACGTTCGAAGAGGCGGAAGCGATGGTCCGCGACGGCCGGATCACCGACGGCCTGACCATCGCCCTGTTGTACCGGGCCCGGCTGCACGGCCTGGCCTCCCACGCTGCTCCCCCGTACACCGCCGCCGAACCCGCCGGCCGGCACAGGGCGGTGGCCGGCGTGTGATCGACAGCGCCGCACTCGCACCCCGAGCCGCCCGCCGATCGAGCCCGGTCGGCGGGCGGTCGCGCTTCCTGCGGCGGGCGGAGATTTCTCCCCGGGTCTCGGTCACACGGAGGCCGGGTTCGACACCTCTATCCGTCGAACCCGAAAAAGGAGGGCTTCCGCCATGTCGACACCCCCCGCGCCACGGCCGACGAGCACTGCACCCGACACCGAGACCACCTGGAAGCTGTGGATCCTGATGGTCTGGCACCCCGCCCTGGGGCTGCCCGTCGACCCCGTCGCCGTCCTCGCGCTGGACACCGCCGAAAACGCCGATCCGGCGCAGCACGTCGTCTGGGTGCCCCTGGTCTACGACGAGGCCAACCCCTGGCGCGAGCGGCTGGCCGAGGGAGCCTCGCCCGAGCGGATCGCCCGGTGGGAGGCCGAGGCGGGCGCGTGCCAGATCGCGCCGGCCGACCTGCCCGAGGGCGCCCTGGACCTGCGGCACGCCGCTGATCTCCTCCTGGACGAGCTTCTCGGCGAGGTCATCCCGGCGCTGCCTCCGCGGACCGGTGCGTGATGGGCACCAACTCCAAGAGCAGCCACGAGTCCTACGCCATCGCGCCGGCCAGCGCCCCGGCGACCTCCGAGGGAAGCGAGGACGTCGGCCTGGCCGCCGCGCCGGCAGAGCCCGAGCTCAGCGACGGGCTCGTCAAGGCGACGACCGACCTGATGGTGGCCATGGACAACCTGGACGCCCTCGCCATCGGCAACGGCGTGGCGACCGGCAACTACCCGGAGCTGCCCGACGACCCGGTCGAGCGGTACGACATCTTCGCCGACCAGATCAAGGCCGCCCGGGAGGCCATCGAGCAGATGAAGGAGGAGGGCGCCTCCGAGGAGGAGGTCAAGGCGCAGCTCGACGCCCTGCGCGCGCAGTCCCTGGCCTACCTCACCGCGCTCGACCCGGAGGAACTGCAGCAGATCGCCGCAGCCAAGGGGTTCGAGCACCCTGCCCTGGTCGGCCTGTCCGGGAAGAGTCAGCACCCCCTCGTCCACTGGCTCGACCCGTACTACAACGACGACATCCCCTCCAAGCAGAAGATCCAGGCCTCTGCGCAGAAGCGGTACGAGCAGCTCGCGGCCGGACAGACGGTCGGCGGGATGACCCTGGCCGACCTCCAGCAGATCGAGGGCACCAGCGGCGCCCCCGACGCGCCGGCCGGAACGTGGGCCGCGACGCCCGACCAGTTCAAGGCCGCGGTGGACACGTGGACCCAGGCGAGCCACGAAGCGGCCTACGCCAAGGGGGTGCTGGACAGCGACAAGCTGAAGAACCTCCTCGACGCGGAGAAGCAGGTCCTCACCGCGCACTCACCCGACACCCCCGACCTGGAGACGCAGAAGAACCAGATCCAGGTATGGACCGGCGACCCCCTTGCGGTCGCCAAGATCAACCAGTCGACCGTGATGCCACTGGTCCAGGATGCTCTGGCGTCGGGGGAGATGTCCCTGACCGAAGCCCAGCACCTCAAGCCGGTCGAGCTCGTCGGCCTGCTGCGCACCGGGACGCCCGAGGCTGAGAAGGAGGCGCTGAAGGCGACCGCTCAGGCACGGAAGGACCAGCTCAAGGCACTCGACAACGCCCTGGACGTCCATCAGGGCGGCAAGCAGGACATCCACACCGAGCTGACCCTGCCCGACCTGGCCAGCAACCCCGAAGCCGCTGCCCAGGTCGCCTCCTGGGCGAAGAGCACCGGCGAACTGCACACGCTGCAACAGGAAGCGCAGGGGTGGATCCACGAGACCCTGCAGTCTCCCGTCGACATCGGCTTCGCCAACCCCGCGCTCCTCAACACCCACCAGGTCGACCCGAAGGCGCTGACCACCGAGTTCAACGCCTGGGCGAAGAACCAGAAGGTCGGTGATCTGCGCGCGGTGGCCGGCGAACTGGGGATGCCGGACCCGGGCAAGGCCAACCGTGCCCAGCTCCAGGGCTACATCGCCGCCAGCTTCAACCCCGCGCTGGACAAGGACGCGATCAACGCGAAGGTCCAGGCGACGGTGGCCAAGAAGCAGGCGGCCGCGGCCGCCAAGGCCGCGTCCCCGCTCGCCTCCGACGAGGCGGTCAACGCCCTCAAGTCCAAGCTCGCGAGCACGGGCACCACCTCCGCTCCGCCTGCTGGACCCGCGGGCGCCGGCGGTCTGACCCAGGAGAGCAAGGTCGAGGCCGCGATCAAGATGGGCGCCAGCCCCGTGCAGGCGCAGAAACTGGCCCAGGCCGCCACGGCGGGACCGACGAAGCCGATCCCGAAGGCCCCGAAGAAGCCGGCCGCCCCGGGATCGTTCAACGGCAAGGGCCAGGCGCTGATCGCTGGTCTCCAGCAGGTCAAGGCCACCGCTCAGGATGTGCCGGCCCGGATCGACTCGGACGTCGTCGGCTCGTGGAGTTTCGGCGCCGGGACGCCCGCCAACCTCGGCGGCACCTACAGCAAGTCGCTCCACTCCGCGCCGGACGGCAGCTCCTGGCTGTTCAAGGCGGACCACAACGGCGGGGTGATCGCTCACTCGGAGGCGGCCGCCTCCCACGCGCTCTCGCTGGGCGGCGTCCCGGCGGTCCCGGTGTACGTCAAGGAAGTCGGCGGCAAGGTCGGCAGTGTCCAGCCGATGCTCAAGGGCGCCACCCACTTCTCCTCCGACCCGCACAAGTGGTCGCAGTCGGACGTCGACTCGATCGTGCGCTCCCACGTCGGCTCATGGATTATCGGCGACCACGATGGCCACCAGGCCAATGTTCTGCGGACCGCGTCGGGCGGCCTGGTGCAGATCGACCGTGGGCAGGCGTTCAAGCACTGGGGCAGCGACAAGCTCTCCCTGGGCTACGCCCCCTCCGGGGGAGGGTCGTACGACCCGGTCCACCAGAAGCTCTACTCCGCGGCGCTCAGCGGCGGCCTGGCCGACGGGGTCAAGGTGAACCACGCCGTCGTGCAGCCCGTGATCAAGAACTTCGAGGCAATCCCGGACAGCCAGTGGCGCTCCATGCTGCACTCCACCGCGTACGAAGGCGCGAAGGCCGGCAGCGGTGTGCACTGGGTGCCCGCGATGCGCAAGCAGGCCGCCAAGAAGCACGGCATCGCGGCCGCGAAGGTCAGCACCGAGCAGATCGCCGAGGCGTTCCTCGACCATGCCGTCGAACGCAAGCAGAACCTCCGCAAGGCCTTCGCGGAGTTCTTCGTCAAGGACCTGAAGATGCCGCAGGCGGCGTCGCTGAAGCACGGAGCTGAGTGATGGGCACCAACTCGAAGAGCAGCCACGAGTCCTACGCCGTCTCCCCGACGGTTTCGACCGAGGCACCCCCGGAGCCGCCGAACCTCGCGGCTCCCGGCCCCGAACCGGTGAGTGAGATCGACCCGGCAGTGCTCGCGTCGATGCTGATGCCCGACTTCACCGGCGAGGTGCCGCTGGCCGAGCAGGGCGGCGTGTGGACCACCGACGGCGAGCCGGTGCTCGGCGGGCAGGCGTCCGGTGAGATGCCGCCGGCCCCAGAGCCTGAGGAGCAGCAGCCGGAGGCCGCGGGCACACCCGTGGATGAGGCTGATGAACACGAGTCCGCGCACGAGCCGGCCGAGGAGGAAGCCGCCGCCACCGCTCCCGCCGCCGAAGAGGACACCGAAGGTGCGGCCGGAGCCGCGCCCGCGTTCGAGGAGGAGCCGGAGGACGTCGATCCGCCGCTGACGCCCGTTCCGGATGCTCCGGTGGCCGGAGCAGCCCTCGGCACCCCGATCCTGGTCGGAGGAGAGGACTTCCTCAACTCGCAGGCGGCGCTGGTCTCCTACATATCCCCCGACGGTCCTCGCGAAGTACTGCTCGCGCACGTCAGTGAGGAGGCCGAGGGCAAGCTGCTCGACGCACTGAGCGTGTCGGGGACCAAGATGGTGGACGTCCAGGTCGAGGAGGAGACCAAGGAGCGCCTGGCGCTGGACAAGAAGGCGCAGCTCGCCGAGCTGGTGACCGCGGCGACGACCTCGGTGCAGCACAAGCTCAAGGGCGGCGGCCCGATGTCCGAGGCGTCGATCCAGAAGCACCAGAAAGCTCTCGACGCGGTGAACGCGGTCCTTGCCTCGCCGAACCTGACGGACGACGAGAAGGCCATGGCCCAGTACTACCTGGACCAGGTCAACACCGTCGGCGAGAAGATCCAGAACGGCGGTGCGCCGATGGCGCACTTCGATCCGCACGGCCTGCCGGTTACCAAGATGGTGACCAAGCAGATACCGGCGCCGGCAGACGAGCCGGAGCCGGGGATGCTCACCGCGCAGCTGCGCGACGCCAGCCGCATCAAGGCCTCGCTCGACGAGCAGAGCGGCGAGACATCCTGGGACGGCAAGAGCCGCAGCAAGGCGAACGGCAAGGAGTACGCGATCGACCTGGGCGACGGCTGGAGCGCGGTGTACCGGCCTTACGCGGCGAACGACCCGAAGAGTACCGAGTTCTCGATGCGTGGCCAGCTCGAGGTCCACGCTCCGGTCGGCGCCGGCCACGGCAAGCAGCTCGTCGACCGGCTGGAGCAGCTGCACCTGGTCAACGCCCCGATGACGGCCGCTGAGGGCGAATGGACCTATCTGACCAATAATGTGACCGCGCAGAGCCTGGCGAACGAGGCCGGGATGAAGGCCGCCTTCGCCGAGGCCAAGGGGCTGGAGGACCTGCAGGTCCAGGAGATCGTGCACCAGCGCGCCGAGTCGCTGATAGGCCTGGGCGAGGACGAGCTCCACTACCAGGTCAAACGCATTCAGCTGGAAGCCGCGCAGAAGGTCCTGCCGAAGAAGGTGAAGGTGCTCAGGGAGGCCGTCGCCAAGGCGACCGGTTTCGACAGCGGGGACGCGCTGGCGGCCAGCGCTGGGTACGACCCCACGCCGGCGACGTCCGGCGGCTGGCTGACGTGGTCCCGGTTCGACGTCACGGGCAAGACGGCACAGATCAAGGAGGCGTACAAGGGCCGGTCGCTGACGCACAGCATCGGCAAGGGCGACATGGTCGCCCTGTTCGGCACCGGGGTGCTGGCCTCCACGGAGAAGCGCGCGGTCATGGGCATCGGCGGCGGCCTCGGGATGTCCGAGCAGCAGGACAAGTACACCGGCGGAGCGAACTCGGTCTTCCTCCGCGTCTCGAACACCCCTGCCTCGGGGTACGGCGGCCAGTTGATCTGGGACGACCCGTCCGTCCTGATGCGCCGGTCCGACTACTACGCCTACAACGGCGACAAGTACGGGGTCAGCCCGGACAAGAAGAAGGCGGCGGGCTTGACCCGCGACCCCTTGAAGATCGCCACGCACAACGCGTCCAACAACGAAATCATGTTCCGCGACGGCATCGACTTGCTGGGCGCGGAGGCACCCAGCCGCATCGTCTGCCACTACGCGCACCAGCGCACGGCGCTGCTGGAGTCGTTCAAGGCCCGCGGTATCACCCACCTCGGCGGCAAGCCCGTCGAGGACGTCGTCAAGAGCAGCCACTGAGGCCACAGGCCCAGCCGTACAGAAGGAGAATGTCCGCATGAGCACTACCTGGCAGACCCGGCTCGCTGATCTCATCGCCGGCAACCACAGCAGCAGCGGAGATCCGGTCGACGCCGGCGCGCAGCTGAGGGTGTTCGACGACGAGGGCACCGAGGTGTTCCTGCAGGCCCTCGCCCGCCACCACCGCCTCGACGAGGACGACCCGCAATTGATATGGATACGGCCGCTGGTCGGCGGAGCGGAGTCCGCGGAACTCGGCTACCTGTTCAACCTCAGTGCGACCCGGCGCCGGGGCCTGGGCTGGACTGGGGCCCGGCTGGAGGAGAACGGCGATGTCGTACTGCTCCTGCGGTCCGGTGAGACCGCGATCGTGCAGCCGGCCGAAGGTGAGCTCCTGGCCGAGCTGCAGCGCTGGGACCGCTTCACTGACCGGCTCACCCGCGAGGAGGAAGCGCAGCTCGACGCCCTGGACTCCGACTCGTGGCACGGGCAGTTCTCATGACCGCGGCCACGGCATCCGGCCGGCCCGAAGCGTCTTGACATGATGGTCCCGCCGCCGGCAGCTCGCCGGCGGCGCTCCGCCGGCGCCCGAGCCGGCACCGAAGGAACGGAGGAGGTACCAGCGTGCGGAACCAGCGACGCGGCGTCATGAGCTTCGACGGCCAGCGGCTGGCGCAGGCCCGGGGCCGGCGTGGATGGACCCCGAGCGAGCTGGCCTCCAAGGCCGCCGTCACCGTGACGGTCCTGAACCAGTACGAGGCCGAGGAGCGCCGACCGGATCCGGGCACGCTCTCACGCCTGGCCAAGGTCCTCGACTGCCAGGTCGCCGACCTGCGCCGGCCGACTGTCGTGACGCTGCGGGAGCTGCGCGAGCGCTCGGGTGCCGGCCAGGAGGATGCGGCTGCGGCTGCGGGGTGCGTGCGCAGCACGTACGGGATGCTCGAGCAGGGACGCACCAAGACCCTGGCGCCGCAGGCGGCCGAGGGCCTCGCGGTGCTCTTCGGAGTGGAGCGCGACGTCGTGGAGGCCGCGCACGCCGCCTCGGTGGCCGTACAGGCGTCACGACCGGCACCCCTCGTCCTGGAGGGAGCTCTTCTGGAGGGCTTGGCGGGCCACTTCGGCATGGCCTCCGAGGACCTGCTCCGCCTGGCGCAGCGCCTGGCGGCCGGCGAGGGTGGTGAGTCCCGGTGACCTACCACCGCGGGCACCCTCTGACTGTCGCCCGCCACGAGGCCCTGCTCAGCCGGCTTCCTTCGAGCGAAGCCGAGTTGCCGGTGGACACGCGTTGGCTCCGAGGACGTGCCGAGCTGTTCCGTCAGGCGGCACAGCGGCAGTTCACTCTCACCTTCGACACCGCCTGGTACGCCGAGGTCACCGGCATGGCCTTCCACCCCCACTACGTCGCCCAGGTCTACCGGGGGGAGCCGGAGGCACGTCTGGAGACGCCGCTCATGGTGGTGAACCTGAGCAAGGTGGCGACGCGGGCGGACGCCGACCGTGCCCTCGCGCACGAGTGCATGCACTTGCGGGTCCCCTCCTACGGGCACAAACGCGAAGCGTTTGCCTGCGCGCAGGAGATCTTGGACCGCGTCGGTTCGCTCGCCGCATAGCCGGCGCGGCGGCCGCCGTGCCCGGTTGCCCCCGACCTCGGGGGCGCCGGGCACGGCCCGGCCCCCTGGTACTACTGGCCCCGGCACCGGCGGTCTCCGCCGAAACCCATCCCTCACATATTGCTTAACGCAATGAATGTGCGTATAGTCATTGCTGTGAGGGCGGGAGAACACCACACACCGAAGTCCACTCCGTAGGAGCCGCCTTGTGCGGCTCGCCCCTCCGCCACTCCCCCCGGGCGGCGGGGCCACGAGGCCCGGACCAGGCCACCCCCTCCCGGCCGGTCCGGGCCTCACCCCCTTCTGCGATCCGTCGAGGAGACGACATGCCCGGAACCATCAGCCCCGTCCTGGACGCGATAGAGGACGCCGCCCGCCATGCCGCCATCGCCCGCGCGATCGGCCCGGAGAGCGGCACCCCGTCCGGCCAGGAGCCAACCACCCTGGAATCGGACTCCGAGTCGGAGGGCGTGGCAGCCCTTCTCCGCCACCGGCTCCAACTGGACGACAGCATCCGGCTCAGCGTGTACGAGGACGCGAACCACCCGCTGTTCCCCGGCGCGCAGCACTTCCGCGCGGCCCGCGTCCAGCTCTCGCACGGCCGACGCAGCTACTTCTTCATCGCCGCCTACGACGCCGCGACCACCCGGCTGGCCTTCAGCGTCATAGCACCGTGCTACGCCTGCCTCTCCCCGGTGCCCGCCGCGGCGATCGACACCCTCGCCGACTTCGGCGACTGGCTCATGGACGCCCGCGACCAGCGCGAAGCCCCGCAGTTCCGCTCCTCACCCGTCCACCGCGCCGACTGCCCGGTGCGCGGCGACTGACCGCCTCGCCCGCACCACCCGGTGCCCCAGTACGTCCCAGGTGCCCCCGGCTCGAAAGAGGCGGGGGCACCTGCATGAACGGCGCGCCGCGCCTCTACGCCGGCGCATCCCATCTGGCGTGGAAACCGGCCGGGCCGCGAGCGTCGCCCGTCCCCGTCGCGGCCCGCGAGCCGACGCCGCCCGCCTCCACAAGAAGCGAGAGCAGCAGTGAACACCTCTGCCCCTGCCACCGTCATGGTGCACGCGAAGGCGGCCCGGACCGCCGTCCACGACCTCACCCTCACCTTCAGCCTGCCGGAAGGCGCAAGCGCCGACCCCGCGGCGATCCGTCGCTACATCGAAGACCTCCAGCCGGGCGTCCGCTCTGCCGCGTGCACGGACGCCACCCTGGACCAGGTCACCGATGTCGTGCTCGTCGACGTCCTCGGCATCGAGCCGTCGACCCACGGCGGCGACGCGGGAGTCCGCGATGACCGGTGACTCACACGGGCCCTTCGGTCTTGTACTTCTCGACCCCAAGGCCCTGAACGGCGCACCAACGGACGACGGGTTCCGCGAACGGCTGGCCGACTGGCTGCTGTTCATGGTCCCGATGTTCATCTCCGAGCAGAGGAACGCGAGCGCCGAGGAGATCGACCGAGCCCGCTCCGACGCTCTGGAGCAGATCGCCTCCCATGGCGACGACCTCCAGTTCGGAGGCAAGCACCAGAGCTCGTCCCGGACAGCCCTGGCCAAGGGCTTCGCCATCCTGGCCCGCGCCGAGGGAGGGCTCACCGCACTCGGTGTCCACGCCTGTACCGCGCCGCACCCCTTCTGCCCCGGCGAGCGAGCCATCACCCCCAACCTCTGCGAGACGATGAAATGACCACCGCGCTGGAAGCCGCCGCCCCGAAAAAGAAGAAGCCCGCCGAGAAAAGGCTCCTCACGCAGAATTCCCAGCTGCGCAAGGAAGGGATTTTCAACTGGACGCTACCGGCTTTCGTTGTGAAACTCCCCGACGGGAAGAATTTCAACGTATGCAGCCAGGCAGGCGCATGCGCATCGCTTTGCTACGCCCGAGTCGGCGCCTACAGGTTCAAGAATGTCCGCGCCGCACACATTCGCAATCTTCTGCTATGCCGGGACTCCCCCAAGGAGTGGGAGGAGCGCATGTCGAAGGAGTTGGAGCACGCACGCTACCAGGGGAAATGGGTCCGCTTGCACGATTCTGGAGATTTTTTCTCGGATGAATACGCGCTCGCATGGATGCGCATCATGAAAAGCGCTCCGGGCGTACGGTTCTACTGCTACACCAAAGAGATTTCCCGGTTCCGGCGACTGGTCGAGAACGACGCTCCGGACAATTTCCTTTGGTGCTACAGTCTCGGCGGACGCGAGGATCACCTCATCGACCTCAAGAACGAGAGACACGCAGACGTCTTTCCCGATGTGGAGGCGCTCGTTGCCGCCGGATATTCCGATCAAACCGAGTCGGACCTTCTGTCGGTGCTCAGCGACTCACCACTCGTCGGAATTCCTGCCAATCGGATTCCGCATCTGCTCAAGCTCCAAGGCTCGGACACCTTCTCCAGCCGGCAGCGGGCCCTGGACGAGAAGAAGCACCGACGCGCGACCGAGAAGGCGTACCGGCTGGCATCGTGACCGGATGCCCGGCACCGGCGCGAGGGCGGGCCCAGCACTCAGCTGGGCCCGCCCTCGCGGTATTCCGCGCCCCGGGGGACACGCCAGCCCGCCACATTGCGGAAGTCTATGAGTTTGGGTAATCTCCCTGGCGAGGTCGCTCCCTGCGGCACTCGGCCAGCGCACAAGAGCGGCCGGCGGACGGATCCGCCGGCCGTGACCACAGACAGAGCCCGGTCGCCCCCGTGGGCGGTCGGGCACTACCGCCGGCCCAGCTGGCCCCGATGGAGCGATCATGATTCCCGCAGGTTACGAGCGCAAGCACACCAACTTCGACCGCATGGCCGCGCGTTACAACGTGGACCGGACGTCCGCCTTCAAGTGGTCCTCGGAGGAAGGCTTCCCCGACGTCCTCTTCACGGCCGGCCAGGGCGGGCTGCAGATCTACGACGAGGACGAGGTGGACGCCTGGCTGCGCGAACACCACTTCGGCACCTGGGTGCAGTCGCAACAGGGCAAGAAGAACCCGTTCGACCTGCCCAAGGGCGGTCCTCGGGACCTCCTGACACTGCGCCGCATCGGCGAACTCGAGGGACGGGCCCTGAACCGGGACGCCACTCCGGTCACCACCCTGCGCACCTACCTGTCCAAGAAGATCCTGCCGCCGGCCGACCGCACCCCGGACGACGGCGGCCAGCCGACGGTCACCGAGCCGATGTGGTTCCGCGAGACCGCCTACGCCTACATCACCCGGCCGCGGCGCACGCGCCGAGCCTCCAAGGGGAATGCGGACGAGCGGCCGGCGAAGCCGGAGCAGGCCACCGGCGCCGGCGACCTGCTCGACCTGGACCTGCCGGAGGGCGCGGACACCGACCTGCTCACCCTGCAGGAGATCGGCGAACTGGACGGCGAGGCCCGCGGGCGGGGGAAGGCCACCACCGTCGGCACCCTGACGAACTACCTGTCGCAGAAGTTGCTGGCGCCGGCGGACCGGACGCCAGGCGACGGGCAGGAGCCGGCCGTCGACGAGCGCAAGTGGTACCGCTCGACCGCCTACACCTTCATCCGCCGCCCCGGGCGCCTGGGAGCAGCAGCGCGTGCTCCCAGGCGGGACGCCGAGGCCCAGGGGCCGCTGCGGGACGACCTGAAACTGCCGCCGGGCGCGGACACCGACCTGCTCACCCTGCAGGAGATCGGCAAGCTCGACGGGAAGGTGCGCGGCCGGGGCAAGGCCACGACCGTGACGTCGATGCGGACGTACCAGTACAGCGGGCTGCTGGCGCCGGCGGACCGGACGCCGGGCGACGGGCAGGAGCCGGCCGTCGACGAGCCCATGTGGTACCGCTCGACCGCCTACACCTTCATCCGCCGCCCCGGCAAGCTCGGCGGAGCCCGCTGATGGCAGACACCGCGCCGGCCTCCGCGGTCGGCCCCCGGCACGACAGGACGGTGAAGTGATGAGCACCAGCAAGCCCCCTGCGGCGCGGCTGACCCGTGCGGGGATCGGAGAGACCTACGGCGAGGGCGAGCGGACGGTCGATGCCTGGGTGCGGCTGCTCAACTTCCCCGCCCCCGTCGCCAACGGGGAGTGGGACGCCGAGCAGGTCGACGCCTGGGTCAAGACCAGCCGGCCGCAGTCCTGGCCCGGCCGGGCGGTTGCCTCCGCGGCGGACACCCCTGCGGCCGCACCGGCAGCGCCCGCCGGCGCGGAGGAGGCCTCCGAAGAGGACGAGCTGCTGGGGAAGTCCGGCCTGGCGGTGCGGTACCGAGTCGCCGAGACGACCGTGGACACCTGGACCAAGGTCGATGGCTTTCCCGCCGAGGCGGAACCCGGCCGGTGGCGCTCCCACGAGGTCGACACCTGGGTCGAAGAGCACCGGTCGCACGTCTGGGCGGAGTTCAAGGGCGAGGGGCCCATGGTCGTCATCCCACCTCCGGAGGGCAACCCGAAGGACCTCTACGACATCAGCGGCTACGGGATGATCCTCGGCAACGCCACCCGGGGCAAGCCGCTGCCCCGGACGACGGCGCAGAACTACAAGCGGCAAGGCCACCTGGAGCCACCGGACCGGACCCCGGGGGACCGGAAGCGGCCCGAGGTGTTCGAGGACATGTGGTACCTGGAGACGATCACTAGGCACGTGTACTCGCGCAGGGGGCAGGGACGGGTGCGTGCCGGCCGGACGCGGCGCACGAACCGGAAGAAGAGCTGACCGGCTGGACGGCGGGTCATGGAAACGGGGTGTGGCCCCAGGGAAGAATCCCTGGGGCCACACCCCGTTGCGCAGCTCAGCTGCACCACGTTTCAGCGACGGTGGGTCAGCTTGCGCCACCGCGAACGCCGAACCGGGCGAAAGGCGGCCCGCTGGGGCTCCTCACCGGCCAGCTGGAAGACCGCGTCGAGCATCTCGGGGTGGTTCGGCAGCGTCCAGTAGTTGCCGAGTGCCCGATTGACCTCCCGCAGCGCGTCCAGCGGCGGCACGCCGTCGGCGAGGTGGCTGTACAGGGCCGCGATGGCGGGGGTGCGGCTGCGCCCGGCCACGCAGTGGAGCAGGACGCGCTTGCCCTCCCGCCGGAGCCGCAGGACCTCGCGGGCGGCCTGGTCGAGGGTGAAGTGGAGGTGCGAGTTCGCGCCAGACTTGTCGACCAGCCACACCCGGGAGTGCTCGACGTCGGTGCCGGTCAGGATCGGGTCGGAGCCGACACGGCAGAGGGAGACGACCGCGTCGACCGGTGCGGGACCGGTGTACTCGGTCAGGGCCAGGTTGCCCAGGAAGAGCCCGGGGTCGCGGGGGTGCCGGACGGAGAACGCCTTGCCCGAGGAGAGCGGAGTCGTGACCCGGGGGGCGGACGGCCAGCCGTCGCGGTCGCTCTGCCCGGTGCGGGCCGTCAGCACAGCGAGACGGACGAGGTCGGCGCTGGTGTTGGACGGCCAGCCGTGGACCTTCCGCTGCCAGGAGAGCGGGATGGCCGAGCAGCCCCAGCGCGCGCCGAGCAGAGCACCGGCGATGGCGGCGACGGTGTCGGTGTCGCGGCCGGTGCGCACGGCGGCCTCCAGTGCGAGCTGGAAGTGCTGCGCGGCGAAGCCGCCCTGCTCCGGCTGGTCCTCGGGCACCGGCGTGCGGACGATGGCGGACCACGCGGCCTGGAGGGCTTCGACCACCCAGCCGTTGCGCTGGAAGTGGCGCGGGGGGTGGGCCTCGGCCTCGTCCAGGCGGGCCGCCCACACGCCACGGCGCGCCTCGGGCAGGAGCTCAAGGCCTTCCCGGACACCATCGAAGGTGCCTGTCAGGACGGCGGTCCTGATGCCCGAGCACCACAGGATGCACGCCTCGGCGCAGTCGGGGTCGGCGTGGGTCAGCTCGCTGACCAGCCTCGCGGCTTCGGCCATGGCGTTCACGTCGTCCAGGTAGGCGAGCGCGAGGACGCCGGTCCGCATCAGCGAACCGTTCCCGGCGCTGCTCTTCGGGTTGGCCGTCGCGTACCGGCGGGAAACGGCCAGCATCACCTCGGAGGGCGAGTTGCCCTTGCCCCGAGCCGTGGTGCCCAGGACGCTTCGCGTCTGGTTGCCCACGTCGGCCGGGCCGCCGCCGTACCAGCGGAGGAAGTTCGTGGCGATCGCGTCCAGCGCTTCCGGGGTCCGCAGATCGGCGCCGGTCGCGGCGACCTCGGCGATGCACACGTGCATCTGGGTGTCGTCGCTGTACTCGCCGGGGGCGAAGTTGAAGGGGCCGCCGCCCTTCATCTCCGGGAACTGGCTGTCGCTCATGCTGGGCTGGAACTCATAGGGAACGCCGAGCGCATCGCCTGCCGCCGCGCCCAGGATGACGCCGGCGGCGCGGTCCGTGGCCTTCTCGTCCAGGCGCGGTGCGGGGTCGGTGTCGGCGGGGCACGGCCCGAGGTCGGTGGAGGGGCGGGGGGAGGCGGAGGAAGAACGCATGGGGATCTCTTTCTGCGGGGCCGCTGGGGCCTGGGCGGCGGCCGCACGCGGGCGGAGCCGGGAAGGAAGGGGGCGCGGCGCGGAAACTGCCGGGCGGGGCCGCAGACTGTCCGCTGCGACGCATTGACAACTTGTCATAGCGTCATGCTGCACGTCAAGGCTATAGGTAGAGTTGCGTAAATCCATGAGTCTGCGCATGGTCGAGATTGTTCGGGTGGTGAAGAGCCTCCGGATGCCTCTTACAACTCAGCGGAGCGGACTGCGGCTCGCGGATCCACGAGCGGCTGGCTGCCCCAGGGGCAATCCCGGCCTCTGACCGCCGACCGACGCCGTGCTGCACCGAGATCACACCGGAGTACGTCATGCTCGAACCTGACCTGGCCCGGCTCCTCCGCGACGCGGACCGCGACCAACTCGCGGCCGCCGTCCGGGCGGCTATTGACGCCGTCGCCTGGTACGCGCCGGCCCCGAAGCCGGACTACGGAGACACCGACCACAGCATCGCCTGCAGCGGGGCGAAGGCCGAGCTGGCCGAAGAGGTGGTGGACTCCGTGGTGCTCGCCCTGAGCGCGAGCGTCATCACCGACCCGGCGGGCGCCGGAAACGGCATCGCGCACCCGACGGGATCCAACTCTTCGACGGAGGAACGACCTTGACCGCCCACTGGCGATCCATCCCCATACCGCCGAACATCGCGCGGCTCCCGCGCAACACGGCTGGGCGCCCGGTCCCCAGGAACACGCCCTGGCACGAGCCCTCCGCCAGTGAGGGGCAGCTGGCCGTCAGGGCAAGCGTCGAACTGGGTGAGCATGTCGTGTGCCCGTGCGAGCCCGGTCGCGGAACGGCCGCGTTCGGCGACCAGTGCCCACCCCGCCAGAGGGAGTTGATGTCGAAGCGCCTCTGCGGGATCTGCGGCAGAGCGATCAGGACGACGAGCCGCCTGGTGTTCATCGGCGGCCCGAACGCTTCCTTCTTCATCGAGCCCCCAGTTCATCCTCGGTGCGCGACGTACGCGCTGATGGCCTGCCCGACGCTGGCGGCGGCCGAGGACGTCGAGCTGACGATCGCGCGCACCTACAGCCTCCGCGAGCGTCGTATGACCGGCGTTTCCGCCGAGTACACGCTTATCTACGACGTGTTCCCGTACCGGGATCCGGCCGCCCGCCGCAGGGGGCCGCTGGACTTCTACCTGGCCTTCCCCGAGAACGCCGAGCGGATCGCGGCCAAGGTGTGGCTGGCTGATCACGCCCCCGCGCTGTAGCCCGCCACCGCACGGGCACACAGCGCCCCCTGACGACCGAGAGAGCCATGACGTGCAAATGCGGGGCCCGTACGTACGAGGACCACCTGGCGAAGACGCGGGCCGGCTACCCCGGCCACGCCTATCGCGGCACTGTCTGGCGACCCGGCCCCTGAAGGTCCGCAGCCGCCCCCCAATCGAGAGGAAGTACCGAACGATGCGAACCCCCGCCGACTCCCGCGCGGACGCCCAACGCCTGATCGACGCCCTGGCCGCCCCTCTGCCCCGGGACGACGCGCGCCGCGCCGACGCCGTGCAATCTGCTCTCCTGGACAGCGGGCTGTTGAACCGGGACGACCTGGGCAGTTCTCCCGCCATCGCGGCCGCCGCCCGGGATGGCCTCACCAGCCTCGCGCACCTCCTGGACGCCCGCGTCCGGGGGCAGGGAGGCGGCCGGCTGCTGCTGCTCCTCCTCGCCGAGCGCGAGCGGTTCACGCCGCACCCCATGCCCGACGAAGCCGAGCTCCGCATCCGGGGAGCAGCCAGCGCCCTGTTGCACCTCGCCCTGTGGCACGTGGACGACACGCTGAGGCTCCTGGGCGGCGCTCTGCAGGTCCAGGCCGAGGAAGCGCGTGATGCCGCAGGCGGCGATGCGCCGGCCCCCGTCGCCGAGGCCGGCCTCGTCCCGGTCACTCCGGGGCTGAGTGCGGACTGCGGAGAGCTGCACCTGGCCGTCGGGGCGTTCGACGCCGACGGTGCCCTCGCGGTCTGCGGGCGATGGCTGTCCGAGCGGGTGTCCGACGACGCCAGCATCTCCGTCCCGCCCGAATGCGACACCTGCTTCGGCCTGTCCGAGCAGGGTCCGGCGCTCATCTTCACCGGCGAGGAACACGACGCGTGGACTACCTTCATCGAGTCCCACCGCGGGGAGGAAGTATGAGCGCCGACTCCGGCTCCGCGATCGAGCGCCGCCTCGTGGCTCAACTACCGGATCCGATCGCCGCCCGGCCGAAGGACGCGCGGGGCTATCCGATCAGCTTCGTCACCGCGCTGGGGGCCGACGGGACCCCGGACTTCACCGAGCTGAACGGGCCCCGGCGGGCCAAGGCGATCATCGAGCACTTGTGCGGCCTGTGCGGGCAACCGCTGCCGCTGGTGCGGGCGGTGATCGGAGGGCCTCAGGTCGTCGAGCACCACCTCGCGATGGATCCACCGATGTGCGTACCGTGCGCAGTTTCTTCGCCGCCACCCACCCCGCGGCCGGCTGCCCGTTCCTCCTGAATGAGAACGCGCGCTATCGCAAAGACCGGGCCACCCGGCCGTCGTCACCTCTGGTGGCCCAGGAAAGGCCGCAGAGCATGTACCTGGCTCGCACCTTCGCCCATGAGGCGATCCGGCTGGCGCTGCCCGACGGTTCGCAGGAGGTCATGGCGCTGTGTGCACGCTGGACCGGCCTGGAGGAGATCCGCGCCGGGCAGCTGGTCGACGCGGGGCACCTCCTGCGCAGGTGATTACTTAACACTATGAGTGTATATATGGTCATGATGTTGTCTGCGGCGCGCTCCCCGCCGCTCACCCTCGCGCTCCACCATCCATCCCCTGGAGTACGCAGTACGCCATGCCGAGCCCTGTCATGCCCGAAACCGACGCGAACAGCCTCCTCGGCCTTCTGCGCAGCGCCCCCTTCTCCGCCCCGTACCTCGGCGAGATCATCGACTGGATCCGCCGCTCGGTGCATCAGGAGGCCGAGGAGGGCCGGGGCTCGTACGACGTCGACGCCGAGGCGCTGCGCCGCCTGGACGCGTACGCGACGGGCCTGGGCCCGGGCGCCGCCGAGCTCGGGCGCCGACTCTCCGACGCCCGCCATGCACTGGAGGCCGTCCAGCACGATCACTACCTCCGGTTGGCGGTCGGCCAGGGGGCCGACGGCAGCACGGCGCGAGTCTCCCGTCGTTCCGAGCTCCTCAAGCTCGCCACTGCTGTCGGCAGTTCCCGCGTCGCGGCCGGGCCCACGGGGGCGATCGTGATCACCTCCGCAGGTTCCGGCAGTACGGTCTTCCGGCCCGTCGACCCGGAGGTCGCCCACCAACTGCGGGGCGCAGCACGCGAACGGAAGGAAGCGACGGTGCGCCGCGCCGCCGCCGTCCGCGACCTGCTCGCCCAGCACGTCCGGATGGTCGACTGGAGCGATCCGCAGGCGGTCGGGGTCGTGGTCGAGAGCAGCGATACGACGGTGACTATGTCGTGGTGGGAATCGCACGTAGCGGTCGGCCCGAGCCTCTGGGTCGAGGGAGGCGTGCGGCTCCTGTGTGCGGCGCTTCTCGCCGATCGCGGCTACGCGGTGGCCATGGCGGGCGACGGCGCCCTTCACGTCACCGCCTGACGGCCTCGGCGCGCCCCCGCAGCGCCGGTGCGGCGGCGTGCCGATCGGCTCGGCGCCGGCTTCACCCCCGAGCCACACCGCGGCATCGAACTCGCGAGGCGGTCGACTGCGGCGCCCTGCGCGGGACGCCTCCTGCTGGGCGGCGGGCAGATCGCGAGCGAGTGGCCAACGCTCCGTCAGCCCGTTTGCGGCCGAGGGGTCCGCGGGTGGCTGGCTCTGGAATCCGGGCAGGCGGGGGCCGCCCCGGGCGCCCCGGACTCACGCCAGCGCGCTCGCACCGCCGGCCGATGGGCGGGCCGCTGCGCCGAACCAGCTGCCACCCGACATCCCTCTGGGGCGGGCCAAAGCCGCTTCGTCCCGATGGAGCGCCGTCGGCATTCCGACACCTCCGACACCGCCCAGTGCGCCGCCGAGGGCGAAGAAGCTGAATTATGTTGCTTAAGTCTATGAATACAGGTAACGTGTCTGCTGTGCCGCCGAGCCGTCCACGGACGCTCGCGCGGCGACCGTCGAGCCCGGTGCCATGTCCGGCTTGGCGGCACTGCCACTGATCGGCAGCTCCAGCCCCGCGCCAGCGTGAAGGAATCCTCATGCCCAGCACCATCGTCGAAGCCTCCTCGCAACACCCTGCCTCGCCGTCGTGCCCGGCCTCGGGCGGGCGCGCGGTCCAGGCTGCGGGCACGTCGGTGCCCGTCCGGTGCCGCTCCCGGCCGCTTGTGGGCGGACTCGTCGTCCCGTGGATCTCCTACCAGCACGGCGGACACTCCGCCTTCGGCACCATCGACGCCGTCAGGGCCCAGCAGGCACTGACCGAGCGCCTGTGCCAGGTCTGCGGAGAAGAGCTGGAGGAGCGCTTCTGCCTGGCGGTGCGACCGATGGACGTCCGGGTCGGCTTCGCGTCCGAACCCGCCCTCCACCCGGAGTGCCTGGCGTACAGCAAGCTGCGGTGCCCCATGCTCAACGGGAGCGCCGCGACGTACCGCACGAGTTCCTCGCTGGCCAGGCATCCGGCGGGGCGTCCGTGCGACGATCCCGGCTGTCCTTGCCTGGAGGTTGCACCCGACCAGGGCCGCTCCGCCCGTTCCGGCCGCCCCGCCGACGACTTCGACGCCTGGATGATCGACTCCGCCCACTACCGGATCAAGACGGCCTCGGATCGGCCGAACGTGCTGCTCGGGGTGGACCTGGCGGTGCCGGTCCTCCGCGTCCGCACCATCCGGAGAAACCCCCGGCCCGAACTGGACCGGCTCCGGGCCCTGATCAGCGCCCTGGGCCTGTAGCACCGCGCCCGCCCCGAGAACCCGGAGACACCTCCCATGACCACGACCTCCCACGAACCCCCGACGCCGAGGGCCGTCCAGCACCTCAAGACCGCGTGCGCCGATCCGAACGGCCGGCTGCCCGACAAGATCAGCAAGAAAATCCTCCACGCGCTGCTGACCGACGAGTACGCCTACCGCCCAGACCGCGACGGCTACCGCCTCTCGGTCAAGGACGCGCTCGCCGAGACTGCGGGGCCGGTCTTCATCACGGTGGAGGGCCGCAGAGCCGTCCTGAGCACACCGCAGCTGTACGCCCTGACCCGCCACGTGGAACCGAGCGGCCGCCTAGCGCCGAACGTGACCTGGCAGACGGCAAGCTCCCTTGCCGACCTCGGACTCGCCGAATACCGCGACGCGAACGGGAACCCCAAGCCGACCGACGGCGACACGGGCGTCTCCGGTGCGGTCCACTACCCCTTCCGCACTGCCCTCGGGCAGCAGGTCGCTGAGCTTCCGGAGCAGCCTGCCCGCTGACCCATCCGCACACGGCGCCCGGCCACCGCCGGGCCGGGCGCCGCCCCCCACCCGCCAGCCACCTCCAGGAGGTACCGATCGTGTTCGGCCCTTGCCCGAAGTGCGATGACACCACCCCCTCCATCGCCGCCACGGCATGGATCAACATCGTCGACGCCGACAGCCCCAGCGCAACGCGCATGGAGATCACCGACATCCAGACCGACGAGGTCCAGCATCACTGCGCGAACTGCGGCCACGTGCTCCCGCTGCGCGAACAGCCCGACGCAGACCTGGTCACCTCACTGTTCATCAGTCTGTTCGAGGCCCACGGTCTCGACCCCGCCCGGATCGGCAAGCTGATCCTCTCCGAGGAGATGAGCGCGTGAGCATCGAGGACAGCGCTGAAGCCGCCGAGCACATGCGCGCCGACCTCGCCGACTTCTTCGGCAAGCCCGTCCGCGGCCTGCCCGTGGCCCTCGACTTCATCCAGGCCATGCACCTGAGCCGGACCAGCAAGGACATCGGGGATAACCGGCGGGCCGTCGAACTCCACCGGGAGCGGGTGCTCCAGATGTCCAAGAACCTCGGTCAGGCCCAGGTGTGGGTCGCCTCGCCGTCCCTCACCACGGCCGTGACCGACCACGAGCTGGTCACCAGCCCCGACGGCTACCTCCTGGAGAGCACCGACGAGGCACCCGCGCCGGTCGGCGTCGTGCACTTCCCCGTCCCGATCACCGCCGCCTCCGAGCTCCCCATCCACGGCCTGGCCTGGGAATCCGAAGGGAGCGGGGACCAGCTCCAGTTGTCCGTGACCGCGCTCACCAGCACACCCGACCTGTACGAGGCCCTCCCCCCGCCTCTGCTCCCCTCCCACTGGGCCCGCAGCCCCTACAGCCCCAACGCCATGGTCCTGGCCGTCCCCGAGGTCAGTACGAAGATCCAGAGCTACGGACACCACCCCCACTGGGGCGCGGCACCGGCGTCCATCCTGGTCGGCCTGCTCCTCGCGTTCTGGTCGCTCCGGCCCGCGTTCGAGCACGACGAGCAGACCGTGACGCAGAAGACCGGCCAGGGCCGCAAGCGCCGCGTGAAGTTCCGGCCGGTCCGCGTGATCCGCGAGGCCGCGACCCGCTTCACCGGCGAGCACGTACTGGCCGAGCACGACCGCAGGTGGGCCGACGAGACGCTGCGCTGGAGCGTCGACGCCCGGTGGAGCTGGCGCTGCCCGAACCCCCGCGACCACAAGGCCATCGTCGAAGCCGGAGGGACCTGTCCCAAGGTCAAGGTCCGGGTCAAGGCACACGTCAACGGTCCCAAGGGCCGAGGCCTCGACACCCGCCGTACCGCCCGGATCAGCACGATCAGCACCAGAGCAGCCGGAGCGTGAGGAGTCCCGTCTCAGGGCCTGCCGCGTGAACGGCCTCTCCCAACATCGACTTGAACAGCCCGGAGGCGGTCTCCGCGCGCCATCCGGCGCGGAGACCGCCTCCGAGCGAAAGGAACTTCCGTGTCTTCTTCCGCAGCACTCTCCCCCCGGGCCTGCGAGCGCCTGATCGCCGATCTCACCGGCGAGGTCGGCGCCAAGGCCGCAGTCTCCTGGGCCCACGCGGCCGCCTTGGTCGAGCACGCCACCGCGCACGGCCTCGTCGCCGCGCTGCGCCAGGGCGACGACGGCCCTGATCACACCAGGCACGCCCTGGGCGCGCTGGCCGGCTCGCACCCGGCGCTCGAACCGCTCACCGACCCGCAGGTCCTCCCCCTCTGGGAGAACCCGATCAGCCCGGCCGGCTGGAAGCTGATCGCCCGGCTGTGGAGCGGCGCACCGATCCGTGACGACGGTCACCGCATCGACGGGTACCGCCTGGGAGACGCCTACCAGGCGCTGTCGGCCGACGCCCGGAAGTCGAGGGCGCTGTGCCAGACCCCTCCCTGGGTCGCGGAGCTGCTGCTCGACCTCTCCTTCGAGTCGGCGCTCGACGACGTCGGCGCCGACCGCGTCCGGATGATCGATCCCGCCTGCGGGACCGGGCACATCCTGGTATCCGCCCTCCACCGTGTCCGGGCCTACCGGCCGCGGGGGAGGGCCCCGTACGCCGGGGCCACGGTCGAGCGTTCCCTGGAGCGTGGCCTCCAGGCCGTGCACGGCGTCGAGCTCGACCCCTACGCGGCCGCTCTGACGCGGTACCGGCTCCTCGCGGCGACCGCCGGCATCCTGGGCGGCCCCATCGCGGCCGTGCCCGCCGGCTGGCCCGTGCAGGTCGCCGCGGCCGACGCGCTGCTCGACACCGACGAGCCGCTGCTCCAGCCGGGCCGCTACCACGCGGTGGTGGGCAACCCGCCCTACATCACGGTCCGCGACGCCCGGGTGCGCGAGCAGATCCGGCGCGCCTACCCGCAGGTGTGCAGCGGCAAGTACAGCCTCGCGCTGCCCTTCACCGCCCTGATGACCAACCTGGCCCGGCCGGCCGGAACGATCGCGCAGCTCACGGCCAACTCGTTCATGAAGCGCGAGTTCGGCAAGAAGTACATCGAGGAGTACCTCTCCCGCCTGGACCTGACCTGGGTGATCGACACATCGGGGGCGTACATCCCTGGTCATGGGACGCCCACGCTGATCATGGTCCACCGGGCAAGGCCGCCGCAGGGGGAGACCGTGATCGCCATCCGCGGCAACCGTGGCGAGCCCGGGGTGCCGGAGGACCCGTCCCAAGGTCTGGTGTGGAGAGCGATCGAGGAAGCGGTCCACCAGCGACTGGCACTCGACCGTCTGCGCCAGGGACTCGAAACACACCTCGGGAGAGGTGAATCCACCTCCGATATTGCTTAACGCTACGAGTTCATTTATAGTTTGAACGTGCGCCGCAGCGGCCCACCTTTCCAGTGGAGTGATCCCCCTTGAGCAAGAACACCGCGAACATCGTGCTGGACGCCCTCCGCTACCTCGCCTGGATGACCGCCGCGGCGATGCTCATCTACAGCCAGGCCGAACTGATGTGCCTGGCCGTCGTGGTGGCCATCGGCCTCGGCGAGTGGCAGAGCACCCATTGAGCACGTCACCGGACACCGTCCCCCCGCCCCCGGCAGCGCCGGGAGGCGCGAACGGCGGCAGGCCCGAGACCGAGGGTGCCCGCACGGCCAGACTGGCCCTTGGCGAGCGCGACGCCGCCCTCCTGGACTTCGAGTACCGATACTGGCCCAGGTCGACCGCCGTCGCCCCAGGACCGAAGGAAGCGGCGATCCGAGCGGACCTCGGTATCTCTCCGACGCGCTACTACCAGCTGCTCAACGGGCTGCTGGACAGCGAAGCAGCCCTCGCCCGCCACCCCGTGATGGTCAATCGCCTCCGGGCCGTGCGAGAGAGCAAGCGGATCGCCCGGCAGTAGCACGGCCATATCGGCCGCGCCCGACCCCCGCGACGCCGCCCGGGCGGGATGCCCCGCCGGGGCAGGCCCCTCCCCTCCCCTCCCTCACCCCACCAGCACCTTTCGAAGGAACGAAGTCACATGAGCCTGACCATTCCGCCGGCGATTGTCGGCCGCGGAGCGATACGCATCGAGCTGGACCGTGGGATCCACCCGGCCACCCGCAAGCCGCTGCTGGAGCCGGGCACCACTACGCCGACCTCCCGCTGCGGGGCGTGCGCCTTCCTGGTGGAACGGGTGGCCGGAGACGGCAGGGCGCGCATGAAGTGCGCCATCAAGGTTCAGCGTCGGCGAGGCCCGGACATCAAGCCGGATTTCCCGGCGTGCGTCGAGTTCCGCACCGCCGCGTAGCGGCAACTGCCCGGCGGGGCGCAGCCGCGCCCCGCCCGCTCCCCCAACGTCAAGAGGTGCCTTCATGTCGAGCGTCAACTCCACCCCGACCGCCGGGCGCGTTCGCGCGTTCCCTCCTTCACACCTCCTGGGCGGGGGCCACTGATGGCGGCCGAGCTCACCCTCTCTCGCGGTGAGCCTTGCATCGGATGCGGCGCGCAGGTCGGTACGGAGCACGCCGCCGGCTGCCGGGAGAGCCACTGCCCGCAGACCGGCCTCCCTCAGGCCATCTGCTCTGGCCGGCACGGCCACAGTGGCGGCGGCGTGTGGGCCGGCCTCGTTCCCGGCGAGGGCGCCGCAGTGAGCTTCGGCTGGTTCGCCGAGCTCCGCCCCGGCGAGGGGTGGGTGCCAGTTGAGCCCCGGCCCGACGCCGTGGACTACGGGGCCGACTACATGCCGGACCTCAACAGGGTCTTTTCGCAGGCCCGCTGGAGCCCTGCAGCCCAGAAGTGGGTGCCCCCGCGACCTTCGGCGAGCTGAGGGAGTGGGTCAAAGCGCACCACCGATCAGACATTGCTTAATTCTATGAATATAGATAGTGTGGAGGCACGCCAGCGGTTACCCGACGGGCCGGCCGCTGGTGACCACCCACCCCAACACCCACGGGAGACCACGATGACCTCCGCCGCCAGCAAGCGAGCCGCCCAGATCCACGACCGCCTCTCCGGCCGGGCCCAGCGGGCACGGGAGGACCAGAAGAAGAAGCTGGCCGAACACTGGGACCGGTACAAGGGCATGGACCCGGGCATCATCAGCGCGCCGGGCCTGTTCAAGGGCCTGGAGCTGCGCCAGCAGCTCATCGAGATGTGGTCCGAGGTCGTCGGCCAGTGCGCACTCAGGCACGCCTCGCTGGTCTTCCAGGACGCGATCGCCAGGGCGGAGGCGACGGTCGACAGGGGAGTGACGGGCGGCATGGGAACCCACGTGTCCAACGCCCGGCAGGAGATGTACGTCGAGGCGTGCCAGTACTTCCGCGAGGAGGCGGAGGGCATCTACAAGGCGCTGACCTGAACCCACCCGCTGTCCCCATCGCTTGACCTGGACCGACCACACCACGAACACGGAGGACGCCATGGGCGCCATCGAGAACCACACAGCCCTGATGTACGGGTACCGCCTGGGGGGTCCGGCCGACGGCTGGGCCGGACTGGCGAGCGACCTGACCTGGTACAGCGCCGATAGGGAATCCTGGCTGATGCCTCGGGTTTCGTGGGCAACGGAGGCCATGCGCGAGGAGAACCACAGCGACCACTTCGCCGGAGCGGCCGAGGAGTGCTTGGCGGCTTTCGGGCTGGGCGAACTGCTGCTGCGGACGTACTCGATCGGCCCGGACGACGAGGGTCACATCCTCGCCGCCACCGTCCGCGAGGCCGACGGGAAGCCGCTCCCCCTGGACGTCGCGGTGATGAGCGCCGTCTCGCAGTACGACGAGCCCCTGGCGCGGGCGCTGTCCGTGCTGGAGTTGCGTCCGCACGCCATGAAGCCGGAGTGGATCATGGCGAGCTACTACGCATAGCCCACCTCACCTCAGGTTCGGGGGCTGCCGCCGGGCCCCGAGCCCCAGGCGGGGCCCGCCGGCCACAGCCCGCAGGTCCCGCCCACGACTCACTTTGAAGGGAAACATGGACGACACGAAGTCCGACCGAACGCCGCGGCCCCGGGCCCGGCGGTTCGCCCTCCCGGGCAACAGTGACCTGCCGAACCGCCGCACGCACTTCACCTGGCATCTGGAAGAGGTGCGGCTGCCGCCCGCCCCCGGACCCCCCCGAGCCAAGGAGCTGAGGGCCTCGGACCGGCCTTCGGACGCCAGCCGGGCGCAGGGGTGCGCACCGGAAGGAGGCGCCTGATGGGCAAGTCCGCGCTGCGGCGCACGAAGGTGTCCGCCACCCGTAAGCGCGCCTGTCTCGACAAGCGCCCGTACACGTCGCCGGAGTCGGCACAGGAAGCCGCGGATCGGCTGGCGCGCAAGTTTCCCTGGAAGCACCCCAAGGTCGCCTATGAGTGCCAGTACAGCGGGCGGCAGCCGCATTGGCACATCGGCCGCCCGTTCGACATCCCTCGGAGGCGGCGGCGTTGAGCAACCTTCGAGTTGCTTAAGTCTATGACACTAGGTATTATTTGAGCATCGGTCGACCAGTCGCTCTCGCCCCCAAGGGCCTGCTCCTGGCTCGGCGCTCTCTGCTCCTCCGCGAACGGACCACCCCGATGACTTCACGACACGTCCTGGTCTGCCTGCCCCCGCAGGCCGCCGAATCCGCTTACGCCCTCGCCGCCCGAGCGCTGTGCGCTGTCGAGGAAGCCGACGACGACGACTCCGCCAGCTACCTGATCTCCGAAGGCCGGTACGCCAGCCACTTTCCGCTGGTCGCCGGAGCGCCCGACGACGACCCTCGCCTCGTACGGTCCGCGGCAGGAGAGCCCGGCCGGTGCGCAGGCGGCGTCCTCAGCCTCCTCGACCTCGCAGCTCTACGGGACCAGCGTGCGGCGAAGGCGGCCGACCTCTACGACGCCTGGGAGCACGCCACCGAAGGGATGCCCCCCGCCCAGCCGTGGGCCATGTTCGCGGAACAGTGGGGCAGCCACTCCCCCCGAGCGCACATCGCCTTCCGTGACCAGCCCCGACTCAAGGCCCTGGCCAAGATCAAGGGCGGGCTGGGCCAGGCGGGCCCGCGGCAGCGGCGCGGGGAGGTGGCGCTGATCAGCCTGGACCGGGCCGGGTTCATCGCGAGGGCACGCCGCCGGGCGGTCCCCGGCCACATCCTCCTCGAACTCGACGGCACATGGACCGCAGACCCGGCCGACCTGAACTCGGACGACGACGCCGAGACGGGCAGCACCGCGTACCACGACCACGCGAACGCCTACATCGACGCCCTGCCCGCCGACTTCCTGGTCGTCGGCATCGACTGCCGCCGCTGACGTCCGGCCCGCCGGAGACGGCCCGTCGCCGCCGGGCGGACAGCCCGGCGGCGCCGTTCCGTGAGACTCCACCTCCAGCAAAGCCCGCAACAAGGAGACCCGTGTCCTGGGACCTCATCCCCGGCGAGCACATCGACCGCGCCGCCCTCCACGCCCGCTTCGGCGGCCGGATCCACTCCCGCATCAGCCCGTCGAAGCAGAGCCCGAACGTCCACCTGTTCATCACACCGGACGCCGAAGCCAGTTGTCTCGATGGCTGGACCGGCACTCATCTGCACTTCGGCGGGGAGGGCGGACTCGACGGCACCGACCAGACGCTCTCGCAGGGAAACCGCTCCGTCGTCGAACACGAGCAGGACGGCCGGGCACTGCGCGTGTTCCTCCAGCTCCACGGACGACCGGCCCAGTACCTGGGCCAGTACCGGCTGGACCCCGAGGTGCCGGTCGTCTACGCCGATGCTCCCTTCGACGCACGGCGGCCCCAGCAAGTCAGACGGGCCATCGTCTTCCGGCTGCTGCCGCTGAACGGCACCCCGACGGGCCTGGGCACCGCCGACCCCATCGCAGAACTGAACACCGTCCGCCAGATCGGCCCCGGCACCGTCATGAGGGCCGCCAATCCCAGCCCGGCCGAGGAGGCCGCAGGCAGGCTGCTGCGGGCATACGAGAGCTACGCCCGGTGGGCGTACCAGGCGAAGCTGTCCAGCTTCCGAGTCAAGGTGGCCGGGGCCTTCGCCGAACTCCACGTCGACCTGTACGACCTCACCCGCAACGAGCTCGTGGTGGCCCGCGCGACAGCAGCTCGCCCTGTCGTGCGGGAAGCCATCGGAGAACTGCACGACCTGGCCCGCTACTTCGACGCGGAGCCGCGCCGGGTCCTTCTGCTCCCCTCGGCTCCCGACAAGGACCTGACCGAGCTGCTGCACCGCCAGCAGGTAAGCGCCGTCTGGCCCTCCGGCCCCAGGGCGTTCGCCCGCTCCGAGGTCCCTGCCTGAACCCTGACCATCCGGGTGCCCTGCCGCCGAGCGGCAGGGCACCGTCCACGACAAGGAGAACACCGTCCCGATGACGGATCACCCGCCGCTGGCCGGCTGCGTGCCGGCATTCGGCCGCCACCGGACCTACCCCCCGAGGCAGGGGTGGCTCCTGAAGGTCCACCACGCCGTCCAGGACGACCCGCTGGTCTTCCGCCACCCCGACGCGCCCGTCGTCCTCGGCGTCGGCTCCAGCATGGTGGCGAGCATGCGATTCTGGGCCGGCGCCTTCGGCCTCGTCGAAGAGGACACCGCAGGAAGCGGAGCGGTGACGCCGACCGCCCGCGGACACTGGCTGCTCGACGAAGCCGGCGCCGACACGTACCTGGAAGAGCCGGCCAGCCTGTGGCTGCTCCACTGGTGGCTGCTCAACGGCGCGCCCTGCCTCGTCCCGACCTGGCACTACCTGTTCGCGCGCGCCGGACTCTCCACCTTCACCCGCGCCGAGCTGCGCACCCAGGTCCGCGGAGCAGCCGAGCGCAGCGGCTGGAAGACTCCGGCGGACGACACCGTCGGCCGCGACATCGCCTGCATCGCGACGATGTACGCCCCGCAGGTCGCTTCCTCCGACCAGCCGCGCGCCGGCCTCGAGGACATCCTCACCAACCCGTTCCGCGACCTCAACCTGCTCTCCACCGCTGCCCCGGGGGAGCATCACCGCGGCGACCGCACTCACGTGCTCAGCCTGAACCGCGGGGCCGGACGGCTCGCTCCCGCCGCCGTCCTGGCGTACGCCTGCCTCGACTACGTGGCTCGCCGCTGCGCACCGGCTCCCGGAAGCATCACCATCTCGCGGCTGGCCAACGAACCCGGCAGCCCCGGCCGGATGCTGCTCATCGACACCCGATCGCTCCACAAAGCCCTCGAACGGGCGGCGCGCCGGCACCCGGCACTGTCGGTCGTGGAGTCCGCGGCGGGAGAGGCCCTGCTCGCCTACGCGGCGCCCCCTGCGGAGCTGGCCGACGAGGTCCTGGCCGCCGCCTACCGCCGCCCGGAGGGCCCCGGTGACCACTGAGCTCTCCCGGCCGAGCACCGTCGCCGGTGTGCACCAGCCGTTCCCAGCTCCGGTCTACCGGTTCGAGTACGAGCAGCTGCTCGCCGCCGGTGCCCTGGTCGACCGGGCCGGTCGGCCGGTGAGCGGCGCTCCCTGTCCGACCTGCGACTGGCTGGTGGACACCTTCACCTGCCCCGGCTCCCTGCCCTGCCCGCGCTGTTCGGTCACGGCCGAGCAGCGGTGCATCCGGCCGAGCGGCCACGCGGCAGACCGGTTCCACACCGGCCGGGTGCGCGCTGCCGAGGCCGAGGACCGGGCCCGCGAGGACGCCGGCGACCCGACCCTGCTCGCGCCCTGGCCCGAGCATCCGACACCCGACGAACGGCTCCTGCCATGACTGCCCCCGCCATCACGCCGACCCCCGTCAGGTTCCACCTGGGCGTCCACCAGCCCGCCTGGATGGAGCACCTCGACTTCCCCCTGTTCGTCTCCAACCGGCGGCTGATGAACCGCAAGTCCCTCCCCCGGGCCGCCGGCCCCTGGGCCTTGGACAGCGGGGCGTTCAGCGAGGTCGACCTCTACGGCCGGTGGAAGACCACCGCCAAGCAGTACGCCGCCGCCGTCAACCGCTACCACGACGAGATCGGCAACCTCGAGTGGTGCAGTCCCATGGACTGGGTCTGCGAGCCCTGGATGCTGCCCAAGACCGGCCTCACCATCGAGGAGCACCTGAGGCGCACCGTCGACTCCGTCGTCGAACTGCGCTCCCTGGGCATCAAGACCCGCGTCATCCCGGTCCTGCAGGGCTGGCTGCGCCCCCACTACCTCCGGTGCGCAGAGATGTACGCCGACGCCGGCATCGACCTCCTGGCCGAGCCGCTGGTGGGCGTCGGCAGCATGTGCCGGCGCCAGAACCACTGGCGGGCCTCCCTCCTCCTGGACGAGCTCGCCCGCCTCGGCGGGCGCGGGGCGCCGCTCGTACCGCTGCACGCGTTCGGCTTCAAGATCCAGGGCCTGACGCTGTCCCGCTCGCTGGCGTCGGCTGACTCGATGGCCTGGAGCTCGGCCGGCCGCAGGGAGCGCGGGTGCAGCCCGACCCACAAGACGGAGAGCAACTGCATGTCGTACGCGCTCTGGTGGAGGAACCACCTGATGGAGCGGCTGGAGGACGCGGGGGTGCCGGCGTGCGCGGCGTGACGCCTACCACGGCGGAGATGCGCGGCATCCTCGCCGGCCGGCCGCAGGGCTGGACCCAGCGCTGGCGGTACGGCCTGCCCAGCTGGCGGCACGTCAGTGAGGGCGGCTTCCGGCGCGAGCGGTACAGTCGTCACCGAGATCCCGGAAGCGCTCGCCCGGTCGTTCATCGAGCGCCACCACTACCTGGCCGGCTGGCCGGTTATCTTCATGATGATCTTTCCAGCAGCCACATCAGCCACATGCATGCTGAGCTGGCTGAATCATCGGTATCCAAGGGGTGTTCGGCATCACAGGCACGTTTGTCACGTCATTCCGCGCGGAACGGGCGACGCTGACCCAGGACAGGACAGGATGGGTGATCGTCGGAGCCGACGACTACGCCCTTCACCGTGAGCGATCGCTCTTCCTCGCAGGGCTGCGAGATGCCGGCCGGGCCTACAACACGGAGAGGACCTACGCCGGGCGAGCGGCGCTGTACCTGTCGTACTGCACGTTCCACCGTCTGGAGTGGGCGCAGATCACGGTGTGGCAGCTCGCACGCTTCCTGCACTGGCTGGTGGAGGAGCCGCTGCCGTCACGAGCCCGCAACGGGGGCGGGCCGGAACGTTTCCGCGATGAGAACACCGCGAACGCGATCATGAGTACGGTCTGCGAGTTCCTGAGCTTCGGCGTACGCATGAAGTGGGTCGATCCCGAACTCGCCGGGCAGCTGACCGAGCCCCGCTTTAATGCCAGGTGATCGGGTCGTACTGATCCACTGGCGGGGACCAGACCAGAGACCTGTCGAGGGCGGGATCAGCCGGGTCAAGGATCCAGGTTGTCCGACCCGAGGGGGACTGCTCATGTGCTCGGACGAAGACGACGAGGTTTCGCGACTTGCCGTGGACGCTCTCCTCCATGCTCATAGAGGTCATCCTTCCACGTAGCGGGAGTTCAAAGACGGGTGTGGACGTGTTGAGCGCTCGGTTGCCTCGTGCCTGATGTGACTGCAAGTAAGTCACGGCTCTGACCAGCCTCAGAGCTTGACACATGCAGATAAGGCCGGCGGCCCTCCACCGCTATGGCCTGTGGGACCACGAGCCGCCGCAGGGCGAGGAAGGCCCCGGCCCCGAAGGCGCCGCCCTGGTCGGCGTTCTCGTGCTGGGCTGCCCCATGAACGAACGTGTCCTCACCAGGGCCTTTCCCCGCGTGGTCCCGTACGACGAGAGCGCGGAGATCTCGCGCCTGGCCCTCACCGACGACGTGGCCGCCAACGGCGAGAGCTTCTTCATCTCGGCCGCGATGAAGAAGGCCGCCGAGCGTGGCATCCGGGGGGGTGGTGAGCTTCTCCGACCCGGTGCCCAGGTCACGGCGCACCCCGAACGGAGACATGATCATCTCCAACGGGCACCTCGGCATCGTGTACCAGAGCTGCAACTTCCGGTTCACCGGACGCGGGACGCGGCGAACGCACACGCTGCTGCCGGACGGCACCGTCCTGACAGCTCGGTCCCGGGCCAAGCTGACCAGCCGCGAGCCCGAGCCCGGGGCCGCAGGGGTGGAAAGCCGGCTGGTCGCCCTCGGAGCACCGCCCCGCACGGCCGGCGAATCCCCGGCGCAGTGGCTGCCCAGAGCCCTGGAGCAGCTCGGAGCGCGCCCAGTACCTCACCCCGGCAACTTCCGGTACGTCCTAGCTGTGGGCCGTACACGGGCGGAGCGGTCGCGCACCGTCATCGCGCTGAAGGCAGTGCCCTATCCGAAGAACATTGCTTAATTCCACGAGTGTGCGTATAGTAGAGGTCGCGGCGGGCGAGACGCTCCGCCGATCCGGCCTCTTCGCCTCCAGGAGTGACATGTCGTACATAGCCGCCACCGCGTCCGCTCTCGCCCCGGGATACCCCGTGAGCTTCAAGGTGTACGGCGACCACCCCGTTCAGGACTACATCGCCGAAGGGACGGTCACCGCGATCAAGCGGATCGCCTTCGTGGCGACCGAGGTGTCCCTGGACAACGGCCGCACGTACCAGCTGCCGGTCACTCGTCGGGTGCGCGTGTATGCCGCCTTCCTCAAGGACGGGTACGCGAGCGAGGTGGCGAACTCCGGTCCTGCCATCGACTGGCTCGCCGACGTGGCGCAAGTCTGGACAGAGAGCCTGACCGACCAGCTCAAGGCGCAGCTCAAGTCCAACACCGAGGCCTTTTTCGCGTCCTGGTGGCCCGGGCGTGACCGGCTCATCGCCGAACTGCGGGCTCGGGCTGCGCAACAGCGGACTCGGTGAACAGCGCCCGCCAGACCCGCAACACCGCTTCTCGTAGTCCCCTCCGCCGACCGCCGGGCAGCGCTCCGGGCGGTCGGCGGCGCCAGCACGGCCCTGTTGCGCGCCTGCCGCAGCGCCCCACCCGACTTGGAGCCCAACGATGCCCAAGGCCCTGTCCGACTCTGCGCGTTACGCCCAGGACGCCGTACTCCGCGCCGCCGAAGACGATCTGAAGCGCGCCTTCAGCGCCTTGGCGACCGCACCCAAGGCCCTTCGGCCGGACCTCGGCGCCACGGCTCCTCAGGTCCTTCCGGCGGAGCTCGTCGCCGCGCTGCGCGCTGCCTTCCCCGTGCCCCGGGGCCCTGCCCGCGATGTGTACCCCCAGGTTCCGGAGGAGCTGCGCGTGGACCTCCGCGACGCTCTGATCGAGTTCTTTGCGGACCGCCCGGAGTGCCCGCTGCCGAGCTCGGTCACGTTCATCGTGACCAACGACTATGACGACGGGCCAGCGTGGAACGCCTACGGCGCGACGCTCCGCTACGGCCCCCACCTCGCGGTCGAGGCCCCCGACTTCGATCGGACGTTCGTGGCAGACGCCCTGATCGAGATCGGCGATGACGAGCAGCCGTACGGGACGCCGAGCCCCGTCCTCTTCGTGCCGCTGCCCGCCTGAACCAACGCTCTGGGGCCGTGCGCTCCGCACGGCCCCGGCCATCGCTCCGAGAGGTAGACCGATGACTCCCACCACGGAGATCGCAGTCGACGTCCCCCGCGACGCCGCGCCCCCGTCTCCCGCAGGTGAACCCGATCCCGCACCGGCCGCTACGCCGTGCCCGGACTGTGACGGGAACGAGGGGTGTTGGACATGCTCCACGTGTGCGGACTGCGACGGAAACCAGGACTGCACCACGTGCGGGGGATCCCAGCGCTGCACCCGCTGCCAGGAAACGATCATGGATGACAATCGCGCCGAGAACGGCGACGGCAAGGAGTGCCACTACTGCTTCAACCGGCCCCGGCCCCCTGCTCCCGCCCGGCCGCCGGGCGCCGCACCGGAGTGGCGCAGCCCGCTCACCCGGGCGATGCTCACCAAGGAGCACCTTGAGCCATTGCTGCCGCAGCTGACCCGAAACGAGCTGTACGAGCTCGGTAGCTGGCTGCGTGACGCTGCGCACGAACGGGTCAAGCAGGAGCTGCTCCAGGTGTTGCGGGCCATGTGCGCCAGCTGCCCCGACCAGGCCGGCACCAGGGCGACCAGCGTCGAGTTCGTGACCTACTCGGACGCCCCGGACGGCATGTACTGGGACGAGGAGGTGTGGCTCCTGGGAGCGGATGGTCAGGCATGGCGGTACGAGGAGGGCCCCCCGGAGCAGCACGACGACTCGTCCACCGCGTTGGAGGGCCGGTTCCGGGACCTCCTTGGGGTCTACTCCCGCTTCGACCGGCCGAAGCTCAACGCGAACCTCACCGTTAACCTCTCCAGCGGCGCCTTCGAGGTCACGCCCCCGCCGTAGGCGCAGAGGCGGCCCGTTCGCCCGTGGGCGGAACAGACGTACGCGGGCCCGCTGTCTTCGGGCACCCGGCGCACCGGCATCCGGCTGGTGCGCCGAAGGTCGCCGGCACTCTTCCCGCACCGCCGCGCCGGCCGGAGCCGCGCAGGGCGTCCGCGCATGATCGGAACTCCGCATGACTGCACAAGTGGTGGTCTTCATCGCCTCCAGGAACACACCCACCACCCACCGGCGGGTGCTCTGGCGGGTGAGTGAAGCGGACGCACGCAGGATCTGCTCCGACGAGCGGACCTCGGGCCGCAACCACATGCTCTGCTGGACGGCCCATTCCATCGACGATCCCGAGATCAACCGCTACGTACGCGACAGCGGCGCGTACGCGCAGGTGCTGGCCGACCACGACGTCACGGTCCTCCGCTCGCTCGAAGTCCTTGAGTAGCCGGGCAGGAACCAGCGCTGAAAGCCAGATCGCCGGCCGGTCGCCTGACGGGGCCCGGGATCACCGACGAGTCGCCGGCGGCCTCCAGCGGTCGCCGGTGGCTGCACCACGCCCTCCGGCCCGCCCCGCTGCCAGTCTCCGTCGCCGCCGGCCAGCGCCAGGCCCGGGCGGCCCGGGGAGGCTGCTGCGCGCCGGCACGGGAGACCTGCGGCAGTTCGCCGCGGCTCGGCCACCCACTTCGGGCACACGGAGGATTCGACGATCAAACCGATATTGCTTAATCCTATGAATCGACGTATGGTTTGAACGTGCCGCTCGATGCGGCCCCGCCCCCCGCTCCCGGCTCCACCGCGCGCCCGCAGTGGAGCCGGGCAGCACCGCTCCGACGGAGGAGCGGTCGCAGCAGCCACCACCGGCAAGAAGGACAAGAACGTGCCGAACACCTTGGCCCCCATCACCGACGAGGACTCCTACCTCCGCGCCCTGGACCAGGCCCGCCGCGCCGCGGCGGCGTACTACGGCGGCGGCGACTCGCAGATGGACGACGCCTCCTACGACCACCTCATGGGCGCCATCGCCTCCTACGAGCAGGAGCATCCGGACCAGCGCGCGGCCGAGTCGCCCACCACCCTGGTGGCCGCCGGGGCGCTGCCCGAGGGATCGGTCGCACACACGACCCCCATGCTCTCCCTCGACAACGTCTTCGACTCCGAGGAACTGGCCCGCTGGGTCCAGTCCCTGGGCAAGCGGCTGGGCAGCGAACCGCGCGGGCTCCACGCCGGCCCGAAGATCGACGGGCTGGCGGTGGCGGCGCACTACCACGAGGGCAAGCTCGTCCAGCTCGTCACCCGGGGCACCGGCTCGACCGGGGAGGACGTCTCCCACGCCATCGGCACCATCGACGGCTTGCCGGTCGAGCTGGACATGCCGGTCTCGGTCGAGGTCCGTGGTGAAGTGGTCCTGCTCCAGTCCCGCTTCGAGGAGGCGAACCGCATCCGCGTCACCCACGGCGAGGACCCCTTCTCCAACCCCCGCAACGCCGCCTCGGGCTCGCTCCGCGCGACCGGCCGGCAGTACACCATCCCCCTCAGCTTCTACGGATACGGGCTTCTGCCCGCAGTCGACGGCGAGGCGGGCGGGCTGATCCGCGAGGAGATGACCCACACCGAGCTGATGAAGGTCCTGGGCAGCCTCGGGGTCCAGACCGTGGACGACACCCCGGTCGGCACGCTGACCTCGCCGCTCATCAGGGACATCCAGGAGTACGTCGAGAAGGTCGCCGCGCGGCGAGCAGACCTGCCGGTCGGGATCGACGGCATCGTCATCAAGGCCGACCACCCGCAGGACCAGGCCGCCGCGGGCTCCGGCTCGCGCGCGCCCCGGTGGGCGGTCGCATTCAAGTTGCCCGCGTTGGAGGTGATTTCGACGCTCACCGGGGTTACCTGGACCACCGGGCGCACGGGCAACATCGCGCCGCGCGGCGAGGTCCTGCCGGTCGCGATCGAGGGCGTGACGGTGCAGTTCGCGACGCTCCACAACCCCGGCATGATCGCCCGGTTGGGGCTGCGCCTCGGTGACCGCGTCGTACTCCGCAGGGCCGGCGACGTGATCCCGCAGATCCTCGCTCCCGTCACCTCGGCGCGCACCGGCCAGGAGAAGCCGATCGAGCTGCCCACGGTCTGCCCGGGCTGCGGCGGCGAGATCGACAAGAGCCAGGAGCGTTGGAGGTGTCTGAAGGGCCGCGCGTGCAACCTCGCGGCGTCCATCACCTACGCCGTGCAGCGCGATGTCCTGGACGTCCAGGGGATCGGACCGAAGGTCGTCGCGCAGCTGGTCGCGCAGGAAGCGGTGCAGGATGTCGCCGACCTGTTCACCCTCGCGCTGGGGCAGCTCACTGCGGCGACCGGCAGCGAGAAGACGGCCGTCAAGATCCTGGACCGCCTCGCCGCGGCGAAGCGGCAGCCCCTCGCCCGGGTGTTCTGCGCCCTGGGGGTCCGGGGAACCGGGCGCAGCATGTCCCGACGGGTCGCCGACTTCTTTGGCACGATGGCCGCCATCCAGGCGGCGTCGGCCGCCGAACTGCGCCAGGTGGAGGGGATCGGCGCGGAGAAGTCGGCCTGGGTGCTGGCCGAGCTGGCGGAGCTGGAGCCGGTGATCGCCAAGCTCGCGGCAGCGGGCGTCTATCTCGGCGAGCCCAAGGGCAGCGCCCCGGCGGCCGACGCCTCCGGCTCCGGCCAGGGCGTGGGAGCGGCGCTGCCGCTGGCCGGGAAGACGATCGTGGTGACAGGCTCCATGACCGGCCGCCTCGAACCGCTGTCGCGCACCGGCATGAACGAGCTGATCGAGAAGGCGGGAGGCCGGTCCGGGTCCAGCGTCTCGAAGAAGAGCACCAGCCTGGTCGTCGCCGGAGACAAGGCCGGCTCGAAGAAGGAGAAGGCGGAGCAGCTGGGCATCCCCGTCATCGGGCCGGACGAGTTCGCGCAGATGGTCAGCGCCTACCTGTAACCGCGAGGTGGGGGCCGGGCGCGGCCCGGCCCCCACCCGCCCCCGGCACCAGCCGGCACCCTGACCGCAACGGAGGACACATGAAGAAGACCTCGATCGGCACCGCCCGGCACCTGCACCCTGTGGGAACTCCCGGCGACCTGTGCCGCTGGCACAACCGCGCAGCGCTCGCCACGACGGTGGCCGCCATCGCCCGCCGCCACGGCCTGGACGCGAGCGCCGGCGACGAGGAGCTGGCGGCCTGTGCGGCGGAGGCCAAGGCGGCGCCGCTGAAGGCGCCCTTGTCGGCGGACACCCTGGCGGCGATCCGCTCGGCCCTCGGGTCGGCGCTGGGTCCCGGCAGTGCACCGGCGGCCGTGGCGGAGGCGGTGTTCGGTGCGCTGCCGGACCGGCCGATCCGCCTGGCTGCGAAGGACGGGCAGGAGTTCTTCCTGGTGCCCATCCCCGTCACGCCGTGATTGCTTAAGTCTATGAATTGAGCTAGAGTCGGAACATCTTCGGTGCGAACGGGTCCCCGACCCGACGCAGCCCACCGGTCGCCGCGCACCGGTTCCTCCCCCGGCGGACCGCCTTCCAGCGGTCCACCGGGACGCCCCGGCCTGTAGGGCCCGTAGCCACAGGGATGGCCAAGATGAACCGCCGACACTCCCGCGCGCTCAAGAGCCGCGACATCAGCGAGGTCTTCGTCGAAGCACTGACCGAGCGGGAGAGCGCGCTGCGCGGCAATCACCTGTGGCTCGCCCCCAAGCTCGACCAGCTCTCCACCGGACGGCCGGTCACCCTCCGACACACAGCGCCGCCCGGCCTGACGCTCTCCGAGCAGGCCGACCTGATCGACGTGGCCAGCCACGTGGGGATCTTCCGCATGTGGGCCCGGCGGGGCAGGGTCACCTACGACCTCAACCAGCACCTGGCAGCAGAGTTGTACCGCTCGACCTCCGAGACGCTGCCCGGCAGCATCTTCCGCCAGCTCCCGCACATCAACCCGCTCGTCGTCCTGCCCGAACCCTGGCCGGTCCGTTACAAGGAGTCGGACGGCCTGGTCCGCGGCTTCTACCTCTTCGGCTTCAACCAGACTCCCGAGCAGCAGACCTACACCGACGAGGAGATCGAAGGACTCGGTCTGCTCTTCGTGATCGACCTCCTCGACGAGGAGACCTGGGAGGTGCGTGGCCAGACGTACATACGGATGAACATCCCCACCGGGATGGAGAAGTTCACCGTGGCCCAGGCCGTGGACTTCGCCGCCGCGAGGGCGGAGGCGCACTGGAGCCGGACCCGCGACAAGGCCGCCGCGTATACCCTGTTCGAGGAGCTGCTGCGCCCCGCGCTGAGCGTCCTGATCTACCTGTGCTGCGACAACCGGGACCTGGCCGAGCCGCCCGTCGTCAAGCCGTCGAAGAAGAAGCGCCGGGCGGTCAACAAGAGCCGCGACCCGTTCTTCGTCGAGATCGGCTGGCGTGTCGGCCCCGCCTTGCACGCTGCCCGCCGGGCGACGGGCCGCGTGCTGGACGGCGACGGCATCCCCTCCGGCGTCCAGCAGGCCCCCCACCAGCGGTGCGGCCACTTCCGCCGGTTCCGGATCGGCAAGGCGCGCCAGGGCGAGACCACCCGCTGGGTAATGCCCTACTGGGTCCGCCTGGACCTCCTCCCCGAGGACGCCGACCCGATCACCACCGTGGTCCCCGTGGACGAACAGCGCCACGACCCGCTCCGCACGCGGGGGCCGAAAAAGCGCCAGCACCCGGACACCGCTCTCGCGGCCTGAACCACCTCCGGGGCGGTGCGCAGGACCGGCACCGCCCCGCCACCTGACCTCTGATCCACTCACTCGATACGGAGAATCGCCATGTCCGACCGCTCACCGATGCAGCTGTTCGTCTACGCCGTCCACGAGGACGAGGAGGCCGCCGTGCTCAGGGCCATCTCCGACGAGGCCCTGGGCCTCGAATGGGGAGACACCGAGGAGCCGGAGCCCGCCCGGCTGGTGCTCGGCGCGTGCTACGGCATCCACGAGACCCCGCTCGGTAGCTCGGACGACCTTGCGACAGCCCTCCAGGAGCAGGCCCCCACCGCCGTCTTCAAGCTCTGGCAGGACCCCCACTGGTCTGGCGCGGACGGTCACCTCGTCGCCCACGTGCCCGGAGTCGGCACCTACGAGACCGGCTGCACCGCAGAGGGAGCGCCCCACACCGACGTCGCGGACCTCATCAAGCAGCTGTCCGCCGTTCCCGCAGGAACGACGGTCCAGGACTGGCTGGCCGGCGCCGGAGACCAGGTCCTCGGCGTCACCGTGCTCGCCGCGCTGGAGCCGTACGAGAAGAGCCGCCGATGAGCCCCGAGTCCTTCACCGGACCGGCGGCAACCACCCCGGCCGAGCAGCTGACGGCCCTGGCGATCATCTGGGACGACTACCCGCTCCTCGACTCCGGCGACCCCGCCAAGCGCGACCTCGAACTGGTCCACACCGGGTGTGGAGAGCGCCTGTGCGACGCGGAGTCCGGCGATGTGCTGCCCACGCTGATCGGCATGGTCACCGACCACCACACGGTGTGCGCCGGACGGCGGGCCGAGCGATGAGCAGCCCGGCCCCCACACTTCTCCAGCCCTGGCAGGCTTGCGAGTTCGAGTCGTTTCTGCGCACCGCCCTCGACGAGAGTCCGAGAAGCCAGGGGCAGGTCGCCACCTTCGCCGAGACCGGCTGCGCCCACAGCCGGTTCGGGCTGCGGCTGACCCTCCCCACCGGTGCCGAGGTCTACCTCCAGATCGTGGCCGCCCGTCCTCCGGACGGGCGGGCCGAACCGCAGGGGGTGCCACCGCCGCGATTGCGCGCCGCCGCGCTGCCGGCCGTCGGCAAGACGCCGCTCACCGCCGTCGAGCATTACCTGGTCGGCGTGCTGACCGCGCGGCAGGACCCGTTCATTCGCCGGGTCGAGCCGCTCAGCGCGGCGAACGGGGCGATCCCCTTCGGTCTGAACGTCACCTTCCACTGCGGCGCGGCCGTTTGCTGCTACGTCGCCTACGTCGTACCCGCCGGCTACAGCAGGCCGCTCGGCGGCCCGTACCCCGCCCTTCACCAGGTCTGAACCGGCCAGCCACAACGGCAGGACGGCCACCCCTCCCACCCCTGAAAGGATTCCACATGAGCACCATCGACCGCGAGACCGTGCGTGAGCGGGCCCGGCACCTCAACGCCCGGGTGGCGGACTACCGCCTGGCCCTCCTCGGCGGCGACCCGGCCACGATCGAGAGCGCCCGTGCCGAAGGGCAGCGCGCCGCGCACGCCCTGTTCGACGCGCAGCTTGAGGCCGGGTTCATCACCGCCGAGCAGCACCGCCGACGCACCGCCGATCTGAGCAGCGAGTACCCCGGAACGGAGGCGCAGGCGTGACCCTCCAGCCGTTCCCCCTGGCTCTCGCCGCTATCGAGGCGTTCACCGAACACGTAAGCCGCCAGCGACAAGGGCGAGGCCATCGCGGCGTGGGCGAAACGCGCTTCCGAGCTCTCCCGGGCCGCCGCCGACGCGGCGGCGGAGTATGCCGACGAGTCGTACCGCCTGGGCCAGATCACCACCGGCCTCCTGGCCGACCGGCTGATCGAGGCGGAAGCCTTCCACTCCGGGAACCAGCGGATCGTCCGCAAGGTGCTGGCCGGCGTCGCCCGGGCCCGCGAGGGCGCGGGCAGCCCGCCGTGAGCTGGCCCGCGGAGCCGAGGAAGTACACGGAGTCTTGGAAGCACATCCCCGGCCCGCACGGTCCCCCGGACCCCGTGCAGCGGTGCTGAGGTTCGACCGCCAGCTGTTTTGGCATGATCCCCGTTCAGGAGCGCGATCCCGCGCCGTGACCGAGGGGAAGAATCATGCGCAGCACACGGGGATGGGCCGCCGTTGTCGTGACGGCCATCGCGACGCTGTCGGCGGGGTGCGCCGGTTCCACGTCGGGGGCCGCTCCCGGCGCGGCGTCCGCTCCGGCCACCGTCGCCGCCACGCCGGCCGGGCTCCCCGCCGGGATCACCGAGCTGGGACGTGCCGTCCCCGTCGCGGCGCAGGGCTGGACCTTGGAGGTGGAACCCTTCAAGGAGGCCGGCAGCACGTCCGGCGAGGTACCGGCCGACTGGACCGTCCTTCGCACCACGGCGAAGTTCACCAACACCAGCGACCGGATCACCCTGCTGCCGGACACCGCGCTGACCGTGCGCTACGGACCGCTGGGGCGCCAGGCCGTCCCGGTCAAGGACCGGAGCCTCCCGGGGCTCCCCGCGCACGACGCTGGGGTGAAGGTCGCGCCGGGCGCTTCCTACACCGCCGAGATCGGGGTGGCCGTGCCCCCGCAGGGCCTGGGCCAGCGGGTCACCGTCACCGCCGAGGCCACCCAGGAGGGGATGGCGGAGGCGGACGACCTCTTCTTCGAGGGCGCCCTGCCCGGAAGCGCCGCCTCGGCGTCCGGCTCTCCCGAGCCCATCGGCACGGCGTCGGCGTCGCCCGGCCTTCTCCTGCCTTTCGGCGCCTGGTCGCCGGCGGGCCTGCGGCTCTCCCCGATCACGCTCGGGCCGGACACCGGCGGCAAGCGGACGGCGACGGCCGACCTGACCGTCACCAACGGCGATCCCCGGCCGCGGCCGGGCCTGGGGATCACCCTGCGGGTGATGACCGGCGCCGGCCTGACCGACGCCGCGACCGTCACCCCGAGCCTGAACTACCCCGACGCCCCGATCGCGCCCTCGCGCTCGGCCACCGTCACCGTACGGTTCACCCTCCCCTCAGCCGCTGTCCCCGGCCCGGTCACGGTCGAGGCCACCGACCGCGGCGACCGGATCACCTTCAGCAGCACCCTCGGCTGACGTCGAGGGGCGGCGCCGGAGCAGGGCGCGCCGAACTTCTCGTCACCGGCGGGGCGGGAATGGTCACACGGATGCGCCGCGCGGCACCTCTATGGGATGACGCGCACCTCCGACCAGTCAGGAGCACCACTCCATGCCCCACCCGCTTCGCGCTGCGGCCATCGGCGTCGCCCTCGCTGCGGCAGCCACGCTCACCGCCTGCACCCCCGTCGACACCGTGAAGTCGGCGCCCGAGGCCGCGGCCGGGCCCATGCTGTCGGCCACCGCCGCCCTCCAGGAGCTCGACCGGCTCCCCGTCAAGGGCAGAGCCCCTCAGACCGGGTACAGCCGCGACCAGTTCGGTCCGACCTGGAGCGACAACAGCACCGCGCCGGGAAGCCACAACGGCTGCTCGACCCGCAACGACATCCTCGCCCGCGATCTGACCGACGTCGTGCGGCAGGGCCCGTGCACCGTCGTCTCCGGCACGCTCCACGACCCGTACACCGCGCGCACCATCTCCTTCACCCGAGGCGTCAAGACGTCGTTGGCCGTCCAGATCGACCACATCGTGCCCCTGAGCCTCAGCTGGCAGACCGGCGCGCAGCAGCTGAGTGCGGCCGAGCGGCTCAACCTCGCAAGCGACCCGCTCAACCTGGTGGCGGTCGACGGCCCGACGAACGCGGCGAAGGGGGACGGCGACGCCGCCACCTGGCTTCCGCCGAACAAGCTGATCCGCTGCGGCTACGCGCAGCGCCAGATCGCAGTGAAGGCGAAGTACAGGCTCTGGCTGACCCCGCCGGAGAAGGACGCGCTGCGCCGCGCCCTGGGCAGCTGCCCCGGGCCGGCCCTGCCGGGTGAGGGGGCGTCCAAGTGATAGGCGAGTTCCGGGACGGGCTCCGGCCGCTCCCCTACGGCGGTGACGTGGACCGCTGGCACCGCGAAACGGTCCACGCCCTGCAGTACCACCTCGCCGCGTCGGGCGAGAGCCGGGCTGGCGCCGCGGCCTTCGAGTCCGCCGTCGGCGCGGTGCGGCCGGTGGAGCGGACGGAGTGGGGCTGGGTCCGGTGGGGGTACCCACTGGACTCGGAGGCGCGGTTCGAGGACGCCTTCCCCGCCGAAGTCGGAGTGGTCGCCCCGGCCGCGGGGGCGCGGTGGAAGCCGCTGCTCGCCCGCACGGTGTGGGGACGGCGGCCGGCGCCGTTCCTGCGCAGGATCGGCGGCACCGAGCTGCCAGCCGCGGTGAGCGTGGGGCGTTTGGCCGTGGTCGTGGCCGCGGTCCTGCTGCTGCCCCCCGTGCTGGGTGACCGCCTTTCCGCAGGCGCGGCCCTGATCGTGGCCGCGGCGGCAGGTGTCGCGCTGGCCTGGGGCGGGCCGGGCCTCACCGCGATCGTCACCCGCCGCCATGTGCGGGTCGTGGATGCCACTGCCCCTCGGGCGGAGTACATCCACCGGCTCCTGGCCCTGCATCAGGAGGTGGCCGCGGCGGCAGCAGCGTCGGGCGTGCCCGAGCTCCGGCGCGCGGCCGAGGCCGGACACCGGTTCCTGTGGGATGCCGCCGGCCTGGTGCTGGCCGCCGGCGAGGACAGCGCGGGCCTCGACGTCGTCGAGGGCTACGAGGCCGCCTACCGGCGGCTGGGCGTGGCGGCTGCTGCGGCTCTGGGCGAGCACGAGTGTCTGGAGCACCGGCTGGCGGACCTGGACGACGCCGGGCCCGGGGCCGAGGCGCCGGGTGCCTACCTCGGCAGTCGGCGGTCCCGGCTCATCGAGGACGCCGCGCCAGCGGAGCTCCTCGACGAACTCGCCGCCGGGCTGGACGAGCTGGCCGCCGGCCTGCGGGATGCCCAGCAGGCCGTCGCGCGCACAGCCGATGGGACGCCTCGCACCGGGGAGCAGCGCCATGGCGGCCGGTAAGCGGTGGGCCGCGGCGGCGACCGCGCGCGAGGGAGCGCGCGATCCTCTGGTGGCCGAGCGGGCGCGTCTGGCCGCGGCGTCGTTCGCCCAGGGTGTGGTGTGGGCCGTTCTGACGGTGAGCTTGCTGGGGACGGTGGTGACGGCTCCCTACCTTCCGAGCCCCTGGGGCCGGCCGGTGTTGCTGCTCGCCCTCCTGGGCGGCCTGGTGTCCGGACTGGTCACGCTCTACCGCCTGTTCATCGGCTTCCTGGCACTGCTCACGCTCGGCCGGGTCGCCGTTCCCGGCCGACTGGGCACACGCTCGAAGTCCGCTGCGGAGGCGTCGAAGCCGCAAGAAGGGTCGTGATCTCCGCCACAGGCGGCGCGGGACGCCTCGGCGGCATTCAGTTCCTTGCCCGGCAACCGGGTGGGCCCTTCGGCGTGGCTGAAAATAGGGGGTAGATGGGTGCCCCACCGACCACTGTCGGACAGATGGCCAGGTCAGCGCCACGCTGGAACAGATCGGGCATAAGCGACAAAACGCAAGATCATCGTCAGAATAGATCTTGACGGCCGGAAAAGGCCGTGCAAGATTCGTATAAGTTACCGGTCAGATTCAGTCACGGGGCGAGCACTATCCGCACACGTACGTGCGGTCGCGGGGAGGGGGGTCGTGTGCATTTCAACGGAATGCTGACTCCCTATCAAATTCGGGGCGCAAGCCAATCCGAAGAAGTGCGGACGTACTTGGCGGCCGGGCAGCGTGCATCCGCTACGTCATCGACGGCTTCCCGCACGGGCGAGACCAGCCCGTCCGGCGAGGAATACCTCGAGATCCCCGTCGAGACGGAGCTACGTGGCGAACCGCGGAGTATCAGCTTTCAGCGCCACGGCCCTGCGCCGACTGCGCACCACGGCCTCCCTGTCGCAGGACGACCTGGCGGCCATGGCCCGCACGCGCGGCGCACGGGTGGCCGGCACCCACATCTGCCTGTACGAACAGGGCCGACGAAAGCCCCAGTTGCCGACGGCCCAGGCCCTAGCCGACAGCCTGAGAGTGCCACTGGACGCGCTCTTGTCGACCGGCAGGTCGGACGATGTGCAGAGGCTGCGGCTGTTGGCCGGCTGGAGCCAGAGCGCGCTAGCGCACCGGCTGGGCATCGCCCAGGCCCGGTGGTCGCGGATCGAGCGGGGCCTTTCCTCGCTCGACGAGTCCAAGGTCCGGCTGGCCGCCGAACTGCTGAAGGTCACGGTCGAGCAGCTGTTGCGCTCGCTGGACGCCGCCACCGGCAGCCGGCCGCCGCGCGGCCGTCGCTAAAAGCATGTGACGTCTCTGCAGCGGGCAATTTCGGCTCCTTATCCATTTGATCACCCACTCCCATGCGGAGCGCCACGTCCGTCCGCCGCCCGCCCTTGGCATCCATTACGGGTGCTGCCAGCGGAAATTCGCGTGACGTCCAGCAGCGCCGCCGCATAGCCCCACCGTCTGCCTCCCCGAGCCCCTTCAAAGGCCCCGGGAACCCACGCCACCCATCTACTGACCGCGACTCACACACGGGGATATGCCAGTGACATTCACCACCAGGACTCGAATACGTACTGCTGGCCTGACCGTCGCGATGATCACCGCCGCGGCCTCTTCGCTCACCGCCTGCAGCGAGGGGGCGCCGGCCAAGCCGACGGCCACCTCGAGTCCGTCTCAGTCCCCCACGGCGGACCCGCAGGCTGCGGCCAAGGCCGAGGTGCTGGCCGTCTACCGCAGCTACTGGGATGCGCAGATCAAGGCGTACGCGAAGGCCAGCCCCGTCGACACGGGCCTGGACAAGTACGCCTTCGACAAGGCCCTCGGCAAGACCGAGTCCGAACTCGTCGCACTCAGGATCGGCGGAAACGTCCTCAAGGGTGAGCCGAAGATCTCTCCGGACGTCACGGCGGTCAGCCTGGACGAGTCGCCGAAGAAGGCCACGATCACCGACTGCGTCGACGTCACGAACTGGAAGATGTTCAAGGAGAAGACCGGGGACGAGGTGAAGCTGCCCAAGGAGCGGCTCACCCGGTTCGTCACCACCGTCTCCGCGCGGACCGTCGGCGACAAGTGGATGATCGTCGAGACCCAGCAGCAGGAACGCACATGCTGACCCGCAAAGCCGCAGCCGTCGTATCCGCGCTCGCAGGCATCGTCTACCTGCTCCTTCCCTCCCAGGCTTGGGCCGATGGAGGCGGCACCGACGTCGGCGGGTGCAACATCACCTGGATCTGCACCGGCGTCGAAGTCCCCGGACACCCCGGTGGTGGCGGCGGAGGCGGTGGAGGCGGCGGCGGTGGTGGAGGCGGCGGCGGCAAGGGCGACGGCAAGACCTGCGAGACCGGCGCGAAGGAACGCCCAGGAAGCCCCGGCTGGGAGTGCTACATCCCCGGCGTAGGGACCTGGAGTGAGTTCTACGGCTGCTGGATCCGGAAGCTGGACCCGCAGCCGCCGAAGTCCGACCCCGTCTGGCAGGGCAACACCACCGGCGCCATCTACGGCTTCGCGTGCATGGCTCAGGTCCATGGCCGCCCCACCCCGGCCGACGGCTTCGCCCGCTGGTCCGCGACGGATCCGCTCGGGCAGACCGGCCCCTCCGCCGCGGAGCTGGCTCAGCGCGCGCTGAGCATGATGCGACTGGACGGCGCCAAGGTCGGCAGCGCACCCCCGGCCGGGGCCAAGGGCCTCATCGGCATGCCGGTGTGGCTGTGGACCGCCCAGACGCCCAACACCTGGGGGCCGCTCTCGACCACCGCGTCGGCCGGCGGTCTGTCGGTGACGGCGACCGCGCACGTCAAGTCCATCACTTGGGGCATGGGCGACGGCACATCCGTGACCTGCACCAAGCCCGGCACTCCGTACGAGAAGTCCTACGGCAAGCAGGAGTCCCCGGACTGCGGCCACACCTACACCAAGGTGCCCGACGGCGGCTCCTACAAGATCACCGCGACGAGCGCGTGGGTGATCGAGTGGACCGCCACCAACGGTGAGACGGGCACGCTGCCGAACGAGACACGCAACGCTGGAACCGCGATCAACATCGGCGAGCTCCAGGTCGTCAACTAACGAGGAAATCCAGTAACCATGGCGACGACGTTCGCGAACAAGAAGACCGCCGAGACGGCACCCGCAGCAGCGGGGCCGCTGCCGATATCGCAGGACGCTCCGCGCCGCCGACGGCGGCCGGTCGTCGTCGGCGCCGGCCTGGCGCTGGCCGCGGTCGGCGCGCTTCTCGCCGTGTGGCAGGTCGACGAGGCCGGCAACCGCGTGCCGGTGATCGCGCTGGCCCACGACGTCAAGGCGGGTGAGACCGTCAAGAAGACCGACCTGGTCGTGGCGCAGGTCGCTCCCGACGCCGCGCTCGCGCCGGTGCCCGTCAGCCGCAGCAGCGACATCGTCGGCAAGACCGCGGCCGCCGACCTGCCCAAGGGAAGCCTCGTCACCGACGCCTCGGTGCACGAGGGCACGCCGGTCGCCAAGGGCCGCGACACCGTGGGCATCCTGGCCAAGCCCGGACAGCTCCCGGCGCAGCGGCTGCGCACCGGCGACGAGGTCACCCTCGTCCACACGCCGCAGGACGACGCCCAGGCGGCGAAGTCAGGTTCGCAGAAGGCCCCCGACAGCATCAGCGCCGTCGTCGTGGGTCTCTCGTCCCCCGACGCGAACGGGGCGGTCGTCGTGGACGTTGCCGTCGCGGGAACGGACAGCCCGCCCCTGGCCACCTGGACGGCCAGGGGCGCGGTGACCATCGTGCTGAAGGCGGCCAGCTGATGTCGGTCATCGCGCTGGTCTCCGGCAAGTCCGCCGGCGTCACCTGCTCCGCGCTCGCCCTCGCCCTGTCCTCGCCGAAGCCGTCCCTGCTGGTGGAGGCCGACCCGGCGGGCGGCACCATCCGTGCGGGATACCTCGGCGGAGAAGGCAACGCCTCCACCGGTCTGCACCGCCTGGCGGCCGCGGACCGCCAGGGCACGCTCGCCAGGGAGTTCAGCCAGCACTTCGTGAGCCTGGACCGCGACAACACCGGTCAGCGGCTGCTCCTTCCGGGGCTGACCGACCCCACCCAGGCCGCCTCGCTCAGCCGCACCTGGGAGCCGATCTCCCGGCTGCTCGGCGTGATGGACCAGACCGGCCACGACGTGATCATCGACGCCGGCCGCATCCTGACCGAGTCCGAGACCCGGCTGTCCACGACCCGCTACCCGACACCGCTGCTCCACCGCGCCGACGCCGTGCTCATGGTGGTGCGCACCACACAGGCCTCCATCGCGGCGGCGGCGCCGGCCATGCGGGTTCTGCGGGAGGAACTGGCGCATCACGGAACGGGGTCCGACGCGCTCGGCCTGCTGCTGATCGAGGAGGGATCCTTCAACTCCAGCCAGGTCCAGCAGCATCTGCAAGCCCCCGTGGTCGGCATGCTCGCGTGGGACGCCGACAGCGCCGATGTCCTCACCCACGGGGCGTACAAGAAGCTGCCGAAGTCGCTGCTGCGCTCCGCCCGGCCGGCCCATCAAACCATCAACGAGCTGGTGACCAGGCGCCGCGTCCAGCTGCAGCCGGCCGCGCTGCCGACCTTTGCCGGGAGGGCATCATGACCGACACCCGGCCGGAGTCCCCGGCCACCGACTACACCGCCCTGTTCACCCAGGCCCTCGGCGAGCACCCCGCACCGGGTGCGCCGGCCCTTCGGCCGGTCCCTGCCCAGGTGTCGCCGGCCAGCGTGCCCAAGAGCGTCGTCGGCGTCCCCGATACGTCGACCCCGGTCACACTGCCGGTCGGTCACGAGGTGCTGGCCGAGCTGCGTTCCCGCGCCAGCATGAAGATCGGCGAGGCCGCGGGCGCCGACGCCTCCATGACCGAGGAGGACCGCCGGCAGCGCGGCCAGTCGATCATCGTGCAGGTCGTCTCGGAGTGGGCGACGAAGTACGCGGCCAGCGGCCAGGATCTGACCGCTCAGCAGGAGCGCGCTGTCCGCGAGGCCGTTTTCGACGAGCTGTTCCGCGCCGGCCGTCTCCAGCCGCTGCTGGACGACCGGCACGTCGAGAACATCATCATCTACGGCGACAAGGTCCGCGTGGACTACGCCGACCGCCCGACGCGGACCTGGGACCCGATCGCGAAGACCGACCGCGATCTGATCAGCCTCATCAACCACCTCGCCCGGATGCAGGGGCAGGGCGAGCGCGCGCTGACGCCCGCCACCCCGAACCTGAACCTCCGGCTGGCCGACGGCTCCCGCCTTGCGGCCTCGGCATACGTCACGCCAAGGCCGAGCATCGTCATCCGACGCCACCGCACCCGCAACCAAGGCCTGGACGACCTGGTGCGCTGGGGCACGATCGACGCCTCGCTCGCACACTTCCTGAAGGCCGCAGTCAAGGGCCGCAAGAACGTCATCGTGGTCGGCTCCCAGGGCGTTGGAAAAACGTCTCTGCTGCGGGCCATGGCCCGTGAGATCCCGAGCAAGGAACGCGTGGGCACCCTGGAGTCGGAGTACGAGCTCTACCTCCACGAGGACCCCGACGGTCCGGAAGTCGTCGCCTACGAGGGGCGCGAGTCCAACGGCGAGCGCGGTCCGGACGGCAAGCTCCAGGGCGAGCTGACCCTGTCCGACCTGTTCCCGCAGCTGCTGCGTATGTCGCTGCGGCGCGTGATCGTCGGCGAGGTCCGCTCGAAGGAAGTCGTGCCGATGCTGCACGCCATGAACGAGGGCGAGGGCGGGTCGATGGCCACGCTCCACGCCCGCAGCCCGCAGCTGTCGATCGAGCGTCTGGCCACCCTGTGTCTGGAGGCCGGCATCGGCATGACCGAGGCCCTGGCCTACCGGCTCATCGCCCAGGCCGTCGACCTCGTCGTGTATGTGCGCCTGGTCGACGAGACCGAACTCGTGGGACCTGGCGGCCAGCACGGACGCAAGCACCGCTTCGTGTCCCACGTCATGGAGATCACCGGCATCGGTGAGGGCGGCCGACCCTCGCACCAGATGGTCTTCGCCCCGCGCGAGCAGGACGGACGGCGCGAGCCGCGGGCCGTGCCGCACGGCAACATTTCCCAGGCCTGCCTGGATGACCTGGTGCGGGCCGGGCTGGACCGCAGCATCCTGCAGCGGCCGTGGGGCAGCTGGGGCGCGCCGCTGGAGACGGTGGTGCCGCTGTGACGCTCACCCTCAGCTCTCTGCTCGCTGCGTTCGGCGGGCTGGCCGCCGTCGGTGGTCTCGTCCTGGCAGTTGCCGGGGGCGTCGGCTGGGCGCCGTCGGCCACGGTGCGGCGCCGCAGCCGTCTGGAGCGCAAGGTCCGTGCGCTGTTCGTCAAGGACGCCCGCACTCCTACCTCCTGGTGGGCGCGGGGCCAGGCCCGGATGGCCGGAGCCGTTGTGGCGGGCCTGGGCGTGTGGCTGTTCACCGGCTGGCTGACCGGTGGGCTCGTCACGGTCGCTGTCGTGCTCGGTCTGCCGTGGCTGCTCAACACCTCCGGCAGCGGCAAGTCGCAGATCGACAAGCTCGAAGCGATCGAGGAGTGGGTGCGGCGCATGTCCGACATTCACACCGTCGGCGTGAGCCTGGAGGCCACCATCCAGCGCAGCCTGGAGACCGTCCCGAAGGCGATCCGCGAGGAGGTCCAGCTTCTCGTCTCGCGGCAGCAGGCCGGCTGGGTGCCTCAGGACGCCTACCGGGCCTTCGCCGACGACCTCAACGACGCCATGGTCGACGAGGTCGTCGCCCTGCTGATCCTGCACGTCGAGGACCGCGGTAGCGGCCTGAGCAAGGCCATGCGCGAGCTCGCCGACGCTCTTCAACACGAGGTCCTCGCGCGCCGCGAGGTCGAAGCCGACCGGCAGAAGCCGCGCACCAACGACCGCTGGGTGACCATTTTCTGCCTCGGGATCTTCGGCATCACGGCGTTCTCCGGCAGCTACGTCGAGCCCTACAACACCCTCACTGGGCAGTTCGTCCTCGTCTTCGTGGCGGTCGCGTTCGTCCTGGTCAAGATCTGGATGCGTCGCATGGCGATTCTCGAGCCCGCGCCCCGGTTCCTGTCCCCTGCCGACCGCTCCGGCGGCCAGATCACCGAGGAGGCGTCGTGATCTTCTCCCCGTACGCCGTCGTCGGCGGCGCCGTCGCGGGCCTGGGCCTGGTGATCGCCGCGCGCGGCATCCTGCCCGGCCGGCCCGACCTCGGCGACGTCCTGTCCCGGATGGATGCCACCCGGCTGGAGAACCTGGACCGCAACCGCGCCAGCCAGCCCAACACGCTGATGGAGAAGGCGGGCGCGCTCCTGCTGCGCACCGCCGGAGAAGGTACCCTGCGCCTGCCCCGCCAGCAGCTGGAACTCGTGGGCCGCTCCCCCGCCGCCCACCTGGGCCGCAAGATCGGCCTCGCCCTCTACGGACTGCTGCTGCCCGTCCTGGCGGTGAGCCTGGCCAACCTGGCCGGCTACCCGTTCCCCTTCGCGGTCCCGGCGATCGCCGGCCTCGGTCTCGCGGTCGTCTTCTGGCTCCTGCCCGACCTCCAGCTCAAGCAGCAGGCGGTGGAGGCGAAGGAGGACTTCCGGCACGCGGTCAAGGCATACCTCAGGCTCGTCCAGCTGGAGCGTGCCGCGGACGCGGCCCCCACCCAGGCCCTGAAGAAGGCCGCCGAGGTCGGCGAGGGCTGGGTCTTCGCGAAGATCCGCGACACCATCACCCGCGCCGAGCTGGAAGGCATCAGCCCGTGGGAGGGCCTCAAGCGCCTGTCCATCGAGCTCGACGTCCCCGAACTCGGCGCACCGGCCGACATCATCGCGATCGCCGGCGAGGAGGGCGCGGCCGTCGGCGACACCCTCGGCGCGCAGGCCAAGTCGCTCTCCGGCGCCCTGGTCACCTCCGCGAAGGCCCAGGCGAACATGGCCAGCGAAAAGATGGTCATGCCCGTCGCGATGCTCGTCCTGATCATGACCGTCTACATCGGCTACCCCGCACTCTCGCGGATCATGGCCAGCTAACTCCCGCACAAGACAAGGAATCTCACGATGGGAACTGACCCCAACTTCGCGTTCATCAAGGCCTTCTTCGGGGCCCAGGTCGACCGGCTGCGCAACGCACGCGACGACCGCGGCGCCATATCCATCGAGACGATGATGATCGTGGCGGGCCTCGTGGTCGTCGCCGCCATCGCCGCCGGCGTCATCCTCACCAAGGTCAACGAGAAGGCGAAAGAGATCAAGTGACACGCCTCCGCAGGGCTGTCGGCCGTTGGTCCCGCGCGTTCGCCGAGCGCGACGCGCGGGACCGCGGAGCCGTCTCCCTGGAGATGCTGATCGTCTTCCCCGTCGTGCTGCTGGTGATCCTGCTGGTCGTGCACGTCGGGCTGTGGTGGCATGCCCGCAATGTGGCGATGTCGGCCGCCCAGCTGGGTGTGGAGTCGGCCCGCGTTCGCGGGGCATCCGCCGGCACCGGTACCGCCGAGGCCCGCGACTTCCTCTCCCGAGCCGGCGGCAGCATCTCCGGCCTGTCGGTCAGCGGCAGCAAGGGTGCGACGGTGCGTGTCCGGGTCACCGGCTACGTCGACACGATGATCCCCGGCCTCAAGCTCAAGATCGACCAGCACGCGGACGCGGCCACCGAGCGCATCACGGAGGCCCGGTGACCATCACCCGACGGCTCAAGGACGACCGCGGCGCGCTGTCGCTGGAGGCGGTCATCCTGTTCCCCGTCCTCATCCTGGTGCTGCTGCTGGTCGTCGCGTTCGGCCGCATCGGGTCCGCCGGCAACGCGGTCGACACCGCCGCCCGCAACGCCGCGCGCGCCGCCTCGCTGGAACGCAGCGGCGGCTCGGCCAGCAACGCGGGGTCGCAGGTGGCGCGCAGCGTCCTGGGCCAGCAGGGGCTGGAGTGCACCTCCACATCCGTGTCCATCTCCACGGGCGGGTTCTCCGCCGCGATCGGCGAGCCGGCCTCGACCACGGCCACGGTGACGTGCACGGTCCGGCTCTCCGACATCGGACTGCCCGGCTTGCCCGGTTCCAAGACTCTGACCAGCAGCTTTACCTCGTCGATCGACTCCTACCGCCAGCGCGGCTGACAGGACCACCGCATGACTCCCGCCCGACCCCCTCTCGTCGCCCGGATCCGCCGCGCCCTGCGCGACGGCCACGACCGCGGCGCGATGAGCCTGTTCGTCCTCGTCACCGTCGTGGCGCTCTTCCTCGTGGCCGCCCTGGTCTACGACGGCGCCGGCAGGCTCCGGGCGCTCACCCACGCCGAGGGCGTCGCCCATGAGGCGGCGCGGGCCGGCGGGCAGGCCGTCGACGCGGGCAAGGCGATCTCCGGCCAAGGCATCACCGTCGACCGCAACGCGGCTGTTGCCGCCGCGCGCACCTACCTCAGCCGCGCGGGAGTCAGCGGCACGGTGAGCGTGAGCGAGGACGGCGCGTCCCTGGAAGTGGACGTGACGGGGTCGTATCGGGCCGTGTTCCTCGGCGGGGCCAGCGGCACGGTCACCGGCCACGGCAGCGCCAATCTCGTCTACCGGGGGTGACGGTCATGAACAACCGCAGCATCGCATCCAGGCTCGTCCGCGCGCTCTTCGCCCTGGTAGCTCTGATCGCCCTCCTGGTCGGCGTGCCCGCCGTCCTGCTCGGCATCGGAGTCCTACCCGACCATCTCCCGGGCTTCGACGAGATCACCACGGCGCTCACCAGCCCCGACTCCGGTCAGCTGTTCCTGGGTGCCGTCACCCTCATCGGCTGGTACGGCTACCTCAGCTTCGTGATCTCGGTCGTCCTGGAGACGGGCGCCGCGCTGCGCCACGTCCGGGCGCCGCGGATCCGCATGCTGGGCGGGTCCCAGCAGCTCGCCGGCGCGCTCGTCGGCGGCATCCTCGTGCTGCTGCCGACGGGTACCGCGATGGCCACGCCCGCCAGCGCTGCCCCTGCCACCGTGGCCACGGCCAGCGCGGTCGCCGACACCCACGCCACGGCGGCCCCCGCGGCCAAGGCCTCCTCTGCTTCTTCGGCCTGGGACGGCCCCGTCCACCATGTGCAGGACGGCGACACCCTCTGGGACATCGCGGAGAAGCGCCTGGGTGCCGGCATCGAGTGGCACCGGATCATCGACGTCAACGCCGGCGTACACCAAGCGGACGGCTCCCTCGTCACCGCCGACACCACCGTCCTGCAACCGGGCTGGATCCTGCGGCTTCCCGCGGATGCCTCGCCGATCCCGACCGCCGATCAGGGCGGAACCCAGGCGCAGACTGCCGGATCCAAGGCCGCGGCCGAAACCCACACCGTGCGCGCGGGCGAGACCCTCACCGGCATCGCCCAGGACGAGCTCGGTGACGCCGATGCCTACCCGAAGATCGTCGAGGCGAACAAGGGCGTGGAGCAGGCCGACGGGCGTACCCTCGGCGACCCCGACGAGATCTACCCCGGCTGGAAGCTGCAGCTCCCCACCACAGCCGGCGCCGACCACAGCGACCCGAGCAACTCGAAGCCGGAAGAGGCGCAGCCGCCGCACGAGCAGTCCGCCGAGCAGGGCAAGGACGAGGCGCGGCCCGGCGCAGAGCAGACGCAGCCGCCCGCCCAGGACAAGCCGGGCCCGGAGGCCGAGCAGGGCGGGAAGGGCGACACAGCCCAGACCCCCGGTGGCCTGGGCGCGGATAAGGACCGGCCGGGCGGTGGGCTGCCGACTGCCCGTCCGGACGCCCCGGCCGAGCAGTCCCAGACCCCCGTCGCAACACCGTCCGACGATGCCGACGACTCCTCCGTCGCGTCGGTGGCCTTGGCCGCCACCAGCCTGTTCGCCGCCGCCGTCCTGGGTGTCCTCGGCGGTCGGCGCGCGCTCCAGCAGCGCCGCCGGCGCCCGCGGCGGCGCATCCCGATGCCGCAGCAGGCCACTGCCACGGCCGACCTGGAGAAGCAGCTGCGGGTCGCCTCCGACCCCGAGGGCCTCGACCTGGTCGACTTCGCCCTGCGCACCCTGGCGGCCAACTGCGCCAAGGCCGGGCAGCCGCTCCCGCCGCTGGAGGCCGTCCGCGTCACCGCCAAGGGCCTGGAGCTGTACCTGTCGGCGCCGACCCCGCAGATCGCGCCGTTCACCGAGATGGAGGAAGGCCCGGACCGCTGGTGGTGCCCGGCCCGCGGCGCCCAGCTCCTGGACGAGGACCAGGCCCGCGACACCATGCCCCCTTACCCGGCGCTCGTCAGCCTCGGGGAGACCACCGACGGCGAACCGGTGCTCGTCAACCTCGAGTCCGTCGGCGCGCTGCGCCTGACCGGCACCGGCGCCGACATCCGCGCCGTCATGCTGGGCATAGCCGTTGAGCTGGCGTCCTCCGGCCTTTCCGACGACACCACGCTGCTCCTGGCCGGCCTCGGTGAGGAGCTCGCCGGCGTCTTCCCCATCCGTGTCGAGTACCAGGAGGATCTGGCGCAGGCCCTGCCGGAGCTGCGCGCCCACGACGCCCTGCAGCGCCGGGCTCTGGAAGCAGGCGACCTCGACGATCTCGCTCAGGCCCGCCTGTCCGAGGACGGCGGCGACACCTGGATCCCCAAGGTGCTGATCGCCCCCACCGCGCCCAGCGGCGACGAGGCGGAGGCCCTGGCCGATCTGCTGTCCTCACGGCCCCGCACCGCGACCGCGATCGTCACCGAGGCCGGTGACGAACTCGAGGTCGCCGGCGCGTGGACGCTTCCGGCAGCGCCCGGCAGTCTGGTGCAGCTGCCCGGCCTGGATCTGACCGTCACCCTGCAGAGGCTGGAGGAGGAGGCGTACCTGCCGCTGATTCAGCTGCTGACCACGGCTGCCCGCACCGACGACGTCGCCGCCCCCGCCTGGACCCACGCGCCCGACGGCACCGCCGTGGTGAACGGCCCGAGCCCGGTCCCGCAGCGGGGCGACTCCGCCCTCGCGCAGGACACAACGGAGCCCGACGCCGACGACGAGGGCACCGAGGTGGAGGATGCCGACGGGCAGCAGCCCGCAGCGCCGCCGGTCGCCCCGATCGTGCGTGCGGTCAGCTCGGTCAGCTTCGCCTCCGTCACCGCAGTGCCCGATCTCGGCCTCGGCGCCCTGGCTCCCTCGGTCACCGGCGCGGGCGGCAGCGACCTCGTGGAGGAGCTCGAAGCCGAAACCGCACAGGAGGGGGAGGCGTTGCCCAAGGAGCTCTTCGACGAGACGCTCCAGGAGGTTCTCGACGAACGCGACACGGAGGACCCCGAGGAGGAGGCGACGGCCGAGCCGCAGGAGCCCGAGGACCTGGACGAGCTCGCCGGCGAACAGCCGCAGGAGGAATCCGCCCTCGCCCCGGCCGCCCTCGGACGTCCGGAGGCCCGCCCGGCCAATCCCGCAGCCGCGGCCCCCGCACGGCCGGCCGCCCGGGTCACCGCTGTCACCTCTGGCGTGCTGGCCGCTCTGAACACACCGCCGGACCCGCCGTCCGCCCCGCAGATCCGCGTCCTTGGACCCGTCGACGTGATCAGCACCCTCGGCAAGGTCGAGTCGTACCGCCGCAACGCGCTGACCGAAATCGCTGCCTGGCTCGTCCTGCACCCGGGCAAGTCCCGCCACGAGCTCGACGAGGCGATCTGGCCCGGCCAGCGGATACTCGCCGACACCCGCAACACGGCGATCTCCAAGCTGCGGGCCTGGCTCGGCCGTGACCCGCTCCTTGCAGCCGACGATCCCTCCGGCGCCTACCTGCCGACGATCAGGGGCGGCGTCTACCGTTTCAACGACCAGGTCACCAGCGACTGGCAGGAGTTCCAGGCGTATTACCGGGAAGGGATGCACTACTCCGGCACGGAGGCCGACACCGCGCTGGCCAACGCGCTGGCGCTCGTCCGCGGCCGCCCGTTCAGCGACATCAACCAGTCCAAGTACGCCTGGGCCGAGTACGACATCCAGGAGATGATCTCGGCCGTGGTCGACGTCTCGCACGAGCTCGCCACCCGGCGCATGGCGGTACGCGACTACCGTGCCGCGCTCGCAGCGGCCTCCCGGGGACTGGTCTGCGACACGATGAGCGAGCTCCTCTACCGGGACCTGTTCACCGTCTACAGCGAGACCGGTGACCGCCAGGGGATGGAGCGGACGGCTCATCAGCTGACGCGCATCGAAATCGAAAGCGGGTCCGATTCCGCGCCCGAGACGGTGGCCCTGATCAATGCGCTGTTGGACGCGAACCGCATCGCGTCCGCCTGACCGGGCATGCGAAAGGGGCCTGTCCGCACCGGACTTCCGGTACGGACAGGCCCCCGACGTTTCGACCCGCTTCGTTCAGCCGTCGGCCGCGAGGCCGAGCGCGGCCACCAGGGCCTGTTCGAGGAGGGGCAGGAAGTCCTCTTGGCAGGTCCCGAGCGTGAGAGGCCGCTCGGACGGAGTGACCAGGTCCCAGCCGTGAGGCTGGAGACGAACCACGAGACAGGGCTTCGGAAACTGGTCGCCGAAGCGCATCGGCCCGGTCCGGGGCGCCATGACGAGCACGTGCAGACCGGCCAGCGGCACGCCCTGCGATCGCACGGCGCGCACCGCCGCACCGATGCGGTCAAGCTCCCGGGCCACCGCCGCTGTCTCTTCCGGGGTGGACGAGCGCTCCACCCGCCAGCCGATGTTGACGGGATCCTTGCCGGGCCTGAAGTCCGGCCAGCTCAGAGAGGGATGCACGCTCTGCATCCACGCGCCCATCGCGGTCCGTGCATGGCGCTCGTCCCGTCCGCGGCCTCGCTCCGACCACCAGCCGAGAACGCCCTCCGCTCCCCCGGCTGCCAGAGCCGCGGCACTCTGGGCCGCCACGACCCGCTCTTCCAAATCCGTGACCTCGCGCTCCAGGGCCGTCACCCGGCCGCGCACGGTCTCGAGCTCGGCGCGCGCGGTGGCGAGTCGCTCACCAAGGCGCACCGGGTCGTCGATCGTGCCCGTTGGACCAGCCATCTGCTACTGCCTCTTCTCTTGAGTCGGGTGCCAGCACCTCCTGACGCAGAGCACTGGACCCGGTCGCATTTCGTCCGGATTCCGGGCTCGGCGCGGACTGTTCACCAGGAAGGCCATGCCGGTCGGCCTCTGCTCGGCGGGTGGGGCCCCAGGCAGGGCGACAACTCAACACTAGATCAACTCCTAGAGTTAAGAAATCCCCTTGTTTCTGCTGCATCTACGAGAAGAGCCGGGCCGAATGGAGGCGCCGTCGACGCCGCCCGGCCGTGGATGCGCGTCGCCGCTCTGGGAGGATCGGCGGCGTGGAAGAGATGCGAGCCCGTCCCGGGTGGAAGCAAGTCCCGATGCCGCCGGCCGTGGCCAGCCTGCCCCGCGACAGCCGGGGATATCCGGTGGGCTGGACGACGCTCTGGGAGCCCCGCGACGCTCCGGGCCGGTCGTCGGTAATCCGCAGCCCCGAGGAGGGCGCGGTGCTGTGGTGCTACTGCGCGACCGGCACCGGGACTCCGCTGCTGGGGCAGATGTGCCCCCGGCGTCAGCGCACGGCGATGGCCCGGCGGCGCTGCCAGCTGTGCGGTACGTCGATCGACCGGGACGCGAAGGTGGTCTTCATCGCCGGCGAGTCGGAGGGGACGGCCGCCCAGCTCGTACGAGAACCACCGCTGCACGCGGCGTGCGCCGCCTACGCCGCTCGCGTCTGCCCCTACCTGGTGGTCGGGAACCGTGCAGGGGCGCTGCGCGTCGCCGAGGCAGCGTCCTACCAGCTGTTCGAGGAGCGGGTCCGGCCCGACAGCCTGGATCCGCAGGCGGACATGCTCAGGGAGGTGTTCCCCCTCGGAAGCCGCGCGGCGCTGCGGTTCGGCGCGCTGGAGAACCTGTTGGCGGCTCCCGCGGGCACCTGGGTTCCCTTCGCGACGTGGTTCGCCGGCCTTCCCCCTTCATCTTCTCAGGGCTGACCCTGCGCCTTCCCGGCCGCACGGTCACAGATCGCGCCAGTCGGAACGGGCCTTGTCCCAGACGTGCCCGAGCCACCACACGACCCGGCCGGGTTCGACCGTTCGACCTGGCAGCCGCAGTCCAACGAACCCGACTCCTGGCGCAGTTCAGCGCCCTGGGCGTCTGAGCCGCGGGCTGTTGTGGAGGACGCTGCGGCCGGCGCGTGTCCTTCGACATACTGATCTTGCCCGTCAGGTGACGGGATTCTCCCCGCGTGCGCGGGGATGCGGGGCCGCCGCCGTGGCGGTTCCGAGCACATCCCTGCCCTGGAGGAGCCATGCCCCGACGTACCGAACCGACCGCGCTGGACGTCCACGCCGCGTGGAACATCACCCTCGACCTCGACCGCCAGGGCGATATCGTCCCCGACAACAGCAGTCGGGGCCTGGAGGCCGAGGTCTTCGTACGGACCCGCGTCATGCCGCACGGCTTCGAAGGGGTGGAGCGCGGCGCGGCCCGGCTGCTCGAAGTGGTCGGGGGCGTCGTTTTCGGCATCGAGCCGCCGCTGCTGGCCGTGAAGCCGCTGGAGTTCTACACCGACCCGATCGTGGGCTCCTCCGTCACCGCTGGGAGCCCCAAGTTCGTGCCGGACCGGCGGGAGGAGTGCGCCGAGCTGGTGCGCGACCTGGTGGCCGCCTCGGTGCCAGGGCAGGCCGGTCCGTCGCCGCTGGAGGTCTGGGACGACTGGGCGGCCACCTACTCGCGGACGGCCCTGACCCCCGCATCCGGTACGTACTGCTGCGCGCCGTCCTGGTGCTCGCCGCGCTCGGCGACACCGCGACCGGCGCGAAGGGCTTCACGCAGACGGTCGTGGACAACAAGCTCGCCGCGCAGTTCCCGCTCCAGTCGTAGGGGAGTCGCTAGGGTGGCCAGGCCGCCGTGGCCTCCGGCTGGGAAGTCGTCTTCGGGCGCGAACACTGTCGATACCCCTAGATAACCGTCGCACCGTCGCAGGCGCCCGACTCGGCGTCGCCGCTCGGGTAGCGGGGGGAGGCGGGGATCCGGTGCCGGGCGCAGAAGTCGGTCCAGGCGCGGAGGAGCTCGGAGTCGTAGGTCTCGGCGGTGGCGCAGCGGAAGCGGGGCATGGGGCTGTCCTCGGCGGGTGGTTGGGCGGCGGGTGCTCAGTCGCGGTCAGCGGTCCCGGCTTGCCGCAGCCCGGGTTCGGCGGGCGGTTTACAGAAGGAGGGTGAGCACGGTACTTCCCGTACGCGGTAGCGGTGCCAGGCGACGCGGTGGTCGCACAGGATGCGCTTCGTCTCGCCGTGGATGCAGCGTTCGGCGATGTGCAGGTGGGGCGGCAACGGGGGGCTCCTGCCGGCGGGCCGGGCCGGCTGGGTAGGCCGGGCCCGGCGGTCGGTCGTCTCGTCAGTACTGGAGGCGGGTGCCGTCGAACACGGCATCGGCGGGGAGGGATGCGCCGGGCAGCAGGCCGGTGATGACCCGGTGGGGAGCGCCGGGGACGTCGGCGAGCCGAACCGCCGGGTGCAGCGGCTTGGCCGACATGCGGGTGTCGTCGGTGGTCATACCAATGAGGCGCTGCTGCGGGAGGTGGACCAGGAGGGCGTCGCCGATGGTGTAGCCGTGGTGGCGGTAGAAGCCGTCCAGGGCGGGCTCGTGGTCGACCGTCACCAGGCCGTACCCGGCTCGCGTGAACCGCTGCTCGGCAGCGCCGATCAGGGCGGCGGCCACGCCCCGGCGGCGGTGGTCGGGGTGGACTGCCACGCCGTTGATGATGCCCAGGCTGCGGACCATGTGGTCCAACAGGGGAAGGCTGTCGATGCCGGGGTGGGTGAACAGCCAGCGCGGCGGGCCGCCGAACAGCGCGCCGATGAAGGTACCGGTCTCGTTGTCCTCGGCGACCAGGGCCAGATTCCGGTCGTGGGAGAGGGGCGGCACGGGCGGCGAGGCCAGGACGACCCGCGCGAGGCCGAAGGGGTCGGGGTCGAGAGGGTCGGCGAGGGCGATCACCGGCATGAAGGCCTCGGTGTCGGCGGGGCGGGCCTCGCGCACCGTGAAGGCGGCGTTGCTGGTGGAGGGTCGGGAGCCGGGAAGCGGTGCCATGGCAAGGGTCTCCTGAGAAGTGAGAGGGATGGTCGTCGCGGTCAGCGGGAGGCGCGGCGGTCCAGGGCGCGCAGCACGTCGGAGAGCGTGCCGTCGGAGACGGTGTGCATCGGATCGCGGGTGGTGCCGCGCTGGGGGTCGTAGGCGTAGACCCGGGCCTTCGCGCCGAACGAGCGCATCAAGGTGTGGGCCGTCTCCAGGAGTTGCGCCTCGTCGGGCAGGCTGCCGAAGTCCGGTTCGGTGTGCAGAACGGCGAAGCGGCGCCGGTCCGCGAACGGGAACTCGCCCCGGTGCATCCGGCCCGGAACGAAGCCCCACTGCTCGTGGAAGTTGTCCCAGTAGGCATGGACGGCGGCGGCGGGGTGGCCCTGATAGGGCTCGCGGGTGATGGTCGCGCCGGGCTCGCCGAGCAGCCAGGTGATGCGGTGGGGCTTGTCCCACATGGCGCCGCTGTCCATGAAGAGGCTGTCGTTGGGGGCCGTGGCCGTCCAGACCTCCGGCTCGGTCCACTCCCCGCCGTCCGCACCGGGAAGTTCCTTGGGGCCCACCCCGGCGACGACCGCCGTACTCGTTCCATCGCCGTTGTCGCGCAGCCAGGCGTACTCGCCGGCGGTGGCGGTGAACCCGGACCCGGGGCTCCACTGCGGGGCATCGGAGAACGCCGCTTCGGGGAAGGAGAGCACGACTGTGACGCGGCCGCGGCGGTCGAATCGACGGGGGTTCCAGGTCTGGTTGATGGCGGCCTCTATGTGGCGGCGCAGGCTTCGCTTCATGTGCGGTAACTCCTCGGCTGGAACAGGGCGCGGCAAGGGACGAGTGGACGCGCGCCGGTAAGGGCGGGCCAGGCCGAGAAAGGTCATCGGCGGCCGATCAGCTGCCGCCTCGTTCGGCGACACCCACACAGTAACCCAGATTCATGGACTTAAGCAATAGTCCAAGGCTCTTGACCTTCATTAATCTCACTCATAGAGTTAGGCAATCATGCTGGGCGCCTTCGCCCCGCACTCGCGGCACGCCGCCGGACCTCCGCGCAGGCACCGCCGTCCCGGTACACACCCCTGAGGACTCCTCTTCATGCTCTCCGCGCACCCCTGGGACCACACCCAGGCCGTCACCTCGCTCGCAGCCCCGACCGGCGCAGGCGACCGGCACCGCTGGCAGGTCGCCGACACCGGCCGCACCTTCGCTGTCCACGGCTCCCACGCCTTCCCCGACCACCCCATGTACGACATCTACGAGACGACCGACGGCGCCCCGCCTCTCCCAGCCGCCCGCCTCGCGCAGCTCCACTCGCTCATGCGGGCCCGACTGCTGATCGCCAAGCTGACGCGCCCCGCCTTCACCACGGATTGGACGGTGTGGGAGACCGCCCTCGTCATCGGCGAGGGCATCGACCTGGCCACCGCCCCCGTACACCAGCGCGGATCCTGGACGTTCACCTTCGACTACGCCCTGGACACCGAACGCCAGGGCTACCGGTACGAGGCACAAGGCCCCCTCCTCGAAGCGGCGTTCCAGGCCGCCGCCGACTTCTTCCACGACAACGAGGTGACCGACCCCGAGGCCAACGAGGACGGCATCCTCGGCATCGTCCTGGCCTCCTACACCCGCCGGTGCCCTCTGCCCACCCGGACGGCCGGAGCGCGGCTGTGACGACCTACTGGCGGCGGATGGACCGCACCGCCATGACTGGCTCCCTGGTGAACTGGCCGACCCGCCTCGACAGCTACGGAGGCTGCGGCACCAGCGTCTACGCCGTGTGGCCGGAGGCGGCCGACGAACCGATGCTGGTCTGCTCCCGCGGCCTGCTGTTGCACGCCCTTCTGCATGAAGAGCCCATCGGCGACCCCGGCCCGTGGGCCGCCGCCTTCCCCGACCTCGACGACAACGACTTCGAGGCCGCCGAGCGCTCGACCGGCCTCCTGGCCGCCCTCCTGCTGGGCACCACGGGCGCGAGCTGGGCACTGCGCGAACCGGACGCCGACCCGGCCACGCCGATCGCCGAGTGCTTCGCGGGCTTCTGGACCGCCGGCGAGCAGGACCTCACCGCCGCAGGCCGCGCGGTCGTGGACGCCCTCATCCAGTCCTACGGCCGTCCCCCGGTGTTCCTGACCGTCCAGGACACCTAACCCTCCCCCAACGCCCCATCGGAGAAGCGAACATGCCACAGCACCCCACCCCCGAGACCGACCCCGTCACGGCACTCGCCGCCGACCTGATCGGCATCAGCGCCTCGTTCACCCCCCTCGAAGTGGAGGGCCTCGTGCGCACCGCAGCCGAAGCCGTCCACGGCGACCCGGACGATCTCAGCACCCTCCAGCTTGAGCTGGCCGCCCGCGCCCACGCCCTGATGGCCGAAGAGGCCGAGGAAACCACCGACACCGCCGAGGAGACACCAGCCGCCGCCTATACCCGGATGCTCGCCCTCCAGAATCGGCTGCGCGCCGAGGCCGAGGCCGCCGCCGAGGAGTTCACCGCGCTCCTGCGCATCCTGCTTCCCCACGCCGCGCACGTGGTGCTGCAGGTCCGCGGCAACGACACCTTCAGGATGGACCGCGCGGTCACCGCCAACGGGACGACCGTCCACGACTTCGACGACCCGCTCCCCGACCTGCCCGAGGACCTGGCCCGCGCCTGGGGCAAGGACCCGCGCTTCGAGCTGGACCTCGACCACATCGTGGGCGAGCTCCAGGCCGCCGGAGCGACCTTCGGCGATCTGCCCGAGACGGCCCGCGACCTGGACGTCGACGACCGGTACGAGTACCTACCCTCCATCGACCTGGAAACCGTCGCATGACGAGACCGCCCCTCCCGCCCCCGCCGTCGGCGCACCACCCACCAGCCCTGCTCCGTCAGCCGCAGCATCGTGACCCCGAGCTGGGCCGCGTGCTGCTTCACACCTCCTTCTTCCGCCGCTTCCCCTCCGTGGGCAGCGCTTCGCGTTCCCGTTCCACCACCGCCTTGCGAGAGGACCAACTGCTGTGACCCGACTGATCAACACCGGAAGTCACGCCCGCCGCCTGCTCAGCCAGGAGGCCCGCGTCGCCCTCGGGGCCGCCCTGGTCGCGCTTGAACACAACTTCCACGAGTCCGTCGCCTGGGGCAGCCTGCCGATCACCTGGATGCAGATCCGCCTTCCGCATCCGGAGACGATCGGTCCACAGCCCGCCAGCCAAGCGGTCGCGGTCGAAGACATGGACGTCCCGGCCTGGGCCCACGACGGCGGGCCGAAATTCCAGGGCGCGATGGAGGAGTACGGGCAGGCACTGCTCGACGACTCCGCAGGTCTGGGCCCCGACTCCCGGACCGACCCGATGGGCCCGGTCGTAGGACTGCTCGCCCTCGCCGAACGATGGGCGCTCGACCAGGACGAAGTCATCGAAGGCGTGGACGTCATGGACACTCCCGCGGCCCGGCAGCAGCGCAACCTGACCGCGGTGCTGGCCGACGGCACGATCCTGGCCATCACCCGCACCGCGGGCGAGCCGACGACGCACCGCTCGCAGAACCACATCTCCCGGTGCCCCCGTGGCCGCACCCTGGCCCCCGCGCTGTGGCTGATGGGGCAGGGCACGGGCGTCTTCCCGCTGGAGATGCCCCCGCCGGTGAAGCGCGTGTAGATCAGCCGTGCGGCCCGGGGCGCTGGAACTCCCCGGGCCGCACGGCGAAGTCCGGGGATTGTCTGGTGCCGGGCTTGTCCGAGCGGCGACAATGACGGCATGCGTTTCGACCTGACCGATCTGCTGCACGCGACCGCCGAGGTCCTGGACGCAGCCGGCCCGCTGGAGCCCCTGCGGCTCGCGCTCGCCGGCCGGGACGTGCAGGTCACCTTCGCGGAGTTCACCATGATGGCGGACCAGCGCAGCAGCATCGACCGGCTGGCCGCGGCGACCGGGGCCGACCCGGTGCTGTCCGAGCTCGGCGCGAACGCCTACACCTACACCCTGACCGCGGACCTGCCCGGCGGGATGGTGCTGGTCGCGGGGACGCACCCGACCCTGAACCGGTCCCGGCCCGAACGCTCGACCTCCACCGCCGCCACCGCGGCGCTCCTGCGGACCCTTCTGCCCTGGGCGCAGACCCTCTCCAGCCTGCCGGTCTCGGTCAGCGGACTGGAGGTCACCGACACCGCGCACCGGTTAGCGGTGCAGCTGCTCGTCGACGGCGCCGACGACCCCAAGGCGGCGATGGTCGCGGCCTCGACGGGGGTCACCGCGCTGCGGACCGCCCCCGCCGTCCCCTTCGGGATCGACGGCCGCGGACGCCTGCCGTCCGGGCAACCGGTGCTCATCAGCGTCATGTAGAGGAGGGCCGACCACCCACCACACGGAAGTGTGCACCTGAGTGGACACTCGGCAGAGCCGTGTGTACCTTCGTGCTCACTTACCGTGAACAGGCGAGGTGGCTGTGCCCGTACCCTTCGACCAAGTCCTGCCCGCCGGGGACATCCCCGACCTCGAGGACGCCCCGCTGTGGCGCGACACGCGGGGCCAGCCCCTGCACAGCCAATGGGGCGGCGCGACCTACGAGGTCCGCAACCACCTCGACGGCTGCATCGTGGTGTGCCGCACCGCCGAGCCGACGGCGACCAACTACCCGCTGTCACAGGAGGCCGAGTACGCCTTCCACCGCGCCCTGGCCGACACCGTGTTCGCCGACGCGGCGATCAGCAAAGGCTGGGACGCTGACAACCGGGCGGCGGCCGGCGCGGAGCCCGGCGGGAGCCGGTGGGCCGCGGCCTGGGTCAGCAACGGCGTGCCGGGCTTCACCGAGCACGACACCTGGGACGGAGCCCACCGCGCTGCGGCCGAGCGGCTGGACGAGATGGCCGACGGCCTCGTCCTGACCGGGGACACCCTCACCGCGCAGATCGCCAGCGCCCACCTGAGGCGCTGCGCGAACCAGGTCCGGGACGTGGTGCTGACCGCCGAGCTGGGCGACGCGGTCCGCCTGGGCAAGGCATGGATGAAGGAGGAGCGGCTCGTCAAGCAGATCGCCGCCGGCCTGGACATCAACCGGCGCTTCCTCTACCGGGTGTTCGACGGCACGGAATGGCGCCGGCGGTGACCAGGCCGCCCCGGCCCCCTGCCCGTCCGGCCTCAACACCGGCCGGCCGCGCGCGCCGGCAGCAGGCAGACCGCGCCGCGCTGGACCGGTTCCTGTACGGCATGCCGTACGCCGATCTGCTCGCCCACGGCCCCAAGCTGCCCCTGAACACCGCCTGGCGGCACCTGCTGCACCGCACCGGCGCGGTGGACGCCGTCCGGGCGGCGTGCGGCGGATGGGCCCCGGCCGTCGACGCCCCGGAGTCGGAGCAGACGATCACCGCGCTGGTCCCCCGCACGGGCCCCCGCGCCGACACCGTCGTCGACGTGGTCGCCGTGGCCGGCGCCACCATCGCCGGCACGCGGCGCCGCGACGAGACCTTCGCCCGTAGACGACGAACGGTGGGCCGGAGGCCACGGCGCCCTGCGCGACCTGGTGCCCGCCGACATCGGCGCGGTGCGCAGCCGGCTCGCCCCTCCCGGCTCCCTCCTCGCCCACCACGGCCTGGCGACCCCTCCCCAATTCCAGGACGCACGCCTGCTGCGCGTCTCGGCCGGCCTGGCCGCGTACAGCTCGGTGCCGCACTTCGTCCCCGGCCCGCTCGCCGAGGACGCCGCGACCACCGCGCTGATGGACGCGCCGAACCGCGCGGAACTGACGCTGCCCGCCCCGTCGGTGCTGCTGTTCCACGACGGCGTGCCGTTCGACGCGGTGGCCAGCGACAGCGACCTGGTCGAGGCCGCCAGTGAAGGGCGCCTGCCACTGGGCGATGCGCCGGTGGTGATGGGCGGCGTGCTCACCGCCCGCGAGGACGGGCGCCTGGACGAGGGGCTGGGCTGGCTTCTCACTGCGGCCACCGACCGGCGCACCGGCGTCCCCCTCTACTCTCTGGTGCCGGTGCCCTACGGCGCCCATCCGGCCGGGCGCGCCCTGTACGGCTACGCGGCGCTGCTCGCGTTCGAGAACTGGCGGCCGCCGCCGAAGCTGCCCCGGCGGGACGGGTCGGGCCGCCGGGACAGGGAGATCAAGAAGCTCGCGCGGACCAGGCAGGCCCGCGACGGCGCCTTCCACGGCGTCCACCTTCTCGACTACACGCCCCCTCCGGAGGAGCCGACCCCGCGGACGCGCCCTGCCGCAGGGGCGGGCGAGCTCGCGGCCGGCACCTGGCGGCGCGCCCACGTCCGCCCGCGCGTGCGCTACGGGATCCGCGACGAAAACGGGCGCAAGGTCGGGCCGGTCTACAAGGAGAACGCGGTGCTCGGAGTGACCTACGAGTACCGCCACCGGTGGGTGGCGCGAACCCGGATCAGGCCGGACCTGCCGCTGGCGGACCGGGAGACGGTGTACGCGGTTGGGCGGCCCCGGTTGGAGGGCGTGAGCCCCGGCCGCGCGAAGCCAGCCCGAGTCCGCCCGTCCGGCGATGGGCGCGGCCACCGGGTTGCCAGGCAGGGCGCAACAGATCCATGAGTTGCTTAACTCAATGAGTCCGATTATGGTTGTGATCGCCGGGCCGGTTGCAGTCCGGCCGCCCCGAATCGGGAGTCTCCTTGATCACCAGCCTTGCGATAGACGGCTTCAAGTCGTTCCAGGACTTCGAGGTCGAGCTCCCCTCGGGGCCGCTCACCGTGCTGACCGGCCCCGCCAGCACCGGCAAGACCAACCTCTTCGACGCCCTCACCCTGGTCTCCCGGACCCTGATGGACGGCTTCGAGGCGGCCACCGCCTCCAGCCCCCGGCTGGCCGCCGATGCCCTCCTGCTCCAGAGCGAGCGCGAAGGGCAGCCCCGGACCGCGCAGACGATGCGGATCACGGTGCAGGCCCTGATGCCCGGCGTGAGCGGACCGGTCTCGGCGGAGCTGCGCGCACTCCGGGCCTGCGACGGCCGCACGGCCGCGCGCACCGGGGCGGCGCAGCACCTGATCCCGCTGGACGATTCGGCGGAGCTGATGGACACGCTCCGGGAGCAGGCCCGGCACTGGCAGGCGCTATCCGACGGTACGGGCGACACACGGCGATGCTGCGGCGGCTCGGCCCGGAGGCGGCGACCCGGCTGGATGCGGACCTCGCGGCCCTGGTGCCCGGCCCGGCGCCCGGCCCGCTCACCTCCGCCGGCGCAGACCCGGCCACCACTCCCACGCACTGAAAGGTCAGCCATGCCTCCGCCCGTCCTGGTGCCCGGCCTCGGCCCCACACGCCGCAGCCCGTTCGGAGACCTCACCCCCCACCGGTACCTGGAGCTGCTCCTTGAGGAGATCCGGGAGTTGTACCGGGCCGACCAGGTGCCCTGGGTGGTCGGCTACAGCGGAGGCAAGGACAGCACCCTGGTCACCGCCCTCATCTGGTGGGCCCTGGCCTCGCTGCCCCCGGAGGAGCGAACGAAGACCGTCCACGTGATCTCCACCGACACCCTGGTGGAGAACCCCCTGGTGGCCGCGTGGGTGGGCCGCTCCCTCGACGCGATGAGCGAGGCCGCCGCCGCCCAGCAGCTGCCGATCGAGGTGCACCGGCTCACCCCGGCCGTGGAGGACAGCTTCTGGACGTGCCTGATCGGGCGCGGGTACGCAGCGCCGCGGCCGAAGTTCAGATGGTGCACCGAGCGGCTCAAGATCAAGCCGTCGACCCGGTTCATCCGCTCCGTCGTCGCCGCCCACGGCGAGGCGATCCTCGTGCTGGGCATCCGCAAGGCGGAGAGCGCGGCACGGGCCAAGTCCATGACCCGCCACGAAAAGGGCCGCGTGCGCGAGCGGCTCTCGCCCAACGGCGACCTGCCGAACTCGCTGGTCTACAGCCCGATCGAGGCCCTGACCAACGACGAGGTGTGGATCTTGTTGATGCAGTACGACAACCCGTGGGGGCACAGCCACAAGGACCTGCTCGGCCTCTACCAGGGAGCAAGCCCGGACTCCGAGTGCCCGCTGGTCGTCGACACCACCACCCCCTCGTGCGGCGACAGCCGGTTCGGGTGCTGGACGTGCACGATGGTCAGCCAGGACAAGTCCCTCAAGGCGATGATCGCCAACGACGACGACAACGTGTGGATGCGCCCGCTGCTGGAACTACGCAACGCGCTCGACATCGACGACGACCGGCACTTGAGGGACTACCGCAGGTCGAACGGGACGCTCATGCTCTTCCACGGCCGGCTGGTGCACGGCCCCTACACCCAGGCCGCCCGGGAGGACTGGCTGCGCCGGCTGCTGCGCGCCCAGCACCAGATCCGCACCCGCGGGCCCGAGTACGTGCGCGACCTGGCCCTCATCAGCGTGGAGGAGCTGCACGCGATCCGGCACGAGTGGGTTGTCGTCAAGCACGAGGTCGAGGACCTCCTCCCGGCCATCTACCAGGAGGAGACAGGCGAGCCCTTCCCCGGCCCGGCCGTCCTGGACGGCGGTTTCGGCTTCGACGCCTACGCCATGGCCGTACTGCGGGAGGTCTGCGACGGCGACGAGAGCCAGTACCAGGGAGTCCGCGCGCTGCTCGGGGTGGAGCGCCGCTTCCGCACCGCCGGGCGCCGCGCCGGGTACTTCGAGGCCCTGGAGAAGACCGTCACCAAGTACATGTTCACCGACGAGGACGACGCCCTCCAGTACGCGATCGCCCGCGAGCGGATCCGCTCCGGCCTCTACGATCAGAGCGGTCCCGAGCCCCCGGGCGCAGGCGGGGACGACGACAACCCGTACGGATCGAAGGAGAGTTCGTGACCGAGCAGCCGCCAGCCGCACCGCACCCCGACCACCGGGGCCTGCCCGCGCTGTACATGGCCGAGCTCGCCGTGCACCGGGAGCGCTGGCAGCTGATCGTCGTCGCACCGGGCCCCGAGGTCGTCATCGACGCGGTCGACCTCGGGCCGGCCGAAACCCTCGCCGTCGCCGACCCGGACGGCCCCGGGCGCCACCTGATCGTCCCGAGCCCGGAGCCCCAGCCTGTTCCGCCGCTCACGGACGCGATCGGGCTGCTCCCCTCGGTGGGCTACACCGTCGACCCGGCGGCCGGGGCCGACCCGGCCAAGCTCCACGGCTGGACCCAGGTCACCCACACCATCTGGACCGCCCCTTGCCATCCGGCCGCGCCCCCGGCGCAGCGACTGTAGCGACCGGGCCCCCGAAGACCTTCGACGAGCAGGAGAGCGACGGCATGACGACCGCCGAGCCCGACCCGACCTGCCCGGACTGCGCCGAGCAGCTGGAGTACGACACCGCCAACGCCGTCTTCGTCTGCGGCAACGGGCAGTGCGCGTTCCTTGGGATGGAGAAGCCGGTGTGGAGCGCGCTGGAGGAGGCCGGGATGCTGCTTGCCCCGGTCACCGGGCTGCCCCGGCCGACGCGCCAGGGCCTGCCGGTGCCCTGGGTGACCCCGTGGAGCGCGGCACGGGTGTGGTGGCGCGCCATGGACTCCCGGCTCCTGGCCCGCGCCCACAACGAGTGGCGCTGCCAGGTGTGCGGAGACCTCCTCCCCGAGCAGGCGTGGGTGCTGGCCACGCCCTCCGGCGTGGTGCTGCAGGCCGCGCTGCACCAGGTGTGCAGGGATCTGGCGCGGGCGTCCTGCCCGCACCTGTCCGGCCCGGCCACCCGCAGCAGCGCCTACCTCGTCACCCGCGCCGAGCTGACCTGCGACGGCCGGCCCCTGCTCCAGGCCCCGCTCTCCGACCCGTACTTGCTCCAGCAGTGGGAACTGGCCGCGCACGCGGTACACCCCGAGCACGACGACGCCCCTTCCGACCCGGCGGCCCGGGCCGCGGCCGCGGCGCCGGCCTGACGCCCGCCCCGGGCAATCCGACCATGCAGGAGAGCACGATGAACGAACGGTCGCCCGATGCGGCCGGCCGCGACCGGCCCGGCCCCGCCGCGGGACCCACCGGACCCGCCCCGGCAGCCGACGGCCTCCTGGTACCCGCCGAGACCACCTTGATCCGCTACCTCCGGCAGCGCGCCGCAGAGGTCGACCCGACTTCCGAGCCGGTCCTGGACAGGTGGAGGTACCTCTCCCCTTTCCACCTGGTCCTCGACGTCGGCCGGCTCTTCACCCCGGCCCCGCTCCCACCCGGAGCCGGCCCGCTCATGGTGACCTTCTGCTACACCAACGCCGCTCAGACGATCGAGGACCAGGAGGACCCGGCCCTGGTGTACGTCGAGGGGTTCGCCAGCTGCACTGTCGACAGCACCGTCCACCACGCCCCCCACGCCTGGGCCACCGGCGGCACCCACGCCATCGACCCGACCTGGCCCGCCGATTCCGGCTGCGCCTACCTCGGCATCCCCTTTGCGGACCCCGAGATGTGGCCGCACCCCCTGTACGGCGACGGAATCCTCCGGCAGCACGCCACCCTGCTGCCGATCCTGCGCGACGGGCTGCCCGCGGACGCCATCGCCGACATCGGCCGACCGCTCCCGCACCCGATACGCCCGGCATTCACCCGCCGCGCCGAATCCGCGGGGCCGCTCAGCCCCGCCCCCTCCGTCTGATCCCCGACCTCCGCATCCGCCGTCCGTCCGCCGAGAGCCGAATCCCCGACGCAGACAACTCCGTTGGACACGATGCGAAAGACGGACTGCCCCGACCGGGGCACCCTCACCGCCGAACCCACTTTCGTTCAGGAAGGACCCGAACCGTTGTCCCACCTTCTGCCCGCCGAGCCCCCCGTCCTCTCCGCACGGGCCCCTGCCGTCATGATCGACCGCCCCGGCTCCGTCGACCGCGACGACGCCATCGGTGTCGAGCGCGTCGACGACGGCTGGCGCCTGACCGTCTACGTCGCCGACGTGGCCTCCGGCGTCGCGCCGGGCACTACGGTCGACAAGGAAGCCTTCACGCGCCGCGAGTCGGCGTACGGGGGCTGGCGCGGCACCCAGAAGATGCTGCCCCGGCCGGTGGAGGCCCGGCTGACCCTGGCCGAGGGGAGGCCGTGCGCCGCGATCGCGATCCGCGTGCACGTCCTCCCGGACGGGGAGGTCGGGCGCGTCGACGTCGAGCGCGCGACGGTGAGCGGCCTGGTGGCCCTGAGTCACTCCCAGGCCGCCGAGGCGGTCCGCGACCGCGCGCATCCCCTCCACGAGGTCCTGCGTGAGGCGGCGGCGGTGAGCGAGGTCCTGCTCGCCCGCCGGCGCCGGCAGGGGGCGCTTGCCCTGTACGACCTCCTCAGCGGGTGGGCGACCAGCGAGGACGGCGTCGTGGTCCGGCTCGCCTCCTTCGAGCGGACCATCGGCTACAAGATCGTCCAGGAGTGCATGATCGCCGCGAACACCGCGCTGGCTTCCTGGGCCGCGGAACGCGACCTCCCGCTGCTGTTCCGCAACCACTCCGCCGCCCGGGTCACCGCCCCGCGCCAGACCCTGCTGGACGATCTCGACCTGGCCTTCACCGACGGGTCCGCCGCCCGGCTGGAGGCACTGCGCGAACGCACCCTGATGACCCTCAGAGCCGCGGAGTACGCACCGTTCATGGGCGGCCACTGGGGCCTGAACCTGCCCGGCTACGTCCACGCCACCTCACCCCTGCGGCGCTACGCCGACCTGGTCGTGCAGCGGGTCATCTCCAGCCACCTGGACGGCGACGACTCCCCCTACGGAGAGGACGCCCTGCTCGCGATCGCCGAGTCGCTGAACACCGGCGCCCGCCAGGACCGCGACGCCGAACGGGACTCACGCAAGTCCGCTGCGCACTCCGCCGCCCGCCGCGGTGCCGCAGCGACGGAGGCCGACTACACCGGCCTCGACGCACAGGCCTTCCACGCCCTGCTCAAGCGCGGCTGCAAGGAGGACATCGCCGGTGCGCCCCTGGTCGCCGAGACGGCCCGGCGGGCCGCCGGCGGACAGCTCACCTCGCTGGAGCTCCAGATGGTGCTGCTCGTCGCCGGCGGGCCCAACTGGGAGACGGGGCGCAGCGCCTGCCTGAACGCCATCGCGGCCGCGCCCGAGACGGCCGTGTCCATCCTGTCCGTCCACGCGCAGGTCAACGGCCTGCCACCGGTCGAGTTCACAGTCCAGACCTTCGGCCAGGCCCCCACCACCGTCTTCGCCGCGCAGGCGTCGTGGCCGACGGGCGACAGCCCCGTTGAAGGAGCCCGACGGTCCGCGTCGACGAAGAAGGCGGCCCGGCACCAGGCGGCACTCAGCCTGCTCGCCGTGCTCGCCGACCTGCCCGACCCCTCCCTCGACCTCGTGCAGCCCGCCCCCGAGACCCCGCAGCTCCCGGCACCCGAATTCGGCGCCGAAGCGGCAGAGGGCCGCTCGCCCATCTCGGTCCTCAACGAGTACCAGCAGACCAAGGTCATCAGCGGCCTGAAGTTCACCATGAGCGCCGAGGGCCCCAGCCACCTTCCGACGTTCACCTGCACCGCCCAGGCCACCCACGGCGGCGAGACCGTCCTCGCCTCCGCGTCGGCCTCGACCAAGGCGGCGGCCAAGACGGCAGCGGCGGCCCGTCTGCTGGAGCGGGTCGACGCAGCGCGGGCCGAGCACGCCGGTTGATGCGTTGATGCCGGGCCCGGTACTGCGCGGGCCGGGCCCGTGCGCGAGGGGAGGCGGGACATGACGGCAACGGCCGTAGCAGATCCGTGGCCGCTCGTGGTCCGGGTGACCGGCGGCCGGATCAACCACCGGGCCCGTCCCCGTGCGACCCGAGCAGGCCGGCCGACCGGGTGGCTCGACCTCGCCTGCGGTGGCAGCTGCCTGGCCAGCGCGATGGACAACGACCTGCGGGAGACCGAGTGCGCCCGGTGCGCCGAGCGGGCCGGGCGGGACCGCGCCCCCGAGCGGTGGCAGACCGCTACCGCCGAGCGTCGTGCGCAGCAGGCGGCGGACCGCGGCCAACACCCGCTGCCGTTCCCGGTATGACGACGAGACAGCCGTCAATCTTCCGCGCGATCCCCGACAGGGGCGGGGCCTCGGAACCGGCCCGGCGGCCGGGCTCCAGACCGTACGATGGGCCACAGCCAGCCGGTGACTTGTGACCGGCACGATTCCTAGGAGGCACGGTGACCGCGCAGCCGTCAGCCGTTGGCAGGGACTACCTTTCGCCCGACGGGCGCCAGGGTGTCCTGGCGGGCCTGGAATCCGCCACCGTCGCAGAGCTGCGCGCGGGCACGCCGGTCCACCTCGACCTCGCCCGGTTCGATGTCTGCCCGAGGCCGCTGGCCCTCCTCGACGGGGACTGGATGGCAGCCAACCCCGACATGGGCCTGATGGCGATCGGCCCCGTGCTCGAGCTCACCGGGCCGGAGTTCGACGAGCTCGCCGCCGGCCGCGTCGTGGAGCGGGAGGTCGACGGGACTGCGCTGTGGGAAGCGTTCCCCGTACGGATCGCCCAGGCCGAGACCACCGGCGAGCTTCAGGAGCGCTTCGCCGCGCTCGACGAGGGACGCGTCGACTCACAGGCCGGCCAGCAGCTCTAGGCCGTGGCGTGATGTCAACGTGCACACTGACGGTTTCCCGTTCGACCGAAGGACTGAGCCGTGCCCGACCGACCTGAGATTGTCTGCATCTGCGGCTCTATCAAGTTCATGGACGAGATGCGTGCGGTCAACCGTGATCTGACCCTCGCAGGTGTCATCGTCCTCGCGCCAGGCGAAGCGGACGAGGCGATCACCGACGAGCAGAAGACCGCGCTGGGCGTCCTCCACCTGCGCAAGATCGACCTCGCCGACCGGGTCAGGGTCGTCAACCCCGGCGGATATGTCGGCGAGTCCACGAGCAGGGAGGTCGCATATGCCCACGCCACCGGCAAGCCTGTCTCGTACACCGATCCCGTCTGACCAGTAGACGCTTCGTGAGGCCGAGGGCGGGTTCAGCAGCCGTGTGATTCCAGGATCTGCCGGGCCTTCGCATCGGTGGGGGTCAACGCGTGCAGCCCGCCGCGGACAGCGTGGTCCAGCACCAGCGGCGGGTAGGTCCTGTCCAGCGGGGTGACCGTCATCTGGCCCGGGGCCTGGTTGTCGTAGGTGATCTGCGAGGACTTCGGGAACTCCCGGTCGCTGCCGTACGGGGTGTTGTGCAGGCACTGGCCCGGACCGCCCAGCTCCCGGTGGTAGCGCTCCATCTGGTCGGGGAACACGTACGCGGCGGCCTTCGGAGCCGCCGCACCCACGCAGCACAGCACCACGGTGGCGAGGATGATGTGCCACCAGTGCGCGCCGAAGCGGCGGAAGATCGCCCTGGCCGCGAAGAACACCCCGTACGTCGAGACGACCGTCACGGCGCACACCACGGCGAGGGACACGTTGCGGTGGTTGTGGAACAGCTGGGACTCGAGCACGAAGTACCCGGCGGAGACCATGGCGACCCACATCGTGCCCACCGCGATCCCGCCTGCCGGCGCGGTGTAGTTCGGCTTGCCGTGCGCGTCGGCCGAGACCTGGATTCGCGAGCTGAAGGTCACTTCTCCCCCTGGGCCCGGCCAGGCCGGCTCCTCTGCTTCTGCTGGTCGTTGCACCTTACGGCACCGCACCGTCAGGCCCGGCCGGAATCCCGAAGCTGGGCGGTCCACCGTTGTACACCCCTCCAGGACGCAGCGTGTAGTGCCCGGCGGGAGCTGCCGGCCGCCGTCGGCGGTGGGGTGGGGGTGGGAGGCGCCTGTGGAGCGCGGCACTGGGCGGTCCGGGCACGGGCGCGGCCCGCGCGCCGGCACGAGCCGGTGGGCGGGCCGCGGCGGGGGCGTGGGTCAGGTCTCGCGGGCGCTGAGGATCAGTGCCCGTTCGCGTACGAGGTCGCCGTGGACTGCGGGGTCGGTGTCCACCGGCAGGGTCTCCATCGCCTTGCCGATGGAGACCAGGGCTTCGTCGAAACGGCGCAGGCGGCGCAGCGCCGCGGCCTGGCGGAAGAGCGCGACGGAGTCCGGGCCTTGGTTGAAGGGCGGTCGGTCGAGGAGGTCGAGAATCCGGTGGGGCTGGCCGGGGAGGTCGTGGCCGAGCCACAGGCCGTGCAGCAGCGCGTGGGCGACCTTGGGATGGTTCCCGGACTCCTCCAGCAGCGGGTCGATGAGGTCGAGCGCGGCCGGATCGGAGCGGCCGAGGAGGGCGAAGGCGTGCAGGGACCGGCTGAACGGGTCCAGGTCCGTGGTCCGGCCGCGGCGGGCGAACAGGTCGGTCAGCGCCTGGCAGCGGAAGTCGTAGCGCAGGCCGAGGCCGTACAGGTGCAGCCGGGTCCGCGCGGTGAGCGGCGGCGCGGCGCCCAGGGCCTGCTCGGCCGTCAGGTGGGCGAGCGCGCTGCTTCCGGCCCGGCGGCCCTGCCAGGCGAGGTCGGTGAGAAGCTCGGCGGACTCCTCCCAGGAGGGGCGGATCACCTCCGCCCAGCGCTCCGCGCGGGCTGTCCACGGCCGATCGAGGTGGTCCGCGATGTCGTAGCCGGCGATCTCCAGTACCGCGCCCCGGGTGAGCGAGGTGAACGCGGCCCGCTCGAGGACGGGGCGGATGTTGGGCGAGCGCAGCAGCCGCCGGGCGGCTTCCCTGCGGGCCCAGCCCGAGTAGGCGGGCAGCCGGGAGTAGGCGATCACGGCCGCGACGGCGTCGTCGAGCCAGTCCTCGGAGCTGGGAAGGTCGAGCACGGTGTCGGTCATGGAAGGGCCCTTCGTCCGGTGGGTGAGGAGCGGTACGCCCACTAGAGGTGTGAGAAGGGCCTGCGGTGTGACCAGCTGTCCGCGGCCCGGCGGTGGACGGGCCCTGGGCGGTGTCGGTACCGATCGCTATGCTCGGCTCAGCGCACCTCGCTGTGCGCGCCGGCCCGGGCCCACCCCCAGGATTTCGGTGAATCGTGCTGCCGCGCGGGGGTGAGCGACGACCGGTGCCTTCTTCCGAACCGCACCCTGGCCTGCTCGTGGTGGGACGAACCGCAGCGCCAGGACGCGACGAAGGAGAAGCGGTGGCCCCGTCCTCGCCCAACACCAGCAACCACCAGCGCATCGCCCGCGCGCTGAACAGCTCGACCATCTGCGGCTACCAGAGGGCCCTCCAGCGTGTGAAGGCCGCGGCCGACGCGGGCCGGCTGCCCGCCAGGCTCGGCCAGGCGGGCCGTGAAGAAGCCGTGCGGATGCTCACCGAGAGCCACCCCCAGCCCACCCCGGCCCCGACCACCGCGGCGAGCGCTCCGCCAGTGGACACGCAGCCCTCCGCCACGGTGCTCGGGCTGGTCCGCGGGGGCCTGGACAAGACGGTCGCCGTGAGCGACGTCGGTACGTTGGCCCGGCAGGGCCACCAGGTGCTGCCGGTCGACCTGGGCGACCTGTCACCCACCGAACTGCTGCTCACGGTGCACGGGGCGATGGAGGGGCGCCGGGCCTTGCAGCAGAAGGAGCGGGTCGTCGAGGCCATGCGCGCGGAGCGGGACCGGAAGCTGAACCCGTTCCTGCTCCCCGCTGTACCGGAAGGTCTGCGCGAGCAGGTGGAACGGCTGGCGGCGCAGACCCGGCAGAAGCCGCGGAGCGGCGGGCCGCAGTGAACCGCCGCCGACCGGGCCAGCCTTGATGAAAACGTGGCTGAGAACTCGGTGGCTCCTGCTGGCATGTGTCCCGCTCGCTCGGGGAAGCATCAGCCCATGCCTCGGAGCAGCAACGACAAGGTGCCGTGTTCCTATGTGGTAGCTGGTCAGTGGCCGAGAGCTGTCCTGGCGGACGATGCGCCGGTGAGTGCCGCGTATGGGCAGGCAATGGCCTCGAACCTGGCCGAGGCCATGAAGATCAGGGGATTTGGTCTCCGCCGGCTCGGTGAGGAGGCGGGTGTCGCCCACACCACCATCGGCCGAGTGCTCCGCGGCGAGGTACTGCCCGATGTCGGCACACTGGCACGCCTGGAATGCGTACTCGACACACAGATCTGGCCTGCCTGATCGCACTGTCCACCCAGCAAGGCCGACCACTGCTCAGTTGGCCGGACAGCTACGTTTCCCCGAACTTCCCCACCGCGTTTCCCTCAGCGACCTGCGGATGCGGTAGGGCTTGAACAGCGGAAACAGAGTTTTCATCAAGGCCCGGCCGGGCACCCTCAGGACTTCCGCAGGGTGCTCTTGCCGGTCCGCAGAACGGCCCCGGCGCGGTGGCCGGGGCCGGGGGGCGGGAGCGGGCCGGTCGAGGCCGGGCTATGCGCCGGTGGCGGCCCGCTTGACTCCCCCGCGTCGGCCGAGGCCGTAGACGACCCGGTAGACGTCGGGCATGTCGAGCTGCCCGCTGGTACGGCGGCTCATCACCCCGGCGTCGATCAGCTCCTCCAGCAGCTGCGGGAGGCTGGCGGGGCTGCGCGGGCCGGTCCGGGACCGGCCGGTGCCGCTCCCGGCCTCCCGCGCCGATTCCTGGAGCCGCTCGGCCAGGCTGCTCTGCTGCCACAGGCCGAAGACGTCCTCCTCCCAGATCGGGACCTGCTGCCCGGCCAGCGGCTCCATGGCGAGGCGGACCCACGGCAGCGCCTGGTGAAGCTCCGTGGCCCGCGCCCCGCAGCGCACGCTGCGACGTAGATCGCCGTGGTGCAGCGGCCGGTCGTGTCCGGGGTGGTTGCGGCCGGTGTCCTCAAGGGCGGTGGCCAGCGCGGTGAGAAACGGACGCGGGGTGATCGCTCCCAGCGCGTCCTGAAGGTGGTTGGGCAGGCAGTTGTAGGTGTAGCCCGTGCGGGCGTTGGCGCCCATGAACCGGCCGGCGAGGGTGGTGAAGAACTCCTCCTGCGTCTTCGGGTCGCCGCTCAGCCCGCAGGGCGCGAGGTACCGGCCGTCCTGGCTCTGCTCCCAGGTGGGCCAGGCCGCGCGGAAGGCGGCGGCCTGCGCGCTGTCATGGTTGCCCAGGAGGTGGATGAACAGGCCGTACAAGTCGGTCCTGCCGATGCGGCCGAGGTAGTCGGACCGGCCCCAGGAGAGGTCGGCGGCACGGCCGGTCAGGAACCCGCGGTCCGGGCGCGGGACACCGGCCAGGGCTCCGTCCAGCATGTCCGGGCGGATGAAGACCTTCGCGCGCAGCCGGGTGGTGCGGCGGGAGAGGGTGACGGCGAGGTTGAGCACGCCGGAGGCGAGGTGCTCGGCCAGCGCGCGGTCGGGGTGGAGCTGGTCCAGGGCGTCGAACAGGACGAGCCGTACGGTGTCGGTGGTCCGCGCGGAGGCTTCGACCTCGGCCAGGGACCGCTCGGTGGCCCCGGGGTTGCGGGTCAGCCAGTCGACGCGCTCGGTCCAGGTGGTGAGGGCGGCAAGGTCCGGCACGCCGAGCGCGGTCAGCGCGACGGCACTCCACAGGACGGTCGGCTGCACACCCCACCCCGTCAGGGCACGCAGCTCCCCTGCGGTCGGCTGGCCGGTGTCCGGGCGCGCCCCGAACGCGGTGACCGCCTCCGTCCGCGCCAGTCTGGGCATGCGGTACTCCCGCGCGGCGATGGTGCGCAGCTGCGGATCCGTCAGGGCCCTGGCCCAGAACGTCTTGCCCTCGCCCGGCCCTCCGCGGACGACGATGCTCTCCAGGTACAGAGCCGGGCGGTGGACGCCCGGGGTGTACATCAGCGGAGCCGGGAGGGTGAGGGCGTCGGTGGCGAGCGCGGCCGAGAGCGCGTCGTGCAGCAGTGTCCGGAGTTCTACGATCGGGAGAGTGAGGGACATCGGGGCCTTCCAAGGTGGGTTCCGTGGGTCGGTAATCGTTCCGTTCCGGTCACCACCAGTGCCGGAACAAGAAGTCGCCGCGCGGGATTTCGCCGCGACGGATGAGATCGGCCAGAACCAGTTTCAGCGACGGAGAGAAAGCGCGATCGGCGAAGAATCGGTCCTCGAACACGGCGTTCTCAAGGTCTTGCGTTTCAGGCGGGTTCGCCTCGACAGTGGCTGGCGTGTTCTCGTCAGCGATGCGGATGCTCAGCCAGTAGTCCAGCTCAGTCATGCCGGTCTTGACGACGCTCTCGCGGGTACGGGAGTCCCAGCCCAGATACACCTCGGTGTCGTCGAGGCCTCCGAGCGCCTCCTGGTAGTCCTCGTCGGAGGTGAGTTCGTACCGCTTCACGCTGTCATTGCGGATGTGCTCGTCGTCCCGCTGACATCCGCGCAGCGAGCTGTACGGCTTGCCGTAGACGCGCTCGGCAATGGCTCCGATCGGGATGTGGCCGTTCTCGGCGGTCGCACAATCAGCGTGTGGCTCCAGCACGTAGATGCTGTAGGGCGTGTATTCGGGTACATCGGGCATGACGGATCTTCCTCATGGGTGGTGAGTGTGTGATTGCCGGGAGGAGCGCGTGCAACTCGGGAGCTGCTCCTCCCCAAACATAAGGCAACTCATAGAGTTAAGCAATATGCGTGACGCCCCGGCCCCGCCCTTACCCTCGGCGACCGCCCTGCGCGCCGGGAAGACGCCGGCAGCCAACGCCGCGCCGGACACTGCGACCGCAGCGCCCGTACGCGCCCGCCGCCGCCGACCGAGCGCAGCGCCACCGGCCAAACGGGAGGTCGGCCGCACAACGTGCCGCCGGCTGGGCGCGGCGGGGGCGCGAGGGGAGGTGGGTCTCGACATCGAGAACATTGCTTAACTCCACGAGTTTCTGTATTGTTTGAGATGTCGCCGGGTGAACAAGTGCCCCCATCCGGGCCCGGGCCGTGCGACTCCCGCCCCTCCGCTGCGCCTTCTGGCCGCCCACTTCTGGAGGCATCCGTGCCCGAGACCGTCCGCCGACCGGCTCACGCTGGCCGGACCCCATCCAGCCGCTGGTGGCGCTGGAGCATCCTGTGCGCCGCGCCCAGCGCCGCTGTCGCCCTCGGCAGCTCCTGGCTCTACGAGCCGCACACCGCCGCCGACGCCCTGATGGCCGCCACCCTCTCCAGCGTCGCGGTCTACGTGTTCGCCACCACCATGCCGCTGCGCCGCCGCACCACCACCTACCCGGTGCGCCGGGCCACCCTGGCCGTCGTGGAAGCGGACCCCGACCCCGAGGGCGGCAGCCCCAGCGACACCTACGAGCTGCGGGTCTACGGCGTCAGCGTGCTGGTACGGCTGCGTCGGCACTGGAAGGGCGAGCACCTGGTCCCGTACGTGCACATCGACCACGAGGCCGACCGGCCACGGCTCCTGCTCGTCGAGGTCGACAACAAGGGTGAGGCCGAACACCGCTGAACCCGACCCGCCACCGCGCCCGCGGCCGGGCCGCCCGCAGCGCCCGGCCGCCCCACCGAAGGAGCAGACGTGCAGCCCGAGTTCACCGCCGGAGAGCGCATCAAGGTCGTCCTGTGCACCGGCGAACACGACCCCGTCCCCGCCGGGGCGACCGGCACCGTCACCCACTGGGATCCCCACCCGCTCCTCCGGCAGCTCGGCGTCGCCTGGGACGCCCCGCACGACCACCGCCGCCTGATGCTGACCCTCACCGACGACGGCGACCGCGTCACCCGCATCTGACCCGCCCCGCTGCTGGGCGGCCCGAGGCCGCCCGGCAGCACCCCGCCCGTCCGTCCGTTCACCCCGAACCCCTTGAGAGACGCTCCCATGCCCGCGAACACCCCCGCCCCCGTAACCCTTGCCGAGGTCCGCGCCGCGATCGCCCTCGAGTCCGAGTACGTCGTCCACTTCCGCGACGGAAACACCTGGGTCCGGCCCGAGTCCGCCGAGCACCGCCAGCTCCACGGCGTCGACGTCTGGCACACCGTACGGCGCGGTCCCCGCTACGAAGCCGCGGTGCACCTCTTCGAGGAGGGCGTCCTCACCCTCACCAGCCCCAGCGCGGCCATGCGGTTCATCCCGACCGCGACCTACGAGGCGCGCTTCTGCTCGGCCGAGGACTGCGAGGAATCCACCGCGGACGGCGAAGGGTGGGAGGGGCTGTGCGGCAACTGCGCCGACCGCGACGAAGCCGAACGCGAAGCAGAGACCGAGGCGGCCGACGCCGGCACCCCGCCGGGGCCGGCCGCGCTCCCGCCCTACACCACCGCCGATCTTCGCCACGCCGCCGCCACCGTCCACCACATGTTCCTGCTCGCCCTCGACTCCCAGTCCGGCGTCGGCGAGAGCCTCTGCGACCAGCCGATCCCCCACACCGCAGACACCGACGAGCCGCGCACCTGGCAGTCCCTCGGCGACGAGGCGGCCAGCACCGCCTACCGCGCTGTGGGGCAGCTCCTCGACAAAGCACCTGACCTCGCCGGATGGGCCATCGGGCTGGCCACCGACGACCTGGTCCCCGAGCCCGAGCCCCTCACCCGGTGGAAGGACGACCAAGCCACCGTCCGCGTCCACCTCGCCTTCGCGGACCACGTCCCCGCCGACCGGCGCGCCGCGATCTACGACGCGCTGCGCCTGGTCCTGCGTTCCGACCTCTGACCCCCGCCGGCCCGCGGCCACCCTCACACCCCGGACCCCGACCCCCGTGAACACACCCGAGCACCGTGCCCCACTCCCCGGCGACCCGCTCCCGCGAGACCAGTTACCCGTCCCGCGCTCCCACCGCCGCTGCCCAGCTCCACCAGAGCACCGAAGACGAGCACGGGAAGGGAGCGGCAACGGCGCCCCGGCGCTCCCGCCGCCCCCGCCCCGCCACCACCCCGCACCCACCGCCCTGGAGGCCTCCGTGACCACCCCCCATCCCCTGCCGGACCAGTGGGCGATCAACGTCAACCCCGTCGCCAACCTGGCGATCCTCACCCTCCTCGACGCCGACGGGACCCACCGCGAAATCGGCTTCCACCCCCTCACCGCACCCGGAACCGCGCAGCGCGCCATCCGCGCGCTGGACGAGATCACCGACCCCGAACTCCGCGCCAGCGCACAGAAGCTGATCGACAGCTTCTACCAGCGCACCGCCCAGGCCAAGGCCAACGCCGACGCCTTCGGCACCGCCGTCCCCGACCAGCAGCACCTCTTCGACCGGCTGCGCTCCGAACTCCCGGGCACCCCGGTCGACCTCGGCATCGACGACGAGGCGCTGACCATCGTCCTCACGCTCACCGCCGCAGGGCCCACCGCCGGAGCACTGCTCACCCTGATCAACCGCTGGCCCGGCACCACCTCCCCCACGGGCCTGGCGTACGGCGTCACCCAGGACCTCACCGACGGCACGCTGACCGTGACCTTCGACCAGCCGCACGCCGAGAAGGTCCTCACCTGGTACCGCGAACAGCCCTGACCCCCCGCAGGCCCCGACCGTCAGCCCCGTACGAACACCACCAGCACTCGAAGGAAGCACCACCATGGAGAACTGGGAGAGGCGCACCGTCCTCATGCCCGCCACCCCCCTCGGCCTGTGCGAGGACAAGATGGCCGACGCCATGGCCACCGCCCTGGCCGCCATCGAACAGCGCGAGGGAGAACGCCGCGGGTGGGACAGACCCGCACGGCTGTTCACCATCCACCTGGCCGACCTCGACACCCGCTCGATCGAACTGCGCGTGGTCCCGGGCCGGCTCTGGGGCGCGCAGGTCCGCAGCCCGGCCGACGCGATCGCCCGCACCGCGCGGCACCTGCCCGCCGTACCGCCCGCGGTGGAGCACCGCTCGTACGCCGACGCCCCCGTGGCCGGCATCGCCGCGATGTTCGAAGGCTGGGGCCGGCCCGCCGACCGGGAGCCGACCGAGTACGAGCAGAGCTCGATCGCGCAGGGCCGGCGCGTCAACCACCTCGCCCCCGACCGGATCGAGGCCCGCCTCGTCTACGCCGTGGACATCAACCAGGAGGAGTTCTACGTCCGACGCCGCCGCGGCCACCAGCCCCAAGTGGTCTCCACCGCCCAGCACGACCAGACCACGGTAGGCGCCGGGCTCGTCCCTCTCGGCCTTGGCCGGATCGCCCACGCGCTCCGCGAGGGGCACCCCGTCTTCTGACTCCCCTCCCGGCTGCTCCGGCTCCACGCCCGGAGCAGCCGGGACCACTGGCGCAGATAGGCAGATCAAACCCCCCCAGGTGGAGATTGCTTAAGCCTACGAGTTTGGGTAAGGTGTACTCGTACCGGCCGTGATCCACCCGGCCCTCCCTCGGTGTAGATCGGCCCGGCGCGCCCCATCGCCCGGCCAGCATCCGCCGGACCCCACCCGCCCTCTCGCCGGGCCGACAGAGAAGAGCGATCATGCAGTCTTGGGAGAAGCGCACCGTCCTCATGCCGAGCAAGCCCCTGGGCCTCTTCCAGGACGACCTAGCCGACGCCATGGCCACGGCGCTGCACGCCATCGAGGCGAGGGAAGGAGAACGGCGCGGGTGGGATCGACCTGCCCGCCTGTTCACCGTGCACCTGGAAAGTGTCGACGCGCGCTCGATCGAGCTGCGCATGATCCCCACCCGGTCATGGAACGGCCGGGACATCAACCCCGCCGACGCGCTCACCAACGTCGCCAGAAACCTCCCCCACCCCCGGCTGACCTACGGCGGCGCGAGTACGCCGACTCCCCCGTGGCGGGCGCTGCGCTGATGTTCGAAGGCTGGGGACGCCCCAACGACCGCGAGCTCACCGAGTACGAGCAGCGGGCCGCAGAACTGGGACTGAGGGCCAACCACCTCGCGCCGGACCGCATCGAAACACGGTGCGTCTACGGCGTGGACATCAACCAGCAGCAGTTCCACGTCTTCCGTGCCCGAGGCGAAGAGGCACGGGTGTACTCCAACTCCGAACCTGACGGAGGCTCGACCAAGGGATCCGGGCTAATCCCGCACGCCCTGAACCGGATCGTCCACGCACTCCGGGAAGGTCACCAGCTGTTCTAAACGACCTGGGCCAAAGTCGTCACGTCGTGGCCGTAGGTCGAGCAGAAGGAATCGCATTCGGCGGGAGTGACCGCACCGGTCGTCCACGTCCGTACAGTCGTGGACACCAGGTCCCACCCGGGCGGTCCGGTAGAGAGCGGCTCCAGATCCATCGGCAGCCGCCTGCCCTGCTCAAGCCGCGCGACGTGCGGATCGACAGGGCGAGGAGCACCGCATCCCCCAGCCTGCGGTGCCCGCACGTACGGCTTGGGGTCAGAGAATGCTCCAGCCGAGGAGCTGGTCTTGGCGGCGAAGCCCATCCACCCGGCGTTGGACCTCTTCCAAACTGCTGGGGGCGTGGTGGACCTTCCGCGCATTTGTCGTGATCATGCGCAGCTCACGGATCGCCGCCAGGGTGTTGTATCCGGGCCAGCGCGTGACGTCCCACCCGTACGCGTCGGCGAAGGCCTTGTAGTGCTGTTCTCCGTGACCGAAACGTCGGCAGTGAACCTCTATGGTGATCAAGTCCCATTCTGGCTGTCCGAGCGCCACCGTGTCCCAGTCGCACAGCACCGCCTCACCATCGCCCACGTGCAGGGCATTGCGGTGCTGTGGGTCTCCCTGGATCACGCCCTCCGGGAGTTCGAACTCCACGGCACTCAGATCGGACTCGAGTTGCGCAGCGTGCTCACCCAAGAACGACAGCGCCTCCGAGGGCAGGCAGGTGATCGCAGCAAGAGACCGGCGGATCGCCCCTAGGTTGTCGTGGACGGGCAGGGAAACGGGTGGGGTCGCCAGAGTGTGGAGTGCGTAGAGAGGCTTGGCGAGCTGGGCTGCGGCGAGAGGTTGAGCCGGCTGGGGCAGGTACTGCCAGAAGGTGATGGCGTGCTGGTCGATGACGACGGGCTGGTCGACCGAGTGCAGGGGAACGGTGGGGAAGCCGGCGTCCATGAGCCAGCGGACGAACTGGACGGTACGTGCCACGTCGTCGACGCGCGATCCGCGTCGGGCGATCTTGACGACGACCTGCTCCCTCTCAAGGAGAATGACCGCGTTCGTGTGCCCGCGGAGCAGGCGGGCGTCGGAGGAGTCGAGGCCGACGGCCGTACACCCTCGCTCCAGGACCTGGTACATCTCGGACTCGTCGTACCCGCCGGGGGCCGGCGCAGCTTGTGTCATGAGGTCCAGGCTCGCCGACGTGTACGGCCGCTGTCACATCTGTCCGGGAGGAAGCGCGAGGATCTCACGCAACTCGCGTGCTGCGCGACCTGACTCCGCGCCCGGCGGCAGAGCCCCGATGACCTCTCTTGCCCGTTCTTCTACGATTGGCGTGCGGTGCTCCGGAACGATTCGTAGGAACGTACTGGCTGCCAACTGGCAGGCCTCGGTCGGGCTGCCGTCGTGTGCAAGGCAGAGGGCCGACTCAAGACTGAGCAAGGCCGGATCGATGCCGGTCTTCGAGGGGTAAAGGCGGAGGGCCGCCTCCTGGACGCGACGTGCCTGGCTCGTTTTCCCGAGAGCCGTCAGGGTGCCGCTCTCGTAGAGCCTGAAGCGCCGCTCGGGGAAGCCGAAGGCATCGTTGTCGGCTGAGGCTCCGGCTCCGCTCTGCTCGAACGCAGCGGTGGCGATCCTAAGTGCTGCCTCGGCTCCTTCTGCATCTCCCAGTTTGGCCAGTGCGCGTGCTTCGGCTGCCGAGGCGAAGGCAGCCGTCGCGCTGGCACGTCCGCGGCTGATGATCCGGGCCTGCCGGGTCAGGGCGACCGCCTCCTCCAAGGGTCCGTAGTAGAATGGGAGCATCGCAGCTTGCGCCCGCACCCGGGCGCGAAGTTCGGTGTTGCCGCTGTCGTCAGCGGCGTTCCGCGCCGTGGCGTACCAGGTCCGGGACCGGTACAAGTGACCGAGCTTCATGAGGGCGTCGGCGACCAAGGTGGCAAGCATGGCGGTCAGCTCGGACAGCCGGACCTGGACGGCGGCCGGCTGCCTTTGCGCCGCAAGGTCCTCGACCTCCGCGAGTTGGTCCAAGAGTACTTTGATCATGGGCGCCGGAGCCGTGTATACGTACTGCTCTCGTGTCCAGAGCACCTGTTCGTCGAGCATGTCGAGCTGGGTCGAGCTGATGGTGCCAGCCGCCAGGGTCCGGTCCACCGAGCGTCGGGCGGCGTCGACTTGCTGTTCCAACGCGTCGCCGGTGAAGGGCGCCCGCACTACATTGGGCGAGGGCAGGAGGCGCCCCGTCATGACCAGGGCGGCTGATTGCGACGGCACCGCGGCCTCCGCGCTCGTGAACCCCAGATCCTCGGGTGCGCAGTAGCCGTAGAACTCGCACAGGAGCCTGAGGGTTGCCGGGCGCGGTTGGCGGCCCTTCTCCCAGTGTCCTAGCTGGTCGCCGTCCACCCGCGGGGCGTCGGCACGTCCGGCGCTGACCTCGTTCAAGCCCTGGGCTGCCTCCTGCAGCGTCAACCCGCGGGCAAGGCGCTGGGCCCGTAGGAGAGAGACCGCGCAGTGGGTATGAATGACGTGGGCGATCTCGCCGTGTGACGCACCCCGCCGGGTGGCCTCTTGTCGTAACCGCTTGGCACAGGACGGGCCGTGCGGCGTGCGGTCCATCAGCACCTCCTCAGCCCGGATCGATTTCTGAAATCGTAGTGACGAGCCGTCGACTACGCGTCAAAACCAGTGACTTCTTCACTGATCAGTGACCAGATCAGTTACTTCAGGTATCCGGGGTCACTGATCAGTCAACCGTCGCGGTTGCCCTTCGCCAGCCTCAGGCGAATCCTGCTGATCTCGGAAGCCCGACAAGCCGTCCGTTGGCCGGAGGACCTGACGCCCCGGCAGGCGGACTCACGGCGGGCACCACCCGTCATGCGGCCTCGGAGCCGATGGCGGGTGGCGCCCGCCCACCAGAACCGGGAGGTGGACGCGTTGACATCCTTGAAGAGCTGGGAATTCCTGGCGGTGCTGGCACACGGCGATGGGATTGAGCGAGTCGCCGTCGAGATCGAGAGCCGGGAAAGCAACGTCGGTCAGGCCCGCCGCTTCGTTCGGCGCCAGCTCGAGCTCTGGGGTCTGCCCGAGGATGACGACCTCGTCGACCGAGTGCTGTTGGTCATCAGCGAGCTGGTCACCAACGCAGTCGTGCACGGTCGAACCCGACCGCCGGAGGAGACCGAGTGCGTGGGGGTCACGCTCGCCTTCAAGCGGGGCTTCGCCCTCGGGGTCATGGTGACGGACAACTCCGGCAACATTCCGAAGGTGACGATCCGCCCGTCCCCCTCTGCCGTCTGCGGGCGCGGTCTGGTTCTCGTCAACGCAGAGTCCGATGGCTGGACCGCGGCCCCTCGCGGCGGCCAGCAGGGTGTCAGCGGGAAGGCGGTGTGGGCCTTCTTCCAGTGCCCGCAGCCGGCTGCCCTGCCCGAGCTGCTGCCCCAGTCGGCGTGACCGGGAGCGGACGTGGATTCGAGTGCTCACAGGAGAGTGCATGATCGTCGCCTTAGGCGGCCGACCCTTCACCGGCAAGTCCACCCTCGCCCGTGCCTTGGCGGAGGCCTTGCCGGGGGTCTTGCTCGACACGGCCGCACTGCGGAAGGTCCTCTTCCCCAACCTGGTCGCGGCTCCTCCGGAACTGAACGACTGGTTGTACGAAGGAGTGCTGAAGGCGGCGTCGTGGAACCTCGACACGGCGCCAGGGACGATCATCGTGCTCGACGGGCGCCCCCTCACTCGGAACCGAGACGTTCTGTCTCTGCGCCGATTCGCTTCGAGCCTTGGCCACGTACTGCACATCGTCGAGTGCGTATGCCCCGACGAGGTGGCGTCGGCGAGGGCCAGATCGGCAGCAGCCGGCGTTCCGGATCCGCTACCCAGACCGAAGGATGCCGGCACGGATCCCATCCCGGAGCCGAAGGTCGTGGTGGATACCTGCCAGCCGCTGGAGCGGTGCGTATCGACCACCCTCGGCGCTGTGTCCAGCCCATCGAGGAGCGGGGCGGACTCCACTTTGCCGGAGTCCACGCACCCGACATGACCAGGCCTTTGACAGCTGTTCACAGCTGTGAGCAAACGTCCATTTCGAACCGCTTACAGTCGTCGTCCCCTCAGGGCGCCGCTGGTGTTGCCGGCCGGCGATGTTCCGCACGAAGTAGGGCGAGGCGATGGGACTGACGGCGGACGCAACGATTCTGCTGGTGGTCGTCGTGGGCGGGATGGGCGTTCTGGTGATCGTCGGGCCGCAGTGGAAGCGGTCACGGCCCGACGAACCAGAGCACGACGCAGAGGCAGGCGAGAAATGATCAACAATCGCCCTCCGGCCCGACAGGCGGACGATCTCCGGCTTCAACACGCGGAGCGGGCAACCAACGACGGGCGCGAGACCGGGTCGCTTCTCCGGCGGATCGAAGTCTGTGACGCGGTCGTGCCCGACACGGCCGACGCGCTCGACAGGTTCTTCCTCACGGGCCGCAGGTCGACCGTCTGAGAAGCGGGGCCGGACGGCGGCACGGTAGCCAGAGTTCACGACAAAGGGAGAGGCATGAGCACCGCCAGCAACAGACTGCGCTTCGTGAGCGCACCGCCCGCCTTGCTGCGGGCCGTCTGCCATCCGAGCGGGCGCTTTGCCCTGCCGCCGGTCCCTTCCGCGAGCGGCACACCGGACGAGGCCCAGGCCTGGATCCAGCAGGCGTGGGTGCTGACGGAGCTCCGCGACATGGTCCAGCACGCCAGCCCCGACCTGGCCCGGAGCCTCGACGCTCTCACCGCACAGGGCGGGGTCGATCCGGATCGGATCCGCGGCATGCTGCTGGCACTCGCGGCCTACTGCCAGCGCGCCGTGAACCGCCCTGTGCCCTTCGGGCTGTTTACAGGGGTGCTGGAGGCCAGTTTCGGCACCGCGCCGGTGGCCCAGTGGGGCGAGGAGCACCAGGCCGTGGCGCGGGCGGGATCGCAGTGGCTCACGGACATCATTGGCCGGTTGGAAGCGATGCCGCGCGTTCGTGAGCGGCTGTGGCTGGTGTCGTCGAATGTGGCTGCGCGCCGCGGCGGCCGGCTGGTCGTCCCCTGGCAGCAGCGGCGCCTGGACGTGAAGGGGACCGAGGTGCACGAGGTCTCGTTGCGTCTGGAGCCGGAGGTACGGGTGCTGACCGACCTCGCCGCCTCCCCCGTCCCCTACAGCGATCTGCTCCACAAGATCCGGGCCGAGTTCCCCGAGCACTCCGAGTCGGCCGTGAGGGGACTGCTCGACGAGCTGGTCGCCCGGCGAGTGCTGATCACCTCTCTGCAGCCATCGGCTATGGAGATCGACGCCCTGGGGTACGTGCTCCGCGAGCTCGCCCGCGTGGACGCTGACCGCCTCCCCGAGGCCGCCGATCTCGTGGGCGCGCTGGCCAGCATCCACCGGCTCATGGCCGCCCACAACCAGACTGCCGGCCAGGCCCAAGGCCCCCTGCGAGCCCAGATCCGGGAACGGATGGCCCCGCACGTACCAGGCGACGACCAACCCGTCGCGCTCGACGTCCTGCTGGACGGGACGGTCGTCCTGCCTCACGAGGTGGCGCGAGAGGCGGAGAAGGCCGCCGAGATGCTCGCCCGGATCAGCCCGGAACCCGACGGACACGAGGCCTGGACGGATTACTGCCGGCGGTTCCTGGACCACTACGGCCCCGGCATGCTGGTGCCCCTGCTCGAGCTGACCGGCCCCACCGGGTTAGGACTGCCGGACGGCTACCACACCACACCAACGGCCGGCACCGCCTGGCACCGCATGTGCCCGCGCGATGCCGTCCTCCTGGCCACCGCCCAGCACGCGACGCTCACCGGGGAAGACATCGTCCTCGACGACGAGCTGGCCGAACGGATCGCGGTCGGCACGCCGGACGCCACGGACCTGCCCCGGCACCTGGAACTCCTCTTCGAAGTCCACAGCCCCTCCCTAGACGCCCTCACCTCCGGCACCTTCACGCTCGCCGTCCGCGCCGCCTCGCGAGGGTGGGGCTATTTGAGCGGGGGACGATTCGCCGCGCTGCTCGCGACCCGGCCCTCCAGCCCCCTGCTGGACGAGCTGACCAACCGGCCGACCAGCACGGACGGCGCGCTGACCGCCCAGCTGTCCTTCCCGGGCCTTGCCCCCTCCGGAGTCCACATCACCCGCACCCCGCGGCTGATGCCCGCTGTCATCGCGCTGTCGGAGTACCGGGAGCCGGCCGACGACCTGATCGAGCTGTCCGACCTGGCAGTCATGTGCGACGGGCAGGCCCTCCACCTCGTCTCTCGCTCTCGCCAGCAGGTCATCGAGGCAGGCACCCCGCACCCGCTCCAGATCGAGTGCCAGACCCCGGCCCTCGTCCGCTTCCTGGACGAGCTCGTCCGCGGCCAGGCCGTACGGATGACCGGCCCCGTGGGGACGCTGCGCCCCATGCACTGGGGAGCCGCCCGTCACCTGCCGGTCCTGCCCCGCGTCGTCACGGGGCGGAGCGTGCTGAGCCCCGCGATGTGGCGACTCAACTCCTGGGACCTGCCCGGCCCCCGGGCCTCGATGGCACAGTGGGAGGACGCCATGGAGATCCTCCGCGAGCAACGCGGGATCCCCGACCGGGTGCTCGCGGAGCGCTTCGACCAGCGTCTGTCCCTCGACCTCACCCGCCCCGGCGACCTCGCGCTGCTCCGCGAGCAGACCTCCGACCAGCAGTTCGGCCCCCTCCACCTCGTCGAGGCTCCCGCGCGCGATGCCCACGGCTGGGCCGGACGTCCAGTCGAGGTGGTCACGCTCCTGCGCGCGGCCGGCCCGCCCCGGCCCGCGCCGGACCTCAGCATGGTCATCGGCCTCTGCCCCCGGGCGCACGCCATCGGCGCCTCCCGGTACGTCCAGGCACAGCTTCACGGACCGATCCAGGGCCGGAGGGATCTGCTCGCCGACCACCTGCCCGCGCTCCTGGCGGACCTTGGCGACGTGGCGTGGTGGGTTCGCCCGCAGAATGGGCTCGCCCCGTACCTGGAGCTGACCGTGCGGGTCGACGACCCGGAGACGACCGGGGCAGCCGCAGGCCACATCGGTGCCTGGGCCGCCCCGCTCATGGGGTCCGGTGCGCTGCGCGACCTTATCCTCGTGCCCTACCGCCCGCACCCCGGCCGGTGGGGCGACGGACCGCTGCTGGAGGCCGCGGAGGCAGTGATGGCGGCGGACTCCGCCGTCAGCGTCCACCAGGCGGCGGTGTCCCCTGGGGCCGGAGCCGACCTCCGAGCGGAGGCGGTCGTCGGGCTTCTCGGCATCGTGGAGGGATTCCTCGGAGGCCGGGAAGCCGGACACACCTGGTGGGTCGGCCGGCCGAAGGACAGTACGGGCGGCCGCCTTCCGCGGGACGTCCAGCAGGACATCGGCGGCCTGGTGGAAGCCGGGCCCGACAGCGCGGCGGTACCGTACTGGGCCGCACGGCGGGACGCGCTCGCCGCCTACGCCGAGCTCGTCCGCGTCGACGACAGCATCGACGCCGACCGCGTGCTGGACGAACTCCTCCACGAACACTGTCTGCGGACGTCCGGGCCGGACTCCCGTTTCGAGGTCATCGCCCGGCGCCTGGCCCGCGCGCACGCCATGACCGCCTTGGCGACGAAGTCGCGTCCCACGAAGGCCCCGCCGCCGTAGGGCCTCTCGCCCTGCTTTCTGCTGATGAACGCGGCCAAGCCGCCCATACACCGTGCCCACCCGCAACCGCCCGGTCTCCTCCGGGCCCGTAGAGATCGGACACCATGGAAAGCCGCCTCATGTCTCCGCACCAAGCCCTGCCTCTCGGGGCAGCGGTTGCCGGTGCGCTGATCCCGACCCCCAGGAACGCTCTGGTGCGGCCCCGGCGAGTGAGACGGATCGAGGACCACGGCTTCATCGGGAACATGCGGACGGCCGCCTTGGTCGACCGTGACGGCGCCATCGACTGGATGGGCCTGCCCCGCTTCGACTCCCCGGCCCACTTCACGAGCCTGCTCGGGACCGAGACGCATGGGTTGTGGCGCATCGGCCCGGCCGGTGCGGACGGTGCCGCGCCCGCAGCCGCGGATCGGCGGCGCTACCTGGACGGCACGCTGATCCTGGAGTCCACCTGGATCACCCCGACGGGCACGGTCCAGGTTCTCGACTTCATGCCGGCCACCGATGGGGCGCCGCAGCTGGTCCGCATCGTGCGCGGCGTCAGCGGCCGGGTGCCGATGCGGTCTCTCCTGCGGGCGCGCCCCGGGTACGGAATCCGCGTGCCGCGGATCGAGGTCGACGGCAGCCGCGCGAGCGCCGACCTCGGCGACGGCCGGCTCTGGCTCGACACCGCCGCCCCCACTCGTGAGGCCGACGGTGACCTGTCGTCGGAGTTCACCGTGTCCGCGGGCGAGCGCGTCGCCTTCACCCTGTCCTGGGAGCAGGGCCAGGACGCCCCGCCGCCGCTGCCGGACGCGACCGGGCTGATGAAGGCGACCGCGGACTTCTGGAAGGACTGGATCTCCCAGTCCACCTACACCGGGCCCCACCGGGGAGCCGTCGAGCGGTCCCTCATCACGCTCAAGGCCCTCACCTACGCGCTGACCGGCGCCATCGTGGCCGCGCCGACGACGTCGCTGCCCGAAGAGATCGGCGGCGTGCGGAACTGGGACTACACCTTCTGCTGGCTGCGCGACTCCGCCCTCATCGTGGAGCAGTTCGTGGACTGCGGCTTCGTGCAGGAGGCCAGGGACTGGATCGCCTGGCTCCGGATGGTCATCGGGGACCACCCCGAGAACTTGCAGGTCATGTACGGGGTAGGCGGCGAGCGCGACCTGCCCGAGACCGTGCTCCACTGGCTGCCCGGCTTCGAGAACTCGGCCCCGGTCCGAATCGGGAACGGCGCCGTCAAGCAGCTGCAGTTGGACATCTACGGCGAGGTCGTCAGCGCCCTGTACGCGGCGCAGCAGCGCGACCCGAGCCTGACGGCGGTTGTCGCGCCGCTGATCACGGACCTGGTGGGCTGCCTGGAGACGTGCTGGGAGGAGCCGGACGAGGGGGTGTGGGAGGTTCGCGGCCCGCGCCGGCAGTTCGTCCACTCCAAGGTCATGGCCTGGACCGGCTTCGACCGGGCGGTGCGGCTCATCGAATCCGGGGCCTGCCAGGGTCCGGTGGAGCGGTGGCGGGAGATCCGGGACACGATCCACGAGCAGGTCTGTCACGACGGGTACGACGAGCAGCGGAACACCTTCACGCAGTCGTACGGCTCGTCGGCACTGGACGCCTCCCTGCTGCAGCTGGCCATCACCGGCTTCCTGGCCCCGGACGACAAGCGGCTCATCGGCACGATCGAGGCGATCCAGCAGGAGCTGTCCATCAAGGGCGGGTTCCTGCTGCGCTACCACACCGAGGGCGAGGCGCCGGGTGTCGACGGCCTGCCCGGTGACGAGGGCGCCTTCCTCATCTGCTCGGGTTGGCTGGTCACCGCTCTCGCTCTCATCGGGCGCGTCGACGAGGCCGAGATCCTCCAGGACGGGCTGCTGCGGGCCCGCAACGACCTCGGCCTGCTCGCCGAGGAGTGGGACCCCGTCAACGAGCGGCAGCTGGGGAATTTCCCGCAGGGCTTCTCGCATGTGGCGCTCCTCCAGTCCGAGCTGGCCTTGGAGGCCGCGCGGTGTGGCCGGGAGCTGGTCGGAGCGGGGGCCGGGCGATGAGGGCGGCGGCCGTCCGCCCGGCCGGGTTCGCGGCTGCTGGCCCCGGGGCCGTGTCGCCCTCGTACGGGGCCTGCCCCAGCACGCAGGAGATCACCGTCGACGACCTGTTCCCCCTGGTAGCGGCGGGTGAGCCGTGCGAGGCGGTGATCGGGGAGCACTTCGACACCCTGACGATGCCTCGCCGCGCCGCGCTGGAAGTCATCAGCCGCTTCGAGGGGTTCCGGCCTCACCCGGTGGGCGCCGCCGTGGCCCGCGCGCTCACCGACGAATGGGTCCTCATCCTCCCGCCCGGCTCCGGCTACGGCATGCACTGGAGCTGGCCGGCCGAGCACCGCGACGAGGGCCTCCTCGAGGTCCCGCCGCGCACGGCCGGACCGGACGAGGACCTGCGCTGGGCCCGCTTCGGCAACGCGCAGGGACGGGTCTTCAGCGCCCCGTTCCTCCTGATGGCCACCTTGTGTCCGCCGCACGCGACCCGCCCTCCGTACTTCCTACCTGCCCGAGACGACCGCACGCCCGTGGGGATCTGATGAGCACTCTGATAGAAGCCGCAGCGGTCGCCGTGCCGTCGGCGCTGGCCCTGGCCGGCGGCGGCGCGGTCTGGCACTTGCGGGGGTCCCTGCGCGCGGAGCGCCGCCGGTCCGACAGGTTGCAGCGGCATGCCGAGAACCTGACCCGGCAGTTGCGGGCCGCCGAGCTGATCCTGGGGCAGGTGGCCGACGAGGTGGTGCCTGCGGTCCAGGCGGCCGTCGTGAGGCCTGGCGCCGGACAAGGCGTCGACCTCGCGCTGCCGGAAGCCCTGACGGGCACCGTGATCGCCGACCGGGTGCGATTCGTCGTCGATTCGGTGGCCGCGGCGATGCGGCAGGTGCAGTACGACGCGGAGACCGCCACCGGTGCTCAGGTGTCCCAGGTCAAGCAGGACGCCGAGGCAGCGGCCGCCGAAGCCCAGCGTGCTGCCGAGGAGGCCGCCCAGGCGGCGGTCCGCAGCTTCGCCGCGTCCATGGTGGTGATCGCGTCGAAGGTGAGCCGGCAGATCAGCGAGGGTGTGCGCCGGCACGCGGGCGGGGAGGCGTACGAGACGCTCGTCACCATCGACCGTCTTGTCCAGCAGTTGCTGCTGGTGGCGCAGAACTACGTGATTCTCGGCGGGGGGAAGTTGTCGAGGCGCTGGCCGGCCACCACGTTCACCGACGTGGTCCAGGCGGCGATGGGCCACCTGGAGGGGTTCGAGCGGATCAAGCACGAGGAGTCCGATGTCGCCCTGACCAGCCGGGTGGTCGGGCCGGCCGTCCACACGATCGCGGTGCTCCTCGACAACGCGCTGAAGTACTCGCCCTCGTCGGCCTCCGTAGACGTGCGCCTGCTCAACGGGCACCACGGCCTCACGGTACGAATCGACGACGCCGGCCTGCAGATGAACTGCGAGGCCGTCATGGCCGCCCGCCAGACCCTGAACGGTCAGAAGACCGCGCCGGTCACCCAGCACGGGGCCCACCCGCGCACCGGGTTCGCGGTGGCCGCGGTCCTGGCCCGCGGGTACGGCTTCAGCGTGGACCTGGAGGCCCCCAACGCCTACCGGGGCACGAGCGTCCAGATCTTCTTCCCCAGCCACCTGCTCACCCACGTCCCCGAAGAGCAGGCCGCCAGCGCGCAGACCGCCCCGCCGGTGCCCGCGCCGACGACCACGTCTACCGGCCTGACCGTCCGCCAGCGCGGCGCGGCCCTCACACCGCGGCAGCCCGCCGCCAGCGCCGAGCACGCCCGGCCGGGCCGCGCGAGCGTGGTCGCCGCCTGGGCCACCGGCACCGAGCGCGCCCGCCAGAACCCTGACACCCCCGAAGGAGCCTGATGTTCACCGACACGCACGCCAACACGCTCGGCTGGCTGCTCGACGAACGGCTCGCCACCCTCGACGGAGTCCACTGCGCTGTCCTGCTCACCACCGACGGCATGCTGCACTCCCGGACGTCCTCCATCGCTCACGACCAGGCCGAGCGGCACGCGGCCATCGCCGCCAGCCTGCGCGGCGCCGCCCGCACCTACGGCGAGGAGTTCCGCGGCGGCGGGCTGCGTCAGCTCCTGCTGGAGCTGCACGAGTACGTCTGCCTGATCACGCAGGCCGGCCCGAACGCGCTCCTGCTGGTGCAGTCCACCGGCCCGGACGTGGATCTCGCCGCGATCGCCCATCAGATGGGCGAGCTCGCGGTGAGCGTCGGTGGCCGGATGGCCGTGGAGGCCCGGACGCCGGTGCGGGACGCGCAGGCCGCGGGGTGAGCGGGCCGCGGCGGGACCCGGACATGGTGCGGCCCTTCGTACGGACCGGAGGGCGTGACCGCCCCAGCCGGCCGGACGTGCGCCTGGAGTCCCTGGTCCTCGCCGCGACGGGCCCGGCCGACGGGCTGCGCCTGGACCACCGCCGGGTCCTGGCCCTGGCCCAGGGCGTACGGGGCGGCCTGGCGGTGGCCGAGATCGCCGCCGTCCTTCAACTTCCGCCGTCCACCGTCCTGATCCTCGTCTGCGACCTGATGGACAGCGGCCACCTGAGCAGCCCCGTCAACGCCCGCGACGACCAGCCCGACATCGACATCCTCAGGGAGGTGCTCCATGGTCTACGAACCAAGGTCTGAGATCCGACCCACCACCGCGGTGCACTCCGCGAAGATCGTTGTCGCGGGCGGCTTCGGCGTGGGCAAGACCACCTTCGTCGGGTCCGTGTCCGAAGTGCCGCCCCTGCACATGGACGAGCCGCTCACCCAGGCCGGCGCCAAAGTGGACGACCTCGCCGGCGCCCCGGAGAAGAAGACGACCACCGTCGGCGTCGACTTCGGCCGCATCCACATCAGCGCGACTCGGGTGCTGTACCTGTTCGGGACGCCGGGCCAGACCCGGTTCCGGCCGCTGTGGCAGAGCCTGACCGAGGGCGCCCTGGGTGCCCTGGTCCTCGCCGACACGCGCAACCTCGATGCCTCCCACGAACACCTGGCTCTCCTGGAAGAGCACGCCGTCCCCTACGCCGTGGCGATCAACCGGTTCGACGGCGCCCCCGCGTATCCGCCCGAGGAGATACGCCAGGCCCTCGCCCTGGACGCGGACACCCCGCTGACCGAATGCGACGCCCGCGTGGGCCGCTCCGGCTACCTGGCCCTGATCGAGCTCGTCACCTACCTGACCTCCCGCCACCTCCACTCCCTGGAGCGCCGCCCGTGACCACCGCCCCCGGCACCGCCCCGCCGCCGACCCGTATCGCGCTCTACGAGGCCGAGTTCGCCGCCGACCCGCACGCCGCCTACGCGGCGATGCGCCTGGCGTACGGGCCGCTCGTACCCGTCGACCTGGCGCCCGGCGTGCCCGCGACCCTGGTCATCGGCTACGACCAGGCCCGCCGCATCCTCAACGACGAGCTGCGCTTCCCCGCCGACCCCCGGGTGTGGGAGCAGGCGGTTCCCGACACCTGTCCCGTGCGGCCGATGATGGAGTACCGCCCCAACGCGCTGCGTTCGGCCGGCCCCGCGCACTCCCGCTACCGGGCGGCGAACGCCTCCGCCCTCGACGCCGTCGACCAGCACCGACTGCACTCCCTCGTCCAACGGGTCGTCGCCGAGACGATCGCCGAGTTCCGCCCTGTCGGCCGTGCCGATCTGCTGGCGCAGTTCGCGTGGCCGCTGGCGTTCCGGATCCTGAGCGCGCTGCTGGGCTGCCCGGACGAGCTCGGCCTGCGCATCGCGAACGGCATGGCCAAGATCTTCGACGGCGTGAACGCGGCGGCCGGCAACCAGATGCTGGCCCAGGCCGTGTCCGAGCTCGTCGCCCTGCGCCGCAGCCAGCCCGCCGAGGACATCACCTCCCGGCTCATCGCCGACCCGGCCCGGCTCGACGACACCGAGATGGCACACCAGCTCGTCACCCTGTACGGCGCCGGCATCGAACCCCTGACCAACCTGATCACCAACACCCTGTTGAAGATCCTCACCGACGAGGACTTCTCCGCGACCGTGCACTCCGCCGGCGCCTCCGTGCGCGAAGTGCTGGACACCGTGCTCTACCACGACCCGCCGCTGGCCAACTACTGCATCACCTACCCGCCGCAGCCCGTCCGTCTCGACGGCATCCTGCTGCCCGCCCACCAGCCGGTCGTCATCTCCATGGCCGCGTGCAACAACGACCCCGCCCTGGAAGGAGGCGGGTCCGGCGACCGGGCCCACCTGTCGTGGAGCACCGGCCCGCACGCCTGCCCGGCACGCTCCCTGGCCTACCTCATCGCCGAAACGGCCGTCACCGACCTGCTCGACGCGCTGCCCGAAATGGACCTCGACTGCCTTGTTGGCGAGCTGACCTGGCGCCCCGGCCCGTTCCACCGCGCGCTGACCCGGCTCCCGGTCCGCTTCCCCGCTCCCGCCGCAGCCTGAAGGAGAAGTTCTCCCATGCCCCAGCCCGCCACCCCGATCGTCCTCGACCCCACCGGCGCCGACCACCACGGCGAGCACAAGCGCCTCCGCGGCCACGGCGCCGCGGTCCGCGTCGACATCCTCGGCGTGACCGCCTGGTCGATCACCGACCCCGCCCTGCTCAAGAGCCTGCTGAAGAACCCCGACGTCTCCAAGGACGCCCGAGCCCACTGGCCCGGCTACCAGGAGGCGATACAGACCTGGCCGCTCGCGCTGTGGGTCGCCGTCAAGAACATGTTCACCGCGCACGGCGACGACCACCGGCGGCTGCGGCGCATGATCGCCCCCGCCTTCTCCGCGCGCCGCATCGACGCCCTGGCCCCCGTCGTCGAGACCATCGTGGAGGCGATCCTCGACGACCTCGACGCCCTGCCCACCGGACAGAGCGTCGACCTGCGCGAGCACCTGGCCTACCCGCTTCCGATCGCGGTCATCGGCCACCTCATGGGCGTCCCCGCCGACCAGCGTGCCCACTTCCGCAGCGTCGTCGACGGCGTCTTCGACACCACCCTCACCGCCGACCAGGCCGCCACCAACACCACGAACCTGTACGAGGTCCTGGACCAGCTCATCGCCACCAAGCGCGCCGACCCCGGCGACGACATGACCTCCCTGCTCATCAGGGCCCGCGACGACGACGGAGACGGGCGCGGCCTGTCCGACGCCGAACTCCGCGACACCCTCCTGCTGATGATCAGCGCCGGATACGAGACCACCGCCAACGTGATCGACCAGGCCATCAGCCTCCTGCTGACCCACCCCGAACAGCTCGACCAGATCCGCGCCGGCCACGCCGACTGGGCGGACGTCGTCGAGGAGACCCTGCGCCTGGAACCGGCCGTCAAGCACCTCCCGATGCGCTACGCCGTCAACGACATCGTGCTGCCCGACGGCCAGACCATCGCCAAGGGCGAGGCGATCCTCGCCTCCTACGCCGCGGCCAACCGGCACCCCGACTGGCACGGCGAGACCGCCGACGCCTTCGACATCCGCCGACCCGCCAAGGACCACCTCGCCTTCGGGCACGGCGTGCACTTCTGCCTCGGCGCCCCGCTCGCCCGACTGGAGCTCGCCACCAGCCTGCGCAAGCTCTTCACCCGCTTCCCCCACCTCGAACTCGCCGTCCCCGCCGACCATCTCAAGCCGCTCAGCTCCCTGATCAGCAACGGCCACGAGCAGCTGCCCGTCCGCCTCCGCCCGTTCGCGGCCTGACCATCACCCGACCAGGAATCCAGATGACCACCACCGTCGCCGCCCCGATCACTCCGCTCACCCGGGCTCAGAAGCGGGTCGCCACCCACCTCGTGTGCGGGCTCACCAACCCGGAGATCGCGGGCGAGGAACACCTGTCCGGCGACACCGTGAGCTCCCACGTCCGGGTGATGCGCGAGAGCCTGCACTGCCCTCCGCGCTCCTCCCGCGCGGTTCTCGCCCACGCCCTCCTCAGCCACCAGCAGGTGCCCCCGCCCCCGCCCTCGCTGCTGCGCCGCGCCTTCGAGCCGGACGCAGACGACCAACTGCTCATCCGCGCCATCGCCGAGCACTCCCGGCCGGACGACATCGCCCGCGCAGCACGCATCCCGGCCGGCGAACTCCGCACCCGGACCGACGGCCTCGTGCGCAGGGCGGGCGCCAGCAACGCCGCGCACCTCATCGGACTGGCCCACACCCACGCCATCCTCGGCGGCGAAGGATCCACCGCCGCTGAGCAGCCCCCGGCACAGCCCGCCGGAGCGGCGCGATGAACACCACCGCCCCCGCCGGCACGGCGGCCGACCGCGACGGCCGGGCGACGTGGGCGTACGAGATGCGGCCGATCGTGACGGCCGCCGACCGCGAGGCGGCCGCCGTTCTCGTCCAGGACCGCGGCCTGTGGCTCGCCCGGCGCGGTCACGACGCGCCCGCCCTCCACGTCGCCGCGTTCCGGGACCACCGTACGGAGGCGGTCGGCCTGTACGAGGACGACGGCGGGGACGAAGTCCTCGTCGGCTGCCTCCTCCTGCACCGGGAGCCGGATCTGCGGTCGTGGGCCGTCGACGACCCGGCTCCGGCCCTGAAGGTCTCATTGGCCTACACCGCGCCGGGCCGCACCGACCGTGTCGGATGGCTGATGACGCTGTGGCTCGCCGCCTACGCGGCCCGTACCGGCATCGACTGGGTGTACGCCGAGGCACCGAGTTGGAGCACCGGGCCGGACGGAAGCGGCGGCCGGCTCCTGGAGTATCTGCGCGACCTCGGCTGGCACGTCCTCGGCTCCGGTCGTACCCCGGACGGTCACCGGGTCGCGCGGATCCGCCTGCCTGCCGCTGCCTCGCCCGGTCTGGCTGCGCTGATCCACTCCACTGTCCCCGCCGTGACGCGACGCGGGCCCGAGGAGGACAGCGAGCGATGAGCACACTCACCCAGGCTCCCGTTCTCGTGCCGCCCCCAGGCCGCGTCCTGCCACCGCGAGCGCGGGTGCTCCGCCCGGCCCCGGCCGCGGCCCCGCCGCTGAAGGACCCTCACGCACTCGCCGCCTGGCGGGACAACATCAACCGGACTGCCCTCGCGCGCTCCGGCGAGGCCCTCTCCGTCGTGCTGTACGCGCTGACCGGACCCGGCGAAGACCCGCACACCGACCTCGCCGCCGCCCAGCACTACGCCGAACGGCACCGGCTTCTCGTCGTGGACCGGATCGTCGACACCCTGGCCCGCGACGACCAGGCGAGCACCGACCAGCCGGAGCTCCGGCGCGGCTACGCCCGCACCTTGCACCTCTTGGGCGACCCGGCCTCCCCCGTGCGCGGGCTCGTCACTACCAGCCAGACCGCGGTCACCCGCGTCGGCCGCCTCTACGAAGCCCAGCTGGACAGGTACGCCGCACTCCGCGCCGCCCTCTTCCTCGTCCGTGCCGAGACCGAGATCTCAGCGATGCCGTCAACCACCCTCCTCCCTCTTCCTCAGGCCCTCGGAGGCGCACTGTGACGACGGCCTCCGACACCGCCGCCAACCTCGCGGCACCGGGCGGAAGCTCGACCGCCCGGCAGGCCTTAGCCGCGCTCCTGGTCGGTGAGGGCACCAGCTACGCGGGGACCGCCGTCCACCAGGTGGCCCTGCCCGCCCTCGCCGTCCTGCAACTCCAGGCCACCCCCGGCCAGATCGCGCTCCTGGCCTTCGCCGCGAAGCTCCCGGCGCTGGTCGCCTCGCTGCCGGCGGGCGTCGTTCTGGACCGGTACCCGATACGCACCGTGCTGCTCGTCACCGACCTCGCCGCGGCCACCGTCGTTTTGGCGATACCCGCCGCTGCCGTTCTCGGCCAGCTCACGATGCCCGCCCTCTACGCCGTGGCCCTCACCCTGGGCACTCTCTCCGTCCTCCACAGCGCCGCCGCGATGGCGGCGCTGCCCCGACTCGCCGGACCCGGGCAGCTGCACCAGGCCCATGCACGGCTCACCGCGGCGATCACCGTCGCCGGAACCGCCGGGGCAGCGCTGGGGACCCTGCTCGTCGCGGCAGTCGGGCCCGCCCGGGCGATCCTCGCGAACGCGGCGTCCTTCCTCGTCTCCGCGTGGTGCGCGACCCGCACCCGCGTCCTGCCCGTCCCCACGGCACGGGGCAAGAAGCCGCCGATGGCCGGCGAGATCCGCGACGGTCTCCTCCACAGCGCCCGCCACCCCCTGCTGAGCCCCCTGCTCCTGGCCTTGGCCGGTACCGGCTTCGGCACCGGTCTGACCAGCACGTACCTGGCGTACTACCTGCTCACCACGGCGCAAGTCGGCGCGACGGGCCTCGGCATGATCATGGCGGCGAGCAGCTTTGGGGGCTTGACCGGAGCACTGCTCGCGCCCCGCCTCGTCCGCTGCCACGGCCCGGGCGTCGTGCTCAGCATCGGATTGACGGTCTACGCCCTCACCCACGCGGCACCACTCTTCGCCGGACCTGGGCTCGTGTGGCTGGTGGCCCTCGCCGCCGCCGGGTGCGCGCAGCACGCCGCGGCGTGCGCCGTGGGCACCACTCAGCGCTCCGTGCAGCAGTCCGTCAGCCCGCCCCATCTCGGCGCCCGGACCTTGCAGACCTCCTTCTGGGTCGTCGCCGGCAGCGAGACCCTCGCCGCTGGCGCCGCCGGTCCCCTGGCCACTCTCACCAGCGTGCCCACCACCATGCTGACCGGCCTCGTCCTGCTGGTCCTGTCGTCCTGGGTGCTGTGGCGCTCGCCCGTAGGCCGCTTGACCGTCATGCCCACGCCCGTGAACGCGAGGACCGGAGGCTGACCTTCCACGCTGCTCGCGGCACCGGGCCGCGGCCGCCCGCGCGCGGCGAGAGCGAGATCTGACCTCCCACCGGACACGACGAAAGGCTTCTCGGTGATGACCGAGCCGACCCCCGGGGCCCCGCGCCCGCCCACGACGGTGACCAACACGATCGCGGACTCCGGCCTGCACACGGCCGTTCAGGCCGGCACGATCGGCTCGGTCCATCTCCACCAGCCCCAGAACACCCCGCCGATCCCCCGCCAGGTGCGGCCGGTCCCGGCTTCGTGGACCGATCGCGAGCGGGAACTGACCGGGATCACCGCGTGGATCACGGCGCAGCCCGACTACGTCGTACCGGTCGTCCTCATCCACGGGCCCATCGGTGTCGGCAAGACGTCCTTCGCGGAGCGGCTGGTCCACAGCCTGACCAACCACTACCCCGGCGGCCAGCTCCATGCCGACCTCGGGGGCGCGGGAGGGCCGGCCCGCGTGAGCGACGTCCTGGGCCGCCTCTTGCGCGCCGTGCAGCCCGGTCCGCTGCCCGCCGGCGAGGAGCTCGCCAACTGGTGGAGGTCGGCGACCGCCGCCCGGTCACCGGTCTGCCTGCTGCTGGACGGCGTCACCCACGCCGACCAGATCCGCGCCCTGACGCCCGGCGGTGCGGGCCACCTCGTAGTGGCCACGAGCCACCGTCCGCTCCCGGAGCTCTCCGCCGAGGGCGCCGCCCTCCTCGCCCTCGGCCCGTTCGACCACGGCGCCGCCCGCGCCTACCTGTCCCGCTGCCTGGGCCCCGACCGGCTCCACCAGGAGCCTGAGGCGGTCACCAGGCTCATCGCCCTCACCGCCGGCCTGCCCGCAGGTCTCGCCCTGAGCGTCACCCAGCTCACCCGCAACCCCACCCGCCCTCTGTCCGCCGTCGTCGGCGCCCTCGACGCCAGCCGGGCCCGGACCGCCGCCACCACCACCAGCCCTGGAGCCCTCGTGTCCGCCGCGCTCGACACCGCGTACTCCGACCTCGACCGCACCGCCGCCCGCCTCTACCGCAAGGGCGCGTTCCTGCCCGGCGACACGATCGACAGCCACCTCGCCGCCGCCATCACCGAGCGGACCCCCGCCGAAGCCAGTGCCGACCTCGCCGACCTCACCGCCTCGGGTCTGCTCGTCCGGGACACCGACCACCCCGTCCGCGGACCCGTCTTCAGGTACCCGGGCCCCGCCTTGGCCCACGCCCGCGAGCACGCCGCCCGGGAGGAGACCGACGGCGCCGACACCGAAGCTCGAGTCCGCGCCACCGACTGGTACCTCGCCACCGCGACCGCGGCCGAGCGGCTGCTGACCCCCAGCCACCGGCACCTCGACCGCACCTACGTCTACCCTCCCCAGCACCCCGCGGAGTTCGCCGACCGGCAGGCCGCCCGGTCCTGGCTCGACGCCCAGTCCGCCGACCTCATGGCCACCATCCGCTCGGCGTACGCCGCCGGCCGGTACGGGGCGGTGTGGCAGCTCGTCCACGCCATGTGGCCCTGGTGGCGCGCCGCCAGGGTGTACGACCTGTGGATCGAGGCGCACCGCCTCGGCCTGGAAGCCGCCCACCTCTACAACAACGCGCTCGCCGAGCAGGAGATGCGCAGCGCCCTCGGCGTCGGCCTGCGCGGCATCCACCGTTTCGACGAAGCGATCGGGTGCTTCACCGAGGTCCTCGCCGGGGCCCGTACTCGGGAGGACGCTCGAGGCGAGGCACAGGCGCTCCACGAACTGGGCGCGACCAACTTCGAGGTTGGCCGGGCCGAAGAGTCCGTCGGCTACCTGGAGCAGGCCCGCACCCTGCGCGAGCGCCGGGAGGACCGCCGCGGCGTCGCCCTCACCGACATCCTCCTCGCCCAGGTCCACCTCGGCCGCGGCAACGCCTCGACGGCCATCGCCGTCCTCGACGCCGCCCGCGCCGCCCTCATCGAGGTCGCCGACCCGCACGACGCGGCCCGCGCCCTGGCCTGGCTCGGCCGAGCGCACTCCCTGGCCGGTCATCACGAGGAAGCCGACAGGGCGGGGCGAAGGGCGCATGGGGAGTTCGTCGAGCACGGCGCCCCGCAGTGGACCGCACGCAGCCTGGAGATGCTCGGCCAGACCGCGGCGGCTGCCGGGCGGGCGGAGGACGCGGTCTCCCTCTACACCCAGGCTCTGGAGCAGTACAGCGGCCTCAGCACCGTGGACGCGGAGCGCGTCCGCCGCCAACTGGAGGTGAGCCAGTGAACTGCGGAGTCGCGAAGTTCGCACGCCCCTTCGACTGGAGCGGACGGCAATGCGGCCATCCGGCCCATCCGGGAGCTCATCGCACTGGCCGGCCGGTTGTACGGGGTCGTCTACGGCCTGCTGGCCGAGTCCGGCGCGGCCTTCCGCACTCTGGCGGCGACCAGCGGTCCAAGCGTCACCGGACCGCGCGCTCAGCCTTCCTGCCCCCGGACCACCTGCCCTGGTGAAACCGGAAAAGCTTCCCGCCGCATTTTCGCGTCGGGTTGGCCAGAACCCGGCGGACGGAGCCAGCCCTCCGGCTACGCTCCGGCCGCCAGCCTCTGGCAGCGCCACCAAGTCAGCAACACTCGTTCATCAACAAGGAGTTGACATGACGCGCAACATCGCGCAGAGCACCACCCAGGTCCAGGAGCCCGTGGCCCAGGAGGACGGCTTCACCCTGAACGTCGGCCTGCTGGAGGTCTCCGACGCCGCCGGGCTGACCAACCTGACCGACGACAACTGCGGCACCACCTGCGGCGCCTGCACCACCAACGTCGCCTGACCTGGCCCATCCGGCCTGCTGGCCGGGGCCGCCACACCGATGGTGCGGCGGCCCCGGCCGCCTTCCCACCCGGCTCAAGGAGGCATTCGTGACTGCACCACCGGCATTCCGGGCCGGCGCGACCGCCCTCGTGCGCGCCGTCGCTCGACCGGCCCAGGTCGAGGCTCCCTTCCCGGACTTCGACGACCGCCCCCTCCCCGACGCCGGTCAGGAAGACATCACCGCCAGCCGTCTCGCGTGGGTGCGCGCCGTCTGGAGCAACGCCGCCCTGGTCGAGGCCGTGCGGCACGCCAGCCCGGACCTGGGAGCCCAGGTCAAGACTCTGTGCGAATCCCCGGCTCCCTCCGGGCGCGACGTGCGGCGCGTCGGGCTCTCCCTGGTCCGTTACCTGCTTCGGGCAGGGCACCGGGCCACGCCGTTCGGTCTGTTCGCCGGCGTGACCACGGCCGCCTTCGGTGACAGGACGGCCGCCGTCTGGGGCGAGGACCATGTGGTTGTCGCGCGGGCCGGCGCTGAGTGGCTGTCCCGGCTGGTCGAGCAACTGGAGGGGAGCGGAGAGCTGCTGCCGTGGCTGTCCGTCATGGTGAACAGCACGGCCTTCGTACGGGACGGGAACCTGATCGTCCCGTACCAGGACGACGGGCGACGGGCGGTGGAGGCGTCGGTCGAACTGTCCGCCCCGGTGCGCAGTGTCCTTGCCGCGGCGGGGACACCGATCCGGTTCGAGGACCTGGCCGGGAAGCTGGGGGCGGAGTTTCCCGGCGTGGTGCCCGAGCGGGTCCACGGACTGCTGGCAGGGCTGATCCGGCGTCGCGTGCTGATCACAAACCTCCAGGCGCCGGCCACCGAGACCGACGCCCTCGGCTACGTCCTCGCCCAGCTCGACGCGGCCCGGGCCGGCGCCCTCGTCCCGCTCGCCGGAACGGTCAGAGAGCTCCGCGCCATCCGTGCGGGACTGCACCAGTGCGCCTCGGCGGATGACCGGGAGGCGGTGGCCGCCCGGATGCGGCGACTGGTGCCGGGCCTTCACCGCCACCCCTTGGCGCTCGACCTCCGCCTCGATGCACACCTCCGGCTCCCCGGCGAAGTGGCGCGCGAGGTCGAGCGGGCCGCCACCATCCTCACCCGGCTCAGTGCCCGCCCGTACGGGGGCCGCGGGCTGGGCGAGTATCACCAGCGGTTCTATGAGCGGTACGGCATCGGCACGATGGTGCCCCTCCTCGACGTCGTCGCCGACAGCGGCATCGGCTACCCCGACGGCTACCCCGGGGCCCCGGCCGGCGCCCACCGACGGCGGATCTCCCCCCGGGACGACGCCCTGGTCCGCCTCGCCCAGACCGCCGCGCTCGACGGGCACGACGAGATCGTGCTCACCGACGAGATGGTGGACGCGCTGGACGTGGGACCGAAGGAACCGCGGGTGCCGCCGCACCTGGAGCTCGGCGTGCGGCTGCACGCGGCGAGCATCGACGAGATACAGCGCGGCCGGTTCACCGTGGAGGTCACAAGCGTGTCCCGTGGCGCCGGGGTGAGCACGGGCCGCTTCGCCAGCGTCCTGGATCCCGCCGCGCGGGAGACGCTGTGCGCGGAGCTGGCCGACCTGCCCACCGCCGATTTCGGCACCGACCCCGCCCAGCTCTCCTTCCCTCCGCTACTGCCCGACACCGCGCACGTCACCCGAACCCCCCGCATCCTGCCGCTGCTGATCAGCCTGCAAGAGCACCGGCCGTCCGCCCCAGACGTGCTCACTCCTGCCGACCTCGCGGTGGCCTGCGACGGCCGCCGGATGTACCTGGCCGCCCCGGGTCTCGGCCGTCGCATCGAGGCCGTGGGCATGCACGCGCTCAACCTCACCGAGCACACCCCGCCGCTGGCCCGGCTGCTCACCGAGCTCTCGCGCGGCCAGTGCGCCCAGGTGACCACCTTCGACTGGGGAGTTGCCGCGACGGCGCCGTTCCTCCCGCGCCTGCGCTACGGCCGCATCGTGCTCTCCCCGGCCCGGTGGCGGGTGGAAGCGGCCGACCTGCCCGGCCGGGACCGGCCCACGGCAGAGTGGAACCTCGCGCTCTCCGAGTGGCGCATCCGCCGACGCCTGCCGCAGCATGTGCAGCTCGTCCAGGGCGACCGGCTACTCCCCCTCGACCTCGACCAGGCCGCCCCCCGCAGTCTGCTGCGCCGGCAGCTCGACCGCGCCTCCTTTGTGGTGCTCACCGAGGCGCCGGGGCCGCAGGCGTACGGCTGGAGCCAGGGCCGGGCCCACGACATCATCGTCCCCCTCAAGGCGACCCGGTCCGCCGAGTGGCCGCCGCTGCCCCAGCCGGCCCCGGCCCGCACCCTCGCGCGGGCCCAGACGCAGATGCCGGGCATGTCCTCGGTGCTGCTGGCCGCCCTGTACGGGGACCTGCGCCGCCAGGACGCCGTGCTGACCCGGCACCTCCCCGACCTCCTTGGCCGGCTCGGCTCTCCCCCGTGGTGGTTCATCCGCTTCCGCGACCCCGACCAGCACCTTCGCCTGCGCATCGCTCTGGCGGACCCCGACAGCTTCGCGGACGCCGCCCGCACGGTGAGCGCGTGGGCCGACGAACTCCGCACGGACGGGCTGCTGGCGGACCTGCGCTACCCCACCTCCTACCGGGAGATGGGCCGCTGGGGCTCCGGGAGTGCGTGGGACGCCGCCGAGGAGGTGTTCCGGGCCGACTCGCGGGCCGTCGTCACCCAGCTCTCCCAGCCCCGGCGCCCGCAGCAGCGCACACTGGTGGCCGCCCACACCTTCGCGATCACCTCGGCGTTCCTCGGCAGCCCGCAGGCCGGCGCGCGCTGGCTGATCGACCACATCCCGCACCGGGCGCCGAAGCCGATCCCAAGGCCGCAGTTCACCGAGGCCGTCCGCCTGGCCGACCCGCGCGACAACTGGGCTGCACTCCGTGCGGTCCCCGGCGGCGAGGCGATCGCCGCGGGCTGGGCCGACCGTAGCGCCGCGCTTGCCGCCTACCGCGAGCACCTGCCGGGCCCGGACACCGAAGGCATCGCCCTGGACGACGTCCTGACCTCCCTGCTGCACACCCACTTCGTACGGCACGTCGCGGTCAACTTCCCCGAGGAGGAGATCTGCCTCCACCTCGCCCGCGCCGCCGCCCTGGCCTTCAACGCCCGCCCCGGGAGGACCCGGTGAACCACGACACCGCCCTCGGCCTGTCCGCGGGCATCGCCGACCGGCTCGCCCACCCCGACACCGCGCCCGCCACGGTGAGCACAGATACCGTCCGGCAGCACCTTGCTCTCGGGCCGATCGGCATCGCTCTGCTGCACATCGAGCGGGCCGCAGCCGGCCTCGGGCCCTGGCAGCGCGCCCACGACTGGCTCGCGGCCGCCACCCGCCGGCCGTTCACCAGCGGCGCCGACAGCCACCCCTTCTACGGCGCCCCCGCGCTCGCGCACGTCCTGGCCTGCGCCGCCGAAGGTCTCCCCGGCGCCTACGCACGCGACCTCGCCCTGCTGGACCGGCAGGTCCTCGACGACGTCCAACGCCGCCTGGACGCCGCGCACCGCCGGATCGACACCGGGCAGCTCCCGGTGCTCGCCGAGTTCGACGCGATCCGCGGGTTGACCGGCTTCGGCGGCTACCTCCTGCGCCGCGACCCGGCGGGCCCGGCCCTGCGATCGGTTCTCGACTACTGCGTACGCCTGACCGAACCGATCACCCATGAAGGGGACACCCTGCCGGGGTGGTGGACGCTCACCGGGCCTTCCGGGCGGCCGGACGACCGTTTCCCCGGCGGCCACGGCAACTCCGGCATGGCCCACGGCATCGGCTCCGTCCTGGCCCTGCTCGCGCTCTGCGCCCGCCGCGGCACCGCGGTCAGTGGCCACCGCCAGGCTCTGCGCACCATCCTGGCCTGGCTCGACCGCTGGGAGACGACCAGCGCGCAGGACCGGACCTGGCCGTACTGGGTCATCCGCGACGAGCTGCGCACCGGTCGGCTCGCGCCCGCCGGTCCCCGGCGTCCCTCGTGGTGTTACGGCACCGCCGGCGTGGCGCGCGCCCAGCAGCTTGCCGCCCTCGCGCTCGGCGATCCCGCCCGCCGAGCGGTCGCCGAGAACGCCCTCCTGGACGCTCTCACCGACCCCGAGCAGTTGTGGGCCACCACGGACTTTGGCCTGTGCCACGGCTTTGCCGGGCTCGCTCACCTCACCGTCCGTACCGCCGCCGACGCCGCGCCCGAGACTGCGAACCGGCTCCGTGCCGTTCTGCCCGACCTGCTGGCCACCCTGCTGCCGCTCGGCTCGAAACCCGAGGACGCGGGCGCGGCACTCGTCGATGGCCCCGGCGGCGCCGGGCTCCTTGACGGCGCCGCCGGTATCGGGCTCGGCCTCCTCGCCGCTTCCGGTACCGCCCCGCCCCGGACCCGCTGGGACTCCTTCCTGCTCGTCTGACTTCCGAGAGGACCTTGATGCCCGCCGACCACTGGCAGCAGCACCAGATCACCTTCCCCGACCGGCAGACCGCGCGCGCCGCCATCGCCGACCGTCTCGCCCCTGTACTGCGCGAGGCGGAAGCCGACCGGCAGCTCAGCGGCTGGTGGTTCATGAACAAGCAGCCCTGGCCGCTGCGGTACCTGGCCGACCACCCCGCTCCGGCCGTATCGGCGCTGCTGGACGACCTGGTCGCGGACGGCGTCGCGTCCTCCTGGACGACCGGGATCTACGAGCCGGAGACGGATACCTTCGGTGGCCGGCCCGCCATGGCGGCCGCGCACGACCTCTTCCACGAGGACAGCCGCCACCTCCTCGCCTACCAGGTAGGCCCCGGCCACCTGGACCGTCCGGAGATGGCCGTCCTGCTGCTGAGCAGCATGATGCGCGCCGCGAACCTCGACTGGTTCGAGCAGGGCGACGTGTGGAGCAAGGCCGCCGCCCTGCGCCCCGGCACCCCGGTTCCCGGCTTGTCCGAGACCCTGCTGCCGGCGATGCGGAAGCTGATGACCACCGAGGCACGCAGCCTGTGCCGGGCGGGCGGGCCGCTGGACGGCCACACGCAGTGGATCGCCGCCTTCGAACGGGCGGGCACGGCCCTCGCCCACCTCGCCGCGCGGGGCGAACTGACCCGCGGTCTGCGCGCCGTCATCACCCACCACGTGATCTTCCACGCCAACCGGGCCGGCCTGCCGGCCGCAGACCAGCACACCCTGTTCCACATCGCACGAGAGGCAGTCATGGGATCGAGTGACAACACCGCGTCCACCAAGGCCAACACCCCCGCCGCCGATAGCGTCAGCGCGGTGAACACCGACACGCTCACCACACCCGAAGCCGACGCCGAGCGCCTCCGCAACGCGCTGGTCGACCAGATCAAGACCGAAGGCCACGCCCGCACCCCCGCCGTCGAGGATGCCCTGCGCACCGTCCCGAGGCACCGGTTCGTCCCCGACGCGCCGCTCACCGACGCCTACGCCAACGCGCCGGTGAACATCAAGTACGACACCGACGGCACCTCGATCTCCTGCGCCTCCCAGCCCAGCGTCGTCGCCCTCATGCTCGACCAGCTCCAGGCCCAGCCCGGCGAGCGCATCCTCGAACTCGGTGCCGGCACCGGCTACAACGCTGCCCTGATCGGCCACCTCGTCGGCCCCGACGGACACGTCACCACCATCGACGTCGACGACGACCTCGTCGAAGGCGCCCGCGCCCACCTCGCCGACACCGGCTTCACCAACGTCCAGGCACTCACTCGCGACGGCGCCCTCGGCCACGCCGAAGGCGCACCCTACGACCGGATCATCGCCACCGTCGGCGCACACGGCATCCCGCCCGCCTGGCTCGAACAGCTCGCCCCTGGCGGCCGGCTCGTCACCCCTCAGCGCCTCAAGGGCAGCGTCTCGCGCTCCATCGTCTACCAAGAGCGCGACGGCCGCTGGATCTCGTCCGGCTCGCAGATGAACACCTTCATGCCGCTGCGGCGCGGCATCGCCGACGACGACCGCCGCGTCATCCCCCTCTCCACGCAGAGCACCGTGCGCCTCCAGGCTCCCGCCGGGCAACAGATCGACGCCGAAGCCCTCGCCGGCGTCCTGGAACAGCCGCGGACCGAGCAGTGGACCGGGATGAAGGTCCGCGCCATGGAGAGCCCGGAGTGGATGGAGCTCTTCGTCTCCTGCTCGCTGCCCTCCGGCCTGATCCGCATGCTGTTCCCCCAGACCGCCAAGGGCACCGTGCTCACCGAGGACCCCTACCCCTCCTCCACGGCCGCCGTGGACAAGGGCGCGCTCACCTACCTCACCCGGCGCCTGCTGGACGAGAAGACACCCGAGGGCGGCAAGCTCTGGGAGTTCGGCGTCGTCGGCCATGGCCCCGGCAGCGAGGAACTCGCTTCCCAGGTCGCCGACGCCATCCGCACCTGGGACCGCGAGTACCGCGGCCGGGAAGCCGCCTTCGAGCTCCTGCCGCTCGACGCGCCCCCCGTCGACCAGCCACCCGGCACGTTCGTCCTCGACACCCCGCTCAACCGCGTCCTCGTCACCTGGCAGTAGCCCCCCGGCGCGGGGCCGCCGCCGATCGGCGGCGGCCCCGCGCCTCCCCTCGCCGTTCCCTCCCCGGGAGTCCCACATGGACCCGTACGCCTCCATAGTCCGGCGCTTCCCCCTCGTCTCCCGCTTCCGCCCCGCCTGCCTGCCGCTCCCGCAACGCGTCCGCGCCCTGGTCGAACTCTCCGCCACGGCCCAGACGAAGGCGGACCAGGGCCTGGCGTCCGCGGTCTACAACCAGGCCGCGCTCCTCGCCTCCGACCTCGGCCTGCCCGACCTCGCCCGCCAGTGGTGCCACCAGCACGCCGCCGCCTACCTCCACGCCACCCCCCTCCCCGGCATGACCGCGATCCGAGCCCTCGAACCCGTCGTCAACCTCGCCCGCCTCCAGATCCGCGCCGGCAACACCGACGACGGCCGCCACCGCCTCCTGAACCTCTACGACGCCGTCAGCAACGCCGTCCCCGCCGAGTTCGAAGGCGTCCGCATCCCCGCAAAGCTGACCACCAGCGACACCGACCGCGACGAGGTACGCGCCTGGCTGTGGCGGGTGATCCTCGCCGACGGCACCCGCACCCTGACCACCGCCGGCCGCTGGACCGAGGCCCTGGCCCACATCGAGAAACACCACGGCCTCGGACTGCGAATGCTGGACGGCCGGCAGGTCGCCGTACTCGCCGCCCTCCACGGCGACCCCGACCACGCCACCGGCCTCGTCGCCCAGACGACACCCGGCGAACCCTGGGAGAACGCCGTCACCACCTGCCTGGCCGTGATGTGCCGCCAAGCCACCCACCGCCCCGTCGACGACCTGCTCCCCGAGCTGGTGAACAGCTACGTGCAGCGCGAACCCGATATCGGTACGACCGTCTTCGACACACGCCTCGGACTGACCGTCCTGGACCTCCTCAACCAGTCCGACAGCCCCTCAGCACACCTCGTCGCCGAGGAACTGCACCGCCGGACCATGGCCGCGACCGACGGCTACGCCGCCCGCGAGTGCCTGGCCAACCCCCGGTTCACCGCCCTCGTCTCCTCCGGGGAAAGGAACGCCGCCCGCGACCTGGTCCACGCGTGCGGGCTGGACGACGGAGGACTCCCTCAGACCTTGGCCGCCAGGTTGGTCCATGCGCTTCGGGCCAGCAGCGGAGTGATCCGTGAAAGCGTGGCGTCCTTACGACCCGTTCAGCAGATGCCCCAGAGCGAGGCGTTGCTCGACGAGAAGGGCGCCGCCCGATGAGCGCCCCCACCGAGCAGCTCTCCCTGATCGCCCCGGAAGAACCCCCGCACGCCCCGGCCGACGACGCCGTACGGATGCTGCTGTTCAACGCCGAGCACGCCTCCCCGGAACGCTCCCGCCGTCAGGCCGCCTGGGTCGCCGCCCAGGAGGACGCGGACATCGCCGTCTTCACCGAGGTGTCTTCCACGCAGGGGGGTGCCGCTCTCGTCACCGCGCTGGGCGAGCGCGGGTACGCCACCGTGATCGCCCAGCAGCTGGCGGAAGCCGACTACCGCACGGTCATCGCCTGCCGCACCGCCGCCGCCCACCCGGTTCAGAGCCCCGTCGCCGTCACACCCCATCGCGCCCCGGCCGCCCGCGTCACGATCGGCGGCCACGACATCGGCGTCCTCGGCCTGTACGTGCCCTCCCGCGGCCCGAAGGACCAGCGCAACGTCGCCAAGCGCGCCTTCCAGGAGGCGGTCACCGAGAGCCTGCCGCAGCTACGCGCCGCCTTTCCGGACATGCCCATCATCGTGGCCGGGGACCTCAACGTCATCGAGCGCGGCCACCAGCCCCCGCACAAGGTATTCGGCGAGTGGGAGTACTCCTTCTACGACTCCTTCCAGGCCGCCGGCCTCACCGACGCCTACCGGCATCTCCACCCCGACAAGGTCGCCCACTCCTGGTACGGACGCAGCGGTAACGGCTTCCGCTTCGACCACCTCTTCATCTCCACACCCCACGCCGACCGCCTCCTCGCCTGCGACTACCACCAGGAAGCCCACGAAGAGGGGCTGACCGACCACGCGGTCATGACACTGGGCCTGGGGCTGCAGTCCACCCCAAGCGGACAGGGTGAAGCCCCAGCTACGAGCTCTGGCTGACCGCCAACCGCCGCAACGCCCGAACGTCGGCGTTTCGGCCAACCGCCCCCGAGCCGCGTGCCCTTACGCGGCAAGGGTCGGTGCACCGCGCACCTTCGGAAACCCGCTGAATCACAGGGTGCACAACCCGTCCGAAAGGAACAGGTGCTCGAAATCGCGCGGCGTCGTTGAACACGGCGACGCCACCACCACGTCCACGAGGGGGGAATACATTGACGCCAGTCGAACCAGACAGCGACAAGACCGCGAGCGGCCCGAAGGCCGAAGCCACGGACAACATCTCGGACGCCGAGCGTGAGCTGTACGGCGGCCGGCTGCGCTACGACCAGTCCTACGTCCGCCACGAAGGCCCACTGACCCGGCTGAAGTTCGGACACATGGCGGCCGCGCTGCCGCACATGGTCGGCATGGTGCTGCGCACCGGCTGGAAGGCGGACCGGCGCGCCCTGATGGGAGTCGTTGCGGCCGAGCTCGGGCAGGGCGTGACGGCCGGGTGGGGGCTGGTGGCGGTCAACGGCGTCCTCGCGCAGTTGTTCGCCGACGGTCCGACTGTGGACAAGCTCCGCGACGCTCTTCCGTCTCTGGTGGCACTCGCGATCGCGGCGGTGGCCGGCGCCGTCCTGACGGCATGGTCGACGGCCATGTCCGGCCGGCTGGAGCCGCAGGTGGAGCGGGCAGTCTCCGCCCGCTACTACACAGCCGTCACCGGTGTGGAGGTGGAGGCGACCGAGCGGCCGGAGGTCCAGCGGATCCTAGAGGCGGGGAAGTTCGGCACGGACTCGGCCCGCAGCATGCTGCGGCTGTCGGTCGGCGTCGGCAATGTGGTGATCGGCATGGCGGCAGCCGCGGTCGTGCTCGCGGCGCTGCACCCTGTGCTGCTGCCGATGCTGCTGGCGATCGCCCTTCCCAAGGGGTGGGGCGCGGTCCGCTCCGCGCGCCGGGACTACCTCTCCCGGATGAACTGGGTCGACCACCGCAGGGCGATCGCGTCCCTGCTGGCCTACCTCACCCGCCCGCACGCCGCCGGTGAGCTCCGCGTGCACGCCGCCGGCACGAAGCTGCTGTCCAGCTACGAGGAGATGTCCAGGCAGATGGAGGCGGAGCAGCGGCGCCTGGCCCGGGCCCAGGCATCGACGGACCTGGTCGCGGGAGCGTTCGCCGGCGTGGCGTCGCTGGCCTGCTACGGCGTGCTGTGGTGGTTGCTGTCGACCGGCGGTCTCCCGCTCGCCGTCGGCGGGACCGCGGTGATCGCCATCCGTACCTCGACGGCGCGGCTCACATCGCTGGTACAGCAGGTCAACCGGCTGTACGAGGAGCTGCTGTTCCTCACCGACACTGAGGACGCCATCGCAGTGGCGGGCGAGAACGCGATCCCGCTCACCGGCACGCCACTGCCCGTGCCGGTCCGGGAGGTGATGACGGAGGCGGTCTCGTTCACCTATCCGGGCGCCGACGGCCCCTCCCTGAAGGACGTAAGCGTGCGCGTGCCGCGGGGAAAAGTGACGGCCCTGGTGGGCGCGAACGGGTCAGGGAAGACCACACTCACCAAGGTGCTGGCCGGGCTATTGCTGCCCTCCGACGGGGACGTGTGGTGGGTGGGCGAGTCGGGCGAGCGGGTCGAGCTGCGTGAGGCGGACCGCACCCAGATCTTCGCTGAAGTCGGTGTGCTGGCGCAGGACTTCCCGCGTTGGGAGATGACGGCGGCCGCGAACGTAGCCATCGGGATCGGCGACCGTCCCCGGGACATGGACCGCGTCCGCAAGGCCGCCGGCGAGGCGGGCGTGCTCGAGCTGGTCGAGGGCCTGCCGCACGGCTGGGACTCGATCGTCTTCAAGGGCTACGAGCGCGGTGTCCAGCTCTCGGGAGGCCAGTGGCAGAAGCTGGGATCCGCTCGAACAAGGTACCGACAGGCGCCGTTCCTGCTGGTCGACGAGCCGACCAGCGCCCTGGATCCCCACGCGGAAATCGCCGCGTTCGAGGGGCTGTGGTCCCTGGCCGAGGAGGGGCACGCGGTCGTGCTCGTCACCCACCGGCTCGCAGCCACCATGCACGCCGACCACATCTACGTCCTCGATCAGGGGTGTGTCGTCGAGGACGGCACCCACGAAGACCTGATGTCCCGCAAGGGCGGCCTGTACCAGGGGATGTTCACCGCCCAGGCCGCGCAGTACGGGCTCGCGCCCACGGCCGACCCGGTTCCCCGGCCCCGGGGCACCCAGCCGTCCAGCCACGAGACGGCGAGCTGACCCACCGGAGCACCTTCCCCCCAGTCCGACCCGCCACCCCGCCCCCCCCACCACACCGAAGGCGAGACACCGCCCATGCCACCCAGCTCCACCGCGATCCGCAAGACCATCGAGGCGTACCTCGGCCGGCACTCTGGCGAGCGTGCCGCCCTGGGCGGCCTTCTTGCCGCTCTGGACCGGCCCGTCGACGCGACCGCCCGGACGACGCTGCCCGGGCACGTCACGTGCAGTGCCGTCGTCATCGACCGGCAGGGCCGGGTCCTGCACATCCGGCACCGGGCCACCGGCGGCCTCGTACTCACCCCCGGCGGCCACATCGAGCCCCGCGACCGCACACTGCTCGCCGCGGCACTGCGCGAGGTGTCGGAGGAAGCCGGGATCGCGCCGGGCTCCCTGTGCCTGACCCGGCAACTGCTCGGGTCTCCGATCGACATCGACGTCCACGACATCGACGCCAACCCGGCGAACGGGGAACCGGCCCACCGCCACTACGACTTCCGCTACGCCTTCTACCTCGCCGGCGAGGAGCCGCCCACAATCGCGCTACAGGACGAGGAGGTGTCCGACGCTCAGTGGCTCCCCCAGCCGGAGGTCACCTCGCCGACACTGCGCGCAAAGCTCCTCGCGGCACGGCTGAACGGCCAGCCCGAGCCGGTGAACGCTTCCGCGCTCATCCATGACGGGGCTGGCCGCTACCTGCTCCATCTGCGCGACCACAAGCCCGGCCTCATTTGGCAGTCGGGCGCGTTCGCTCTTCTCGGAGGCGGCCGCACGCACGATGACCAGAGCCTGAAGGACACGCTGCTGCGAGAGCTGTCCGAGGAGGCCCCCGACCTCCGCCTGGAGGGCCTGGAGCCGTACGCCGTGGAGGCGGCCACCAGCGTCGACGGCCTCAGCGTCCCGGTCCAGGTCTTCGCGGGCCGGTGGCGTGACAACCCCGACCGGCTCCGGCTGCATGAGGGCGTGTTGCTGAGGTGGTTCACCTTGGACGTTCTGGACCGGCTGCGTCTGAGCCCGGCGACGCGGGACTTGATTCGCCGGCACGCGGCCGAGAACGCGTCGGACGGCGGGCCGACTGTGGTCCCTGTTCCGTGGGCTGGGGGCAGTCGGACCGTGCTGAACGGTGTCGGTGTCCACCTCCATCTGGAGGACGACGAGGGCCGGGTGCTCCTGGGTTTGCGCCATCCCGACTCGGCGTACGCGGGAAACACGTGGCACTACCTGGCGGGGAAATGCGAACAGGAGTCCGCAGTCGCGTGCCTGGTGCGGGAGGCGCGGGAGGAAGCGGGGCTGGTGATCGAGCCTGAGGACGTGGATCTCGCGCACGTCGTCCACGTCGTCGACTCCCCGGATGGGCAGCCGTTGATGCAGCTCGTGTTCCGTGCCCGCCGCTGGAAGGGAGAGCCGAAGGTCCTCGAGGGCGACAAGTGCCTGACCTGGCAGTGGTTTCCGAACCATGAGCTCCCGGAGCGGCTCGTCCCCTACACCCGGACGGCCCTGGCCGGAATCGCCGAAGGCCGTATCTACTCCCAGTTGGGCTGGTGAACGGCGTGCGCACTTCTACCGGGAGCGGGGGGCGAGCCCTGTCCGTCCGCAGGTCGGCACCGTCGGGGGTGCCGGGATGAGCGCCGAGTCCGACGTCATGGTCGTGGCCGGGATCCTGGCGCTGCTGTACCGGATCACGCCGGCCGCGGTCAGCGAGGGCCCCGCGGGAACGGCGACCCGCAACTACGTGGCCGGGGACCGTGCGGACAGGCGGTGGTTCGTGAAGGCGTACCCCCGTGGGACCGACATGGAGGCGGAGCGGAAGGCCCTGGCCCTGGGCGAGTCGGCCAGGGCGGCCGGGGTTCCGGTGCCGGCCGTGCGGCGGACGGTGACGGGCGAAGTGATCGCGTCGGCGGGCGGGCTGTCGGTATCCGTGACGGAGTACGTCGCAGACGCGGAGACAGCCGAGGGCGGGCTGTCCGGCGGCCGGTGGGATGCCGTCGGCGAGGCCGTCGGCTGTCTCCACCGAGCCCTGGCCCGCCACCCCGTCGGACCACCGCGCCCGGTAGCGGCCCGCGAGGTGTGCGACGTCGCACGAGCCGGGCGGCGGCTGAGGGAACTCCTCGCCCGCTGGGCCGCCGTGCCGCCTGCTCCGGGAGAATTCGCCTCCTGGTGCGCCCAGACCACGCAACAGCGGCTTGCCGCCCTTCCCGACGCGGCGGCCCGCCTGGAAAAGCTGCCGGCCACGCTGACAGCGCAGATCGTGCACGGGGACCTCGCCTCCCCCAACCTGCTGCTGCGTGGCGAGGAGGTCGCCGCAGTGATCGACTTCCGGCCCCCGGGGCATCGCAGCGCCGCCTGGGAGCTCGGCCGGATCGTGCTGGACCCGCGCACCGTACTGGCCCGCCCGGACGAATGGATCCCCGGCCTGGCCCGCGCCGTTGACGCCTACCGGGCGGCGAACCCGGAGCTTGCTGCCGAAGACCTCCTCGCCGTGCCGCGCGTCGCCGCCGGGTACCTGGCCTGCTCAGGCTTTCCCCTGTCCGAGCCGCTGGACGACCCCGCCTCGGTCACCCCGGCGCTGGAGGCGTACGGGCGCGCCCGGCACGAGGCCGCGTGCGTGCTGTGGGAGCGCCTGGACGAAGCCGAGGAGGTGCTCCGTGACGTCCTGCGTTGAGCCCCCCGCCCCACCCGCCTCTTCCTCTGGTGACTCCCTGTGGCGGCACCGGGACTTCCGCCGGTACCTGACCGGCCAGACCGCGAGCGTGGCCGGCAGCTCGATCACCCAGATGGCGCTGCCGGTGCTGGCCGTGCTCCACCTGGACGCCACCACCGCCCAGGTCGCGTGGCTAGCGTTGCTCGGACAGCTTCCGCCCGCGCTGCTCGCCCTGCACGCCGGCGCGCTCGCCGACCGGTACTCCAAGCGCCGGCAGATGATCACCGGTGACCTGGTCAGCGCCGCCGTGCTCTCCACGGTGCCGGTGGCGGCCGCGCTGGGCACGCTGACTCTGACGCAACTCATGATCGTCGCCGTGGTCCAGGGCGCGGCGAGCGTGCTGCACGACGCGGCGGCCATCAGCCTCCTTCCCAGCCTCGTCGACCGGTCCTTGATCCAGCGGAGCAACAGTCGCGTGGGCGCGTTGTTCGCGGTCGCCGCGACCGCCGGAAGCCACCTCGGCGCCACGCTGACCGCGGTGCTCGGCCCCGCCCGGGCCCTGCTCGGCGACGTCGTCTCCTTCCTGATCAGCGCCGGATGCACCGCCCGCATCCAGGCCCGCGAACCCGCCCCGCATCGCCCGGAAGCCCGCCGGCTGCGCGAGGAGATCGGCGAGGGCCTGCGGTACGTGCACGGTGACGAGCGGCTGCGGACCCTGACACTGGTCAACGCCAGCACCTCCTTCGCGCTCGGGCTGCTCAATACCCTGTGGGCCCTGTACCTGCTGCGGACGCTCGCGGTGAGCGCGACCGCCTTCGGTGTGCTTCTCGGCCTGGGCGCGCTGGGCGCGGCCGCCGGGGCACTGACCGCCCCGTCGCTCGCCCGCCGGTGGGGCCCGGGGCCGATGATGCTGACCGCGCTCGCGATCACCCCGCTGACCCAGATCCCGATACTGCTCGCCTCCCCCGGACGCGGCTGGCAGATCACGATCGGAGCGGCGCTGTTCCTGCAGCTCGCCTGCGCCGGCGCCGCGGGCACTACCCAGCGCTCGATTCGTCAGATCATCACCACGGCCGGAATGCAGGCGCGGATGCAGGCCGTGAGCACGTGGCTGACGGCCAGCGCCCGCCCCCTGGCCGCGCTGCTCGCTGGCGGCCTGGGCACGTGGATCGGAGTGCGGCCCACCCTGACCGCCGGGACCATCCTGCTTCTCGTGCCGCTCGTAGTCCTCGCCCGCTCCCCGCTGCGCGCACTGCGACACATGCCGGACCAGCCGCCCGCCGCGCCCCGGACCAGCAGCGAGCCCGTACCCTCGCCGCCCTTCCCGCGGACGGCCCCGCCGGCCGTGCCCACGCCCGCACATACGGAAGACGCCCCTCACGGCCACTCGCCCGGAGGAGACGCCACGTGAACAAGGTGCCGAACACGGCGGCGGTGCCGCTTGCCGTGCCCGCCCGAGCCCCTGGAGTGCACTGGGCGCAGCGACCCCGCCCAGTTCGCCGCGCCCTTCCTGGCCCCGCAGCCCCCCGGCGACACCTTTGGGGCCGGGGACGCCCGGCCGGGCTCGAAGAGAGCGTAGAGCTGTGCCCCGGGCGGCTGACCGGCCCGCGCGTATGGGCGCCGCGATCCACGGAGGGGTCTGCTACGTGATGCGCGATCCGATACAGCGTCCCCTGGTGCTCTCGCACGCCGGTCTCGCCCCCAGCACTGCTGTGGGCCACGCCGGTCCGCCGCCTCACCACCATGCCGACTTCCGTGAAGGACTCCGCTCATGCCTCTCGACCTCCGTGAAACGACGAGCCGTCGGCGCGCCGACATGGCCGACCGGCTCACTGCCGACGGCGTCCTGACCGACAAGCTGCTGCGCGACGCGCTGCTTCGCTTGCCGCGCGAGGCCCTGCTCCCGCACGCGTACGTCCGGGTCAGCGGCCCGGGTGCGGACCCGATCGACTGGCGCCTCCTCGACGGCTCCCACCCCGACGACCAGGAGGAGTGGCTCGACCTCATCCACAGCGACGAGTCGATCCTGCTCCAGCGCGACGGTGAACCCCTCGACGCACTCCCCCACGGCCCGGTGACCGGGGGACACATGACGTCCATGTCCACCTACACCCCCGCCACCGTCGAAGCCCTCCAAGCCGTGGGACTCGGCCCCGGCCACTGGTATCTGGAGCTCGGCCCCGGCCCCGGCGTCTCTTTGGCGCTCGCCGCCGCCGTTACCGGCCCCGGACTCGCCACCGGCGTGGAGCGGGACGGACACATGACGGCCTTCGCCCAGCGGAACCTGGACCGGCTCGGTGTCGGCGCGACCGTTGTCGAGGGCGATGCGCTCGAAGGGCACGAGCCGCGGGCGCCGTACGACCGGATCCACTCGGGGATCGGCGTTCCCTGCGTCCCGGCGCCGTGGGTAGAGCAGCTCGCACCAGGTGGCCGGTTGCTGACCACGCTCGCGACCCGTACGCCGAGCTGGCCCGGGCAACTCCTGGTCACCCGTACCCCGGCCGGCACGGTCGAGGCGGTCCTGCGGGGTCGGCCACGCGGGTACCGGCCCGTGCTCGGCTACCGGTGGCTCAGTGCCCTGGGTCACCGCGCCCGCATCAAAGCCGACCCCGGCAGGGCACGACCGACCCGGCTCGCCCCGCCGCCGGACGACGCCTACGGATTCTGGCTCGCCGCCGCCTATCTCGCGCCCGGTCTGGTCCGGGACTTCCAGGCCGAGAGCATGACCATCGTCGCGCCTGACGACGACTCCTGGGCCGTCGCCGGCCCCGGCGACGGGACTGTTCGCGTCTGCGGGCCGCGTGATGTGTGGGCTGAGCTCGAGGAGCTCCACGCCCGCTGGGAGGAAGCCGGCCGGCCGGAGTCGTACACCGTGGACCTCACCGCTGGCACCGGGGCCCAGACCGTCACGTCCGGTGCGGGGCCGAAGGCGCTGACCTGGACGCTCCCGGCCCTCGCCGGTATTCCCCGGCCGAGGCCGTGACCTCGCCCGCGCGAAACGCCCTTACCCCGCCCCCCAGCCGCTCAGCGAACGGAGTACGGATGCCCCAGCATCACCACCCCCTTCCTCCCCAAGCCGACAGTTCCCCCGTGCTGGCCGGCTGGCCCGAGGACTTCCCCCGCCACCGCTCCGGCGACGGGTGCCCCATGTGTGCGAACGACTACGCCTCGGCCGACATCGGCTGGGGCGTGCTGCTTCGCCGCGGTGAGGTGGCCAACGCCTATCTGTGGCGCAGCGGGTGCGTTCGCGGCTACTGCGTGCTCATCCACCGCGGCGCCCCGCACGTCGCCGAGCCCACCGACCTGCCGGGAGCCGACGCCGCCGCCTACTGGCGCGACACCCTCGCGCTCGGCAAGGCCCTGACGGCCTTCTACGAGCCGGTGAAACTGAACTACTCCACCCTCGGCAACGTCGTACCCCACCTGCACAGCCATATCTGCCCCCGGTACGCCGGTGACACCGATCCGGCCCCGGGCGGGCCTCTGCCGTGGGAGTTCCTCGACGGCGGACGCCAGGACGAGGCACAGTTGCTGGCCGACGCCGCAGCGCTGCGGACCCTGTTGGGGGACGCATGACCGGCGGCCAGCGGCACACCGAGCCGCTCGACGTTCACCTGATCGCCGTTCGCGACGGCGCGGCCGGGCCCGAGGTGCTGCTGTCCCGGCGGGCCGGAGACGTGTACGCGGCGGGATGCTGGCATCTGGTCAGCGGGCACCTGGACGGCCCGTGGGAGGACGTGGTCACGGCCCTGGTGCGCGAGACCCGGGAAGAGGCCAGCGTCATCGTCGATCCTGCCGACGTCCGCGCGGCCGTCACCGTGCACCACCGCTCCCCCGCCGGCGGCGCCCGCCTCGGGGTGTTCTTCGAGGTGAAGCGCTGGGACGGCATCCCGCAGGTCATGGAACATCGGGTCTGCGACGCCATGGAGTGGTTCCCGTTCGACAACCTGCCGGAGCCGATGGTCGCGTACTGCCGGGCCGGGCTGGACGCCTACCGGGCCGGCGCGCGGATGGCCGTGCACTTCCAGGAGCCCGGCGACCCGATCGCTTACACCCCGGACGCCGACCGCACGGTCCTGGTCCCCGAACCCGGCAGCCCCGGCGCGATCCCGGAGGAGGAGGTGCGTGCCTTCGCCGAGCGGGCGGTGGGCCGGATCACCACCTGGACGGACGCGTCCTGGGCGCGTGAGGAGAGCCGCGTATGGCGGGCGCGCGGCGCCCAGGGCGGCACCTGGTACGTCAAGATCCACCAGAATGGCCGCTTTCACCAGCGCGAAGTCGCCGCACTCCGGGGCTGGGTCGCTGGCCTTGGCGAGGCCGCGCCCCGCCTGGTGGCCGCGGATGCGGATCTGCGGGCCGTCGTGCTCACCGTGGTGGGAGGCCGTTCCCTGCATGGCGCCACGTACTCGCCCGAGCAGCAGCGCCGGATCTTTCACCGCATCGGGCAGCTCGCAGCCGCCATCCACACCAGCGCCCCACCACGCCCGGCCGCCGGCACCCTGCCGCTGGGGAAGCTGGAGCGGCACCTGGACGGCGCCCGCATCCACCTCTCGCCCGGGGATGAGGACTTCATCCGCGCTATCGCCGAGAAGGCCACCGGCTTGCCCGCCTTGGAGGCGGTCCCCACCCATGGGGATCTCCAGCCCCGCAACCTGCGATGGGACGAAGACGCCGATGCGCTCTACGTGATCGATTTCGAGCGGTCGGAGGAAGGCCCAGCCATCAGGGACTTCGTGCGGCTCTCCGATGTCTGGCACGGCCGCCCCGACCTCCTTCACGCCGTAATGGACGGCTACGGCCGCCCCTTCACCCCAGAGGAGGAGGCCCAGCTCACTGCCCTGTCCGTCCTCGATTCCGTCTCCGGCATCGCCTACGGCACAGCCCACGGCGATCCCGAGCTCGTGGAGCGCGGCCGGCGCACCCTGGCCCGGCTCCGCGCCGCCCAACGCCCCTGACCCCCACCTCTACTACGCACGAGGAGCAGCACGTTGACGTATACCACCCGCGACCAGTGGGAAGAGCACTTCAGCGAGGGCAAGGACTTCCGGCAGCTCGGTGAGCGCGAGCGGGAACTCCTCGCCGAGCACACCCCCGTCCCCGACGGCGGCGGCCGAGCGCTCGACGTGGGCTGCGGCACCGGGGAGCTGGCCGCCTACCTCGCCTCGCTCGGCTACACCGTGGACGCATGCGACTTCACGGACAGCGCGATCGCCCGGGCCCGTATGGAGCATGCCGACGTCGAGGGCGTGCACTGGCTGCACCTGGACATCGAGCACGCCTACCCCGCCCCGCTGCACAACGAAAAGTACGACCTGATCACGCTCCGCCTGATGTACCCGTTCGTGCAGGACAGGAGTCGCGTCCTTCACGGGCTGGGTGAGCGGCTGCGCGACGGCGGCGCTCTCGTCATCATCACCCCGGTGGCGGAGACCACGCCCGAAGAGCGGCGCGGCATCGCCCTGGACGAGGACGAGATCGCCGTGCTCGCCGTCGGATGGGAGACTGTGGAGCGGCTGGACGCGGACGGCCTGGCCTTCCTGGTCCTGCGCGGACCCTGCCACACCGACACGAAGGCCGTCGAGAAGCGGCCGACCACCGCCCATGCCCTCACCGGCGCCCTCGCGGTCGTCACCGACGACGCCGGCCGGGTCCTGCTCGGCCGGTCCCGCCGCGGCATGCTCGAACTGCCCGGCGGTAAAACCCGCGGCCCGGAGGACTTCGCCGCCGCGGCCGTCCGCGAACTCGGCGAAGAGACCGGCCTGCTCGCCGAGGAGGCGGACGCGCACGTGGTGTCGATGCTGGTCGACGACAGCCACGGCATCCCTCGGCTCACGGCCGTCGTACGTGTCACCAGCTGGTCCGGCCAGCTCGCCAACCCCGAACTTGACAAGTTCGCTCGCTGGGAGTTCCACGATCTGCACGCTCTGGCCTGCGTCGGGGACGTGTTCGTCCCTGCCGCGGCGGCGCTGGATGCCGTGTGGCCCGGGATCATTCCCGACCTGCCGCCCGTGGTCTCCTACCCCCTCGCCATCGAGCAGCCGCCCGTGCCGGGTGAGCCTGCCGAGGCAGTCCGGCTGCGACAGGCGATGGCCCAGACGGTGATCGACGGCGGCTGGGCCCCATCCGAGCCGGTCCAGCAGGCGCTGCGGACCGTGCCCCGCCACCGTTTCGCCCCGGAGGTGAACCTCGAGGCCGCGTACGACGGCGGCGACCGCGCCGTCATCACCCGCCGCGACGAGACCGGCACGGCGATCAGCTCGGTGTCCGCGGCCTGGCTCCAGGCCGACATGATCGAGCACCTCCACCTCAAGCCGGGCGCGATCGTGTTCGAGGCAGGCTCCGGCGGCTACAACGCCGAGCTGATCGCCCACGTCACCGCCCCCGACGGTCGTGTGGTCACCGTCGACATCGACCCGTGGGTCGTACGCCGCACCCGCGCCTTCCTCACGGAGGCCGGCAGCGGCCGCGTCACCGCAGTCGAAGCCGACGCCGCCCTCGGCGCTCCCGCGCACCTCGTGCCCCGCGGCGGCTTCGACGGCAGCATGATCACCTACAGCTGCTGGGACATCGCCCCGGCCTGGCGCCAGCAGCTGGCTGAAGGCGGGCACCTGGTCCTGCCGCTGGAGATCGGCGGCTACAGCAGGGCAGTCACCTTCGAGCGGCGCGGCCAGGTGCTGCACGCCCGCCACTTCACCTACTGCGGATTCGTCCGCGACCAGGGACAGCAGGCCCGCAGCATCCCGGTCGTGTCCCTCCTCGACGGCGGGCTGACGCTCCGCTTCGAGCACGGCACCGCCGCCAAGACGGCGGGCCTGGAGGAGGCACTGCGCGGGCCGCGGCATGAGCTCGCCACCGGCGTGACGATGGGGGCGAACTCGTACTTCGGCTCCCTGCAGCTGTACGCGGCCACCACCCTGCCCGCCTTCTGCAGGCTGGCCGCTCACCAGGACCCAGCCGAAGGGGTGACCGTCATCGGGAAGGGCCGTGACGCGCCCGCGATCGTCGGCGACGCCTCGCTCGCCTACGTCACCCACGTCCAGACCCAGGACGGTGAACACCCCGACGGAAAGCAGTGGGAGTGGATCGTCCACGCCTTCGGCGAGCAGGGCCCTGAGCTCGCCGAGCGACTTGTGGCCACGGTCCGGGCCTGGGACCGCCACGTGCGCGCCGAGGACAACGACCAGCATGCCGATCCCGTCCTGACCGTCTACCCGGCCGGGACGCCCGACGATCTGCTCCCCGCCGGGGATGTCTTGGACAAGGAGCACTGCCGCCTGGTGTTCCGGTGGCCTGGGCGTGACGCCCTGCCGCCCCGCCCCGTTGGGCGCCTGGGGGCCGGCGTCGTGGCAGAGGGGGTGTGACGGTGGAACCGGCGGTACGCGAGGCAGTGTTCACCGCGCCAACGGAGCGCGGTGACCGTGAACGGATGAGGCGCGCGCACGCGACCGCCGCTCTTCAGTTCCAGGTGTCCGGCTCAGGGCCGGACGTGTGGGGGTGGCAGGGCCGCACCCTGGGACGCCGGGCCGGGAACTGTTGGCTGCGGGTGGTCTCCGCCGCGCCGGACAAGGCCGGCGGACGGCTGTGGGAGGGCACGGCGGCTGCGGACACGCTCGTGCCCAGGTCGGTACCGCGGCCGCGGCTTCGCGGCGTTCTCGATTGGACCGCGTCGGACGCCGCTTACCGGGCCGAGCTCACCGAGTACGTGCCTGTCCCAGCGGTCACCAGCGGCAGTCCCGCCCTCTCCCGGGACATCGCACTGCCCGACGCCTGGTGGTCGGATCTGAAGACCGCGCTCGCCACGCTCGCGGCAGTGCCCACCGACCGGGAATCCGTACGGCAGGGCTGGGTCGACCGGAACTTCCGCCGCTTCCTCGGCATCGACCCGGTGCGGGTCCGTGAGACGACGACCGGGCACGCCGACCTGCACTGGGCGAACGTCACCGGCGTACCCCTGGTCCTGCTCGACTGGGAAAACTGGGGGCGCCTACCTGTCGGCTACGACATCGGCCTTCTGCACGCGTACACGCTCGCCGCGCCCGCGACCGCCGCCCGCATCCGGCAGGAGTTCGCCCACGTGCTGAGCACAGATGCCGGCCGGACCGGCGAACTGGTAGCGCTCGCCCAGCTCCTCCAGGCCTGTGCCCGAGGCGTCCACCCCACCCTTGCCCCACTCATCGCCCGCCGGGTCGAGCACCTCACCGGCACCCCCGTACCCGCTCCCTGACCACCCCGCCCCTGCCCGGAGGCCCCTGTGACGCAATCGAGCACACCCTCCCTCCTCGGAGTCTTCGCACACCCGGACGACGAATCCCTCCTCGCCGGCGGAGTCCTCGCCCAGCACGCCGCCGCCGGCGCTCGCACCGCGGTCGTCACCGCCACCTGGACGGCCAGCAGCCATCGCGCCCCCGAACTCGCGGCCGCCTTGAACGCCTTGGGCGCCGGCACGCCGCGGCTGCTCGGCTACGCCGATGCGCGCAACCCCGACTCGGCACCCGGTGGTGCCGTACGCCTCGTCGATGCGCCCCTCGACGAGGCTGTCGGCCGCCTCGTCGCGCACATCAGGCACTTCCAGCCCGATCTCGTCGTCGGACACGATGCCTTGGGTCAGCTGACCGGGCACCCGGACCACCGGCGCACCCACCAGATCACGCTCCTCGCCGTCGAAGCCGCGGGCCTGCCGCACCTGTATCCGGAGGCCGGCGAGCCGTGGCAGCCCGCCGCCTTCTACGCGGCCACCCATCCTCAGTCCGGGATCGCCGACCTCGGTCCGCTGCTCAGCGGGGTCGGGAAGACCCTGCTGTCCATGCCCGACGAGTACGTGAGCGCCACCGTGGACGTGACGGCCTGGCTCGACCGCAAATGGGCTGCGATCAGCTCACACCGCAGCCAGCTCCACGGCGAGCGGCCGCTTCCCGCGCTGTTGTCCCGTGCCGACCCCGGGCGACGAGACCGCATCCTCGCCACCGAGTACTTCACCCGTCTCGGCCTCCCGCGCGGCGGCCAGGTCGCCTCAGCACTCACGGCCAGTCCACCGGGCCCACGGTGAACCCGCTTCACGTCACGACCCAACCAGTGGTATCGGCCGGGGCCGATGAAAGACGGACAAGGAGTCCCATGCCCAGTTCAACCCACCATTCCGGCCAGACAGACCCTCCCGCCACCCCGAGCAGCCCGCCGCCGGGGAACACGAACCCGGCCGTCGATGCATCCGGCACAGCCGTCGCGCTCAGGACCGGACACTGCCCAACTTGCCCAGAATGCCAGGGAGATCACCTCGTGAACGCCACCCCAGCCGCCGACACCCAGGGAGCCGATACATCTGGGGAGCGCACCGGCGGCTGTCTCTGCGGTCGCATCCGCTTCACCACTCGGGGTCCAGCAGTTTTTGCCCACGCCTGTGCCTGTCCCCACTGTCAAAAGCTCGGCGGCACACCCGTGATGTGGTGGGTGGGCTTCGAGACGGTCACCTGGACAGGTGAGGGCGGCGAGCCGACCTGGTACGAGACCTTCGAAGGCGAGGCGAAACGCGGCTTCTGCCCGACCTGCGGCAGCCGCATCGCGGCGATCGACAGCGACATCCCGGAGATCGGCATCAACGTCACCGCTCTCGACGACACCAGCGGCCCAGACCTCGTGCCGATCCACGCGTCCTTCCGCGACGAGGCAGTGCCTTGGATGACCATCGTCCTCGCTCCCGAACCGCCCGCTTCGCAGCCCGCCTCGCCATGACGTCTTCACACCGCCGACGGCACGCCTTCGCAGCCGGTGGACCCGGCCACTCGTACACGACAACGACGCCGATCTCACCGCGCAGGACAGCGAGGCGGCAACTGCCCCCGCAGCAGCCCGAGCCCACGACCTGATCGGAATGAGATGACGACGACCTCACCTGACGAACCACCCAGCGTGGCGATGAACGAAGAGGCATACGGAGCCCTGCGCGCCTCGCACGCCCTGTGGGCCGGCACCTCTGTGCTGATCACCGACCGGCGAGGACGGGTCCTGCTTCAGAGCGTGACCTACCGGCCCACCCGTCTGCTAACCGGGGGCGCCGTCGACAAGGGCGAGTCCCCCGCTCAGGGCGCCACCCGCGAGATGGAAGAAGAGCTCGGCGTCCTGGCGCCCGTCACCTGCGGGCTGGCCGTCGACTGGGTCTCCCCCACCGGCCGCACCACGCCGCCCGCCATGCGGTTCCCCGGCGAGCTCTTGCACGTCTTCGACGGCGGCGTCTGGGACGAGGACCAGATCGCGGCGATCCGGCCCCGCCCGGGCGAGATCGACGGCATCGACTTCGTCGAGCCCGCTGAGCTGCCCGCTCTGATGTCTCCCGGCGACGCCCGACGGGCCCTGTCCGCGCTCCGCGCCCGCATCAACGGCGGCGGCCCCGCATTCCTGGAGGACGGGCTCCCCATCGCCCCCACCGTCCTGGACCGGGTCGGCGTTCTGCGTACCGCCCGAGCCCGCCACCACTTCCCCTTCCACCACGCCCGCCGCGTCCCCGACGGCCTCGCGGTCCGCCAGTCCTGGGCCTGGGCCTTCGCCCCGGACGGGCGCGTCCTCGTGCTCCTCGAACCGGACACCGGCGCAGCGTGCCTGCCCGGCGGCACTCCAGAACCCGAGGACCGCGCAGACCCCGAGACCACGTTGATCCGTGAAGCGCGCGAGGAGGCCGCCGCCGAGCTGACCGGCATCCGGTACCTCGGATACCTGTCCGACCCCGGCGACCCCTGCGCGCGCGTGCGCTACGCCGCCGCCCTCACGAGCCTCGGCTCCACCACCGCTGACCCAGCGACCGGTCGCACCTACGTCCGGATCCTGGCCACCCCGGAGCAGGCCGTGGAGTTCTTCGACTGGGGGCTACCCGCGGCCGAGCAGCTCCAGGCGGTCCACCAGGCCCGCGTCATCCTCGGCATTCCCCGGGCCGGGCGCCAGCCCGTCACCGAGGTCAGCGCCCCGATCGCCTGGTAGCCCAGCACCACCCGAAGCGAAACCAGCTGAATCGAGGAACCCCCATTCCCGACACCGTTCCTTCCGCCGACCGGCCATCTGCACCCCGGCGCCCGCTCAGGAAGAGGCGGCGCCACCGGGGCACCGTTCCTGGCCGGCGCGGGCGACTGCACTACCGCGCCGCCGAGCGTGGAGACACGCCCCACCAGCCGCGCGGGTCCGCGCGCTGCCGACGAATCAAGGAGCCCTGTTGAACACGAACCCGCGGGATACCGGCAGTCCCCTCATCTTGATGAGCGACCCGCGCGTGGCCGCCATCCCCGTCGTGGACTGCGGCGAGCCGCTCGTCGACGTTCGCGGGACGACCCTGCTGGTTGACGAGCGCAGGTCCGACCCGGCGGGCGCTTTCGCACATCTTCGCCAGGGAGTTCTCGACCGGCTCCTTCACGCCCAGTCGCTCCTGCCCGCCGGCCTGCGCCTGCTGTTTGTCGAGGGCTACCGCCCGCCCGACCTACAACAGCGCTACTTCGAGGAGTACGCGGACGAGCTCCGTGTAGCCAACCCGGCCTGGACACAGGACCAGGTGCACGAGGCCGCCAGCCGGTACGTGTCCCCGCCGCAGATCGCACCGCACAGCGCCGGCGCCGCCGTTGACCTCACCCTCGTGAACGCCGACGGAACCGAGCTGGACATGGGCACACGGGTGAACGCCAGCCCGGAGGAGTCCGACGGCGCCTGCTACATGCACGCGGCCTCGATCAGCAGCCACGCCCGGACGAACCGGGCCACTCTCGCCGCCGCCCTGTCTGCCGCCGGCCTCGTGAACTACGCAACCGAGTTCTGGCACTGGAGTCACGGCGACCGGTACTGGGCCCTGATGACCAACCAGCCGGCGGCCCTGTACGGGCCGCGCACCCTTCCGTGACCGGGCCGCGTTTGCCCGCGGTCACAGCCCCTCGAGCAAGGAGAAGTCGAAGGTGTCACGCTCTATACGGTTTGCCAACCTCAACGCCTACAAACTCGGGCACAGCCTGATCGGCGGCGACTCGTGGAATGCCCGGGTCAACACCATCCGGGAGATCGCCCCGGACGTCCTCGCGCTTCAGGAAGTGGTGGTGGACGAGACCCGGCCGCCGTCGGAATGGGCGGTCGAGGCGTCCGCCGTCGTCCAACAGCTGGCCGCCGAGTGCGGCCTGAGCGCGGCCACCGTCCGCGCCGACGGGACGCCGGGCCCGACGGCCATGGCCAGCAACGTCCACCGTGGCTGGTACACGGCGCTGCTATGGAACCCGGAGACTGTGGAGCCGGCACCGGGAGGGTTTCGGCCGCTGGGTGCTCCGGACTTCTGGCACGGGTACACCACCTGTGCGTTCGACGTCGGCGCCGCCGAGCCGGTCATCGTCGGCTCGTACCACGGGGACCCGTTCCGCGGTGACCTCCGCCGGCACGAGGCCTTCCGCGTCAAGAGCGTCTTCCGTACGACCGGGGGCGCCAAGCCGGGCCTGCTGCTCGGCGACTTCAACGCTCTGTCTGCGGCGAAGGTCCCCGGCTCGGACGGCGAGCGGTACTACGACGCGGAGCCGTATCTCGACCACGACCACGACGACCTGGAGTACCAGCTCCTCGACAGGACGATCGGCGGCGAGCAGCTGGCCGATCGCCGGCAGACCGAGGTCCTGCTGCGCCGCGGGTTCATGGTGGATGCCGCCGCTCACCTGGGGGTGCCGTGGCAGCCGACCGTCGGGCACTGGGAGGACGGGCGGGGGGACCCGGACCCGTGGGGCCCGCGCCGTATCGACCTGGTGCTCGCCACCCGGCCCGTGGCGCCCGCGCTCGTCGACTACACCACGCACAGCAGCCCGGCCGCCAGGGATGCCTCGGACCATCTGCCGGTGATCTGCACGATCGACCCGTCCAAGATCAGTGAGGAGCGGTGATGCGCCGGTTCATGGGGCCTACCCGGCTCTGGGGCAGCGAGGACGGACCGGACGAGGACTGGATCAAACCGCACGTCCTGTGGCTCCCACAGGACCAGCCGCAGGTCATGGCCTACTTCGCCCGGATACGGGAGGTCGTGTCCCGCTTCCCGGACGTGATCACGCCGATCGCGGACGAGGACCTGCACATGACGATCCAGTCCGTGCGCCAGCTCAACACCGACGGCATCCGGGTGGACGACGCGCAGCTTGCCGCAGCGGCCCGCTCGGTCCAGGCGGAGCTGGACCAGATGGCCCCGTTCGACATCGAGATCGGGCCGGCCCGGGCGTCGGGCTCGGCCGCGATCGTGGAGATCTGGCCCGAAGAAGGCCCGGCGGAGCTCAACCGCCGCGTGCGCGCGAGGTTGGAGGCGGCCGGGATGGTCCTGCCACCCGTCGAGGAGTACTTCTGGCCACACATGTCCGGGGGCTACGGCGCGCGCGACAGCGATACCCCGGAACTGGCCGCACGCTCAGACCAGTTCGCCTCCGCCATCGGCAAGGGCATCCGCCCGGGCCTCCGCACGTCGGCGACCGTGAGGGCGGTGTGGCTGGTGTGGGAGCGGCAGCGGCCTGAGCTGAACACCTACACCTTCTCGCGCGAGCACGCGTTGTACCTGAGGGGGTGACTCCGACAGCCGGTCGCGGTGTCGCTCGCTCCCGGGGAGCGGGCGGCACCGACCGTGCGCACCGTACCGGGCCTTGAGAAGGCTGTTCGCCGGAGCCACGCCGCCCTATGCCTTGGGCGCTGATGCCATGCGACGCCCGTCTTCACCTGCCGATCAGGTAGCGGACGCCCTGGTTGTCGTCGGGGTTGGTCCACAGGCTGTTACCGAACACGGCCTTCGCCTTCGCCGTCTCGCCAAGACGCCGCCACGTCAGTCCCAGGCCGTGCAACGCCCGGTGGAAGGGTCGGTTGTCCAGTTCGCCCCAGGCCAGCACGCCGTGGAACGCCGGCGGCAGCGACAGCTCCGCAACGGCGACGGCCGTTTGGTAGAAGCCCAAGGCCTCGGACAGCGCGGAGTCGTCGGACCCGCCGCGCTCGAACGCGTGGCTGCCCAGATGAGCCCAGCAGTCGACCTGCCGCAGGTCCTCGCGCACGGCCTCGAGCAGCGCCTCGCGGTAGGCGGTGTCGTTCCCCGTGCGCTCCCGCAGGTCGAGTGCGCGGTCCACGGGTGGAGAGCCTTCCCCGACATACGGGTCGGGCATCCGGTAGTACGGGCGCGGTCCGGCCTCACGCACCGCGCGCCACCAAGTCCAGGACGGCTTGTCGCCGTGATCGGCCGCGGAGGAGGGGCGAGCGCCCCACCCGCTCTCTGAGCGCGGGTCGTAGTCCTCGCCGCCGAAGGCGGGGCCGGCTGGAGTGATACCGGCGCGCTGGATGCGTTCGAGGATCCGGCGGGTGTCGCACCGCTCGTAGCGGTCGGTGATCTCGGACAAGTACACGTATCCCCGCCGGCGGTCATCCTGTCCGTCCTGCACAGGCGGCGGCACTACACGGCGCAAGCTGTCGAGCAGGCCGGACAGCACCTCCTCGGCCTGCTTCCCGGTCAACGGCCACGACAGCCCGGACACGCGCACCGCGTGAAACACGGGAGACCAGAGCGCGTCCTCGTCCAAGCCGCTGCGCTTGGCCAGTATCGTTCGCAGCTCGCTCTCGCTCACCGAAGTAGTGGCTGGCACAACGACCTCCTCGCTTGTTCGTGGTGTGCAATGAGCGGGTGATTCACCGGGAGCGTGCCCACCTGCCATTGCCCGAACGACCGTAGCGGCCCAGGCTCCTGGCCAGGGGCGAATCTGTCACCTTCACGCTCCCGAGCAGGACCTTGTGCGCGCGTCATGGGACGGGCCGAGGGCGCAAGAGGTTGGCCAGCGGTTCACGGTGGAGGTGGCGGCCTGCGCCACCAACGGCGCAGTACAGTGGTGGACTTAGCGTGCTGCGATTGGGACTTGGTACGTTCAGGCGTATGACGCTGCGCTCGGTGGATCTGCGTAAAGAGCCTGTGGAAGCCGTGCTGGACCGTGTCGAGCGGTCGCTGGGGGTGCGCCTGGCTCAGTAGCTGTTGTCGTTCCGATCTTGAGGGGTGGGCGTCGAACGGGAGTCTCGATCGGGTGATCGCGGCTGGCCGTGGGCATGAAAGCAGGGCCTCTTGGTAGCTCGGGGTTGCGAAGCCGACCGAGATCCAGGAGACCCTGTTGCCGCAGTTGTACGTGCTCATGCCGGTGGAGTTCAACTCGGCTGCTCCGTCGTGTGATTGTGTCGCTCACCGGTTCGGGAATGCGGCCGATCACCCGGAACGTGTTCGGCGGTATCCCTCGGACATGACGGACGAGGAGTGGGCCGTGGTCCGGCCGCTGCTGCCGGTGCCGGGCTGGCTGCGGGGCCGGGGCGGGCAGCCGGAGGCGTACTGCCACCGGGCGATACTGGACGCGGTCCGCTATCTCGTGGACAACGGGATCAAGTGGCGGGCGATGCCGGCCGACTTCCCGCCGTGGGACCGGGTCTACGCGTTCTTCCGCCGATGGCGCGACCATGCCCTGGTCAAGGAGTTCCACGACCGGCTTCGCGGCCGGGTCCGCCAGGAGGCGGGCCGGGATGCGGAGCCGACGGCAGGTGTGATCGACTCGCAGTCCGTCAAGGCGGACGCGGTCGTCGGCGCCGACAGCCGCGGCTTCGACGGCGGCAAGCTGATCAACGGACGCAAGCGGCACGTCGTGGTCGACACCCTCGGCCTGCTGCTTGGAGTGATGGTCACCGCGGCGGACATCGGTGACCGCGCCGCCGCGAAGGTGCTGCTCGCCAAGGTGGCCGACGCGCAATACCGGCTGGAACTCGTCTGGGCCGACGGCGGCTACACCGGCAGCCTCGTCGAGCACTGCCTGGCCACGCTCGCCCTGGTCCTCGCGATCGTCAAACGCAGCGACGACACGCGCGGCTTCGTGGTCCTGCCCAAGCGGTGGATCGTCGAGCGCCTCTTCGCCCACCTGATGCGCACCCGCCGCCTGGCGCGCGACTACGAACGCTCCACCAACAGCGCCGAGGCGATGATCTACTGGTCGATGACAATGATCATGACCCGTCGCCTGGCCCGGTCGCATCCTGCGCGAGCGTGAACCGGCCCGGCTGACGCTCGGCCAGCCAGCCCCGCGCGACCAGGCGTTTCGCCTTCGACCGCAACGCCTCCACCTTCGACGGCACGGTGTCCAGGCCGAACAAGACGGCCATCTCCTGGCAGGTCAGCGGCCCTTGATGGAGGCGATGCCGGTCCGAGAGGGCCTGCAGGATGCGCTGGTAGTCCATCGACAGCACCGACGCGTCCAGCCCCTCGCGCCACACCGGCACCTGCGACTTCGGCTTCGCTGCCATTGACGCCGGTGCTGCCTCCTCGGCCTGCCCCTGGGCCGGCATCGCCCGTTCGGTCCGGGCGTGATCTCCGGTCCCGTCCACCGGACCCAGCACCTCGCCGACCCGCGATCGGGCGATGACCCACTCCTTCCAGTCCCGCTCGGCCGCGGCCAGCTCGGCCTGGACGCGGTCGGCCTCCTCCCGCAGCTCGTCCACACGACGACGGGCACCCAACTCACGCTGTTCGAGCAACCCCACGACCGACGGCATCCACGGCCTCCCCAGGAACGATGACACGACAGGCCACCACTCCCACGGGAGCACCGAACCTATGCCTGACCAGCGAAAACACCGGTCTCAGGTTCGGTACGACAACACCTACTCACGACACTGTGGTGCGTAAGCGCCGGTCGGTGGGAGCGCGTACGGACCGCGGTACGTGGGTGCGTGTCGAGCGGCGAGGGCTCGACCGGATCGGGGTCCAGGGCGGGGACGGTACCTCGTCCGCGGAGGCCCTGTCCGGGATCGCGAAGCCTCCCTGGTTCGCCGGCGTGGTGTGGCGGGACGAGACGGAGCCGGTGATGTGGCGGGCGGACGAGACGGAGCTGCTGCCGGCGGCGCCGGTGGGCAGTGCCGTGGTGGCGAAGGACCCGCAGCTGCCCGAGGAGTGGTGGGCCGCGATGAACGCCTCCCTGGATGCCCTCGGTGCGCAGCGCACCAACCGGATCGCGACTCCGGACACCGAGACCATCACGCCGGAACTCGTCACGGAGACGATCCACGGCGTCTTCCCCGGCGTCGACGCGGCCCTGGGCGAATGGCGTCCGGCACACGCCGATTTCAACTGGGCGAATACGACAGCGCCGGCATTCTGCATGTTCGACTGGGAGGACTGGGGCATGGCCCCCCGCGGCCTGGACGCGGCGAGCCTGTGGGGTGCCTCTCTCGCCGTCCCCGCCCTCGCTGACCGAGTCCGCAGCGAGCGGCGTGACGATCTGGAGAGCCGGGACGGCAAGCTGATGACGCTGTTCGTCGCGGCGAAGATCCTCGGTCCCTACGCCGACCCTGACGACTTCCGGCTGGAGGCCGCCCGGGAGACGGCGGAGCGAGTGGTGAAGGAACTTCAGACGCGCTGACGACGGGCTTGGAGGAGCTGCCGGACCATCTGGTCATCAACCTCGTACGACAGGGCGCCAACCAGCTCGTGCAGGTGGTCGACGTTGTCCGTCCCGACCGCGATCGCGTCGACCGGGGGGCAGGCGAAAGGGAGAGGTTGGCGGTCTCACCTGCCGTCGGCGGCCGATCCGGCTCGGTCGTCGACGGCACGGAACGCGTGGCCGAGGCCCTCGACTCCAGCTCCTCGTGAAAGGCGAGTGGTGTAGTCGGTCCCACGCCCGGCGCGGAAGGCCAGGGGGCTCGCCACCGCGCTGCCGCGTCCAGGTCTGGGCTCGGCAGCGCGGTGAGGCCGCTAAGCCGGCGGATCCACCGGGGCCGGGCGGCCGGTCAGCGGTCCGTCCACGGTGTGGTGATGTGGCCGACCAGCTCGTACCACTGCTCGATCGTGATGACGAGCGTCTGCTCGCGATGCGAGGACATGCGCAGGGAGATCTCCTCGCCGCCGGGCAGCAGGGCGAACTCGACGTGGTCCTCCTCCCGGGTCCCGACGGGGTAGTACCAGTCGAGGCCGTCGGTGTCCTTCACCGTGGCGACGGTGCGGACCTCCACGGCTGCGGCCAGCGCCTCCAAGGCGGCCTTCGGGATCCGCAACTCCGCCTTCTCGGGCCCGGGTATCTCCGGCACGATGAACACTCCCTCTCCCGGCTCGGGTTCTGGCGCGTCACGCCGCCGACCTGCGCTGTGCAGTCTCGCAGACCGCGGCATTCGCCGACCGGTGGCTGCTGGCCTGGGGCCGGACGACCAGCCCACGGAACGGCCAGAGCAGGCTCAGGCACTCGCCGAGGCGCTACTCCGGCACGATCAGGACCACACCGCAGCGAGCGCGGCACTGAGCAGCGTGCCCGACGCTTGGGCTTCTCGTTCCTATGCGCATGAGCAGTACGCCCTCTGGAGGGCCACGGCCTGACGCTCCGGTCGCCGAGTCACCGAGTCCCCTGGCATAGCGCCTCGGTCGGCTCAGGCCGTCGCTGGCGTGGCCGATCCGGTGGCGCGCAGGTGCTCGATGGCGCGCGCGGCGAGCCCTGCCCCGTTGTCGGCGTCGTAGCCGGTGATGTCGACCGCGTCGTCGTCGAAAACCAGCTTGAGCGAGTGCCCCCACAGGTAGTCGATGGTCAGGGTGCCGTCGAGCTCGATGTACAGGGTGTCGCGGGTCGGGGCCTCGCGGATGCTCCGCGTCTTCGCGGCGTCGATGAACACCTGGGCGTCGGCAGGGGTGACGGTTTCCAGCGCAAAGGGCGCCAGCTGACCTGCTGCTCCGAAAGGCTTCGTGTGATTGTGCAGCACGGCCAGCGCGTCGGCTCGCTCCAGGCCGGCGATGTTGATCCGCGTCCTCGATCCGACGGTCTGGCTGGATGAATCCGGCATCGATCCCCACATCTCAAGGCGGTTGGCTTCATGGACTCTAATGGAGCCGCGTGGCCGCGCCGCCTGGTTCACGCCAACTTCGCAGGCCGCCCGGCTGGCGACCGTCCTCGCCTCTGCGTAGGGCGGCGGACCACGGCACTAGGGTGACGTCGAGGACACGTAGCGCGAAGAGGGAGACGGGGTCGGCAATGGGGGCACACGAGCACGGGCCGGTGGAACTCCCCGGGGGCCCGGTGGACACCGAGGGGCGGGCGGTCAACGAGCCGCTGCTCGCGGCGTTGACGGGAGCAGCGGTGGGCGGCTGCACGGAGTGTGTGCAGCGGCTGCTGGAGGAGGTCGCGGCCGACCCGGCGTGTGTGGCGCGCCTGGTGGAGGTGACCCGGCTGACCGCGATCCGCACGAACGGTGGCGAGCTCCCCGGATATATGACCGACGACGGTGATCCGTCCGGCCCGGCCGTACCGGAGTTCAAGCGTCTGGTGCGCGCTGTGACCGCCGCCGAGCCGGTGACCGTGGTGTGCGAGCAGATGACGAGTGCCGAGCGGCGCGCGGCGGCCGGCACCGCCATCGAGATGCTTGTGGGGCAGCTGACGGTCGCGAACTCGTTCGGACTCGATGACAGCGAGACCCTGGCCGAGATGTGCTGCGCGGTCGCCGCCATGCTGGTCGAGTGGTGGTTCTCCAAGGCGCCCCTGGCCCGCCGGGAGTTCACCGAGGCGTGGAAGAAGCACGCCTTCGGCCATCGGGAGGCAGGGCTGCCGGGCGACGGCACGAACGCGCTGGCGCTGCTGCTGGGCGCGCTCCTGCACCACCAGGCCCGTCAGGACCAGGTGGTCGTCGAGGACTTGAGGCCGCTGGTATTCACCCGCGTCCTGCCCACGCTGGAGAGCCCAGAGCAGGCCGGAGCCGTGCTGGCCGCGTTCGTCGCACCGCCCCACACCGACACAGTCACCGTGCCGATCAAGCGCTACGCCCGCGGCAACCCGGAGTTCCTCGTCGAACTGTGCCGCTACCTTCGCTCCGCGATCGCCGTGCACGTGAAGGACTGCCCGCACGGTCTGCGTGAGAGTGGCCACGCCTGCACCCTGGCGCACCGCGGGCCCGCCCTGGGCCAGGACGCGGGCCCGCAGGTCGCCACACCGACGCCGGAGGAGGGCATGCGGGTCGCCCTGCCCTGGATCGGCTTCCACGAGGACGAGCCGGCCGAAGACGCGCCCGCTGGCCACGACGCCCGCCACGTGTGGCAGATCAACGTCGACCGGATCGTGCTGAAGCGGTGGGACGCGGACGCCGCGCACTGGAACGAGGCGATTTCCGAGGACTCCTCGATCAGCGAGCCGAACTACCGCCACGAAGTCGGCCTGGAACCCTTGTGCTGCCCGTCCTGCGGCAGCCACGGCCCGTTTCTCGCCGAAGGCTCCTGGGGCGATCCACTGACGCTGCACTGCCGCTGCGGTGTGACCACGATGTCGCCGCTCGACGCCGGCCCTGACGACCTGGGCCGGCGTCTGCTGAAGCGGCTGATCTTGTGCGAGGCGGATCCTGCCTACGCGGCCCGCCGACTGCTCGCGCCCCTGGCGGAGTACCGGGAGCGCGAGCGGAGGAATCGGGAGAGCAGCTGGTACCGCGGCCCGGACGAGGAAGCCGTGACGATGGCCAGGACGGTCGACCAGGACAGCGATGACCTCGTGACGACCCTGACCGACGCGCTCAAGCCCCGCCTGCCCAAGCGACACGAGGGAGGCACCCTCACCCTGCTGCTCCTGCAGATCCTGGAGGCTCTGTCCGCCCCCGTCGTCCGCGACAGTCCAGATGGCCAGCACCTCGCCGAAGCCGTACGCGACTTGCTGTCCGATCTGAAAGAGGAGAGCGACCGGTGGGCCCCGACCCGGGCGCCGGTCGTGGACCGTCTGCGGACCTGGCAGGCCGAAGGCGGCCCGCAGCTGTGGCAGGACGCCTGGGTGCGCACCCTGGAGATGGCCCAGCGCTACTTCGCCCGCAACCGGGTCGGCGACGGCAAGATCGTTGACGGCTGCGCCAGCGTGACCCTCGCCCAGTACCTCCTGGCGGGCGAAGCCGGATGCGGCGTCGACCAGGTCACATCGGACGACGTACGCGGTCTGATGCGGCCGGGCGAAGGGCAAGAAGCGGACCGGGATCCCGCACCGATCACGCACCGGTGGGCCGAAGGCCTCCGGGCACTGGGCCACGACCTCGATGCCGCCGACGACCCGGTCGCCAGGCTCTGGCAGCACCTGAAGGCCGACGGGCCCACCGGCATGTTCGACGAGCAGCGGGAACCCGCCCTGATCGTCGGCTTGGATCTTCTCCTTGGCGAGCGGTCCTTCTACCGCGTTCACCTCTGACACGCCCGGTGGACGCCCGTGCCGCCGCGGACGCCTGGGACGCCGGACATCGGCGTCCACCCGAAAGCAGCCCGCCCCGGTCTAGCCGAACGCGCTGGCAAGTTCGGGGAGTTCATCTTCTAGGATCACGTACCGACCGACCGTCAGGAGCCAGCCCATGCCCCCTCGCGCACCGGCCCCCGATACGTGGGACGCCGCCGTCCGGCGGGCCGCCGACGTGACCGCCGCGCACAGCATCGGCGGCATGGACGAGAACTGCTGGGACGATGTCGCGATCCGTGGCATTCTCGCCATCACGCTCTACGCCCTGCACCAGCGCGATGGACACCCCGTCGACGCCGTCCGCTGGCAGCAGGTGCTGTGGCAGCTGCGCGACGACCAGCGGGTGACCGAGCTGGCGACCTCCGTACTGCCCGGTGCCGGGCACGATCTGGCCCGCACCGCGGCTCCCGGTGATCCGGTGGCCGACTGCTGGATGTGGCTGACCCGGACCTGGAACCCCCACGCCCCCAGGATTCCCGTCGCGGAGAAGCGGCAAGCCGTCCCGGCGGCGACCGTGCCGTCGGACCTGGCGAAGCTGCCGCAGGCCCCGGAGCTCCGGTGGGGCGGTATGACGCGAGGGATCGGGCGGGGCCTGCCCGACCCCGCGCTTGAGGTCTGCACGGACTGGGCGGCGGACGTCGTGCAGCGGGCGATCACCGCCGACGCCTACGGTCACCACCGCCATGACCGCGTCGCGGTTATCGCTGGGGCGCACGCCGGCCGCCGCGGGTACGTCGTCGAAACCGGCTGGCACTTCGACGACGCCACCGAGACCGTCCAGGGCCCGGCCGGCTTCGTGCTCGACCTCGACGACGTGGAGGGCACCATCCGCGCCGACGCCGACGCCGTGACGGGCTCCTCGGACCGTAACTGGCCGCGCCGCCCCGCTGGCTGCCTCAAGGACGCGCCTCCCCCGGATCTGCATGACCCACTCCCTCCGGCGAAGAACAGCGCCGAGGACCTCGCGGACATCCTCGCCCGGGCGGCCGACCCCGGCATCGTGCCCGAGCCCCTCCGAGCGAAGATCGCCGCCGCGTACGCGGACCATCACCTGGAGCTGGACCGACAGGCCCGGCCCGCCCCCGGCCGGGTCAGCTGGCAGGTCCTGCACCACTGGTACCAGCTGACCGAGCACTACGCGGACGACCAGCGCGTCGACCTGTACGAGGTCGTCGTCACCCGGCACCTCCACGATCCCGAACCCGCCCACCACCTCGCCCTGAGCGAGGACGACCTGCCGGACCTGATCGCGCGCTGCACCGCCAGGGAGTGAGCCCGACCGGCCTCCCGGTCGTACGGCTGTGCGCTACGTTGGGCGCGGCGCAGGACATGCACGCGCCGAGACCGCCCGGCGCCGCGCCCACGCCGCACCGCCCGGACAGGGTCGAAGGCTCGCCGGATACGGTCCGGCACCCGGACCGGTGTCCGGCGAGGGCCCATGATGCTTCGCTCTGACCAGACACGGACTTCAGGGCGGGACGGCGTGGGCACCCCGCCCGCTGGGAGTCGGTCATGACCAAGCGCGGAAGCAACGACCGCAAGGCCAAGGCACGCCGCATTGCCAAGGCACGCGGCATCCGAGTCACCGAGGCGCACAGCCTCCTGCTCCAGGCCAAGAACCGAAACGACCCCCCGCCGGCCGACGCCCCGGCCGGGAAGCCGGCGGCCACCGGTGAGACGCACGAGCTGAGGATCCACCGCACGGCCGCCGACGGCACGGCGGAAGTCCTCGACGGCGACGCCGCCGCCCGCGCGGTGTGGTCGGACGGCACCGGCGCCCTGACGGCCGGATGCCGGTGTGGCTGGGTCAACCCCCATGCCGGGCCTCGGTTCCCGGGCCTGCCCGCTCCCCACGGCGTGGAGCCCAACGAGCAGAAGCACTGGCGGTGGTACCAGCTGGTGGCCTGGGCCGAGCACGCCGGCGACGCGGAAGGGGAGCCGTCCTCGGACGAGTTCGTCCAGGACCCCAGCGTCACGGTCAACGACGTGACCCGCCAGGTGATCTTCGACCTGCGGCTGCTCCTGCACCACGCCCAGCACGACCGCGAGGCCGTGGCCACCGCCTACGAGTCGATCGAGACCCTGCTGCGGAACGCGCGAGTGAGCGTCGCCCACGAGCGAGCGCGAAGTTCCGTCCACCAGCCGGATGCCGACCGGGCGGAGCAGGACGGGGCCGCGGTGGTGTCCGGGCAGATCCCGGTGAGCCTCAGCGTCCTCCTTCGGCGTACGGATTCGGGGCGCAGCGGCGGGTACTGGGAGCTGCTCGCCGTCGAGTTCGCTGCCGCGGAACTGCGCCGCCTGGTCCTGCAAGAGAGCCGGCGCCCGGTGCCGACCGTTTCCGATGGGCCGGCGTGATGGCGGTCAGGCCGTGGCGGGCAGACGGCGAGCATAGAGGTCGTGTCCGGTGACCGCAGCCAGCTGCGGTTCCAGGGCGGCCAGCCGCTCGGTGAGCGCGGCGGAGCGCTGACGGGCCGTCTCGTAGCGCGTCCAGGCCCGTACGCGGTCCGGGTCGGGGAACTCGCGGTCCAGGGCGAGGACGGCGTCGTCGGCGCCCGGCCGCGCCGTCTCGGCGCAATGGGCGGCCCAGCTCTCGTGGAGCAGGGACACCTCGGCGCAGGCGCGGTTCGCCTCGAAGGCCGGGAAGGTCAGCTGGTGGGTCGGGCCGAGGACGTTGAGCAGCGTGGTGAGCGCGGCCTCGATGTGGACGCTGTGCTCGACGGTCGCGCCGACGACGCTGTCCGGCTCGGCGGCGGTGGGCCGGGCGGGGCTGCGGGTGGCGAGTACCAGCTGGGCCTGCCACACAGCGCTACGGATCTGCTCCTCGAGCGCCCTCGTGCTGCGCCGCTTCACGTTCCACCGCATCCGCGGCCCCCTCCCGGTCGTTGCCTGGTGATCGCCGTGGCCACTCTGCCAGCCCGTCCGGTGCGGTACCAGCGGCCGTTTCCGTCATCCCGCGAGGTGCCGAGGCTGGGCACGGGATCCACCGCCCTGTTCACACTGGTCGCTCAGGTTCCGGCGGCGATCCTGGCGCGCATGCTGGGCATCCACGGCGCGGTAGCCGTGCAGTGGCGGCAGGCCAGCGGCGGGGACTGGGCGGCATACGCGGCCGACGTCGCCGGCCGACCGGTACCCTCACGCCCGGCGGACTGAGCGGCGATCCTCAGCTGCCGCCGCTGAGCGGGATCGTCGCGACGTGGTCCCACGTGATCGTCTTGGCCTGCGCGTCCGCGGTGACGTCCACGAGGTGAACGGCGTCCACCCGCATCGGGGCGTGTCCCGGGCGAACTCCGTTGCGCAGCTTCCTCTGCACGTGGTCGGAGTCGCATTCCTCGGCCGCGTATCCGAGCGTGAGGTGCGGGACCTTGGCGGGATAGCCCGTCGCGTTGGGCCCGCGCATCGTCTGGATCGCGGCGCGGACGGTGGTGTGGAGGTCGTTGAGGGGCTCGTCGGGATGGACGTCGGCGATCACTCCGGTCGCGTACGACTCAAGCGATCCGATCATGATGTCGAACGGCTCGACGTCCGCGAGGCGCTTGCCCAGCTCCGCTACGAGGGCGTCGCGTTCGGCCAGTGTGATCTCTGCTCCCACGCGGTCGGTGATCTGGTCGACGGTGATGTGAAGCCAGCGGTCCTCCACGCAGGTGATCGGAAACTCCCGCAAGACCGCCCGTCCCCGGGCGACAAGCGCCGCCAGCTCGCGGTCCTGATCGTGTGGGGTGAGATACACGTGGAGCAGGGTCTCGCCCTCTGGCCACACGTCCTGGGCATGCTGGAACACGAACGGCTTCATGACCATGCACCGTAGCCTCTCGCCCCTGAACGCGCGCCGCTTGTGGCCGAGTTGGACCACCGTGACCAGGGCCTGCCGGGTCTCCCGGCAGGCCCTGGTCACGGCCCTGTCCACGCTCGCAACCAAGGAGGCTGTTGTATGAAGATCCTGGACCGACTCGCCACATCCGGCACCCCCGTCGTGATGGAGTTGATAGCCACGCACGACGCCCCGCCCCCCGGTGATCGTTGAAGGAGCGTGGGACAACCGGCCCACGTGGGACAACTGGGCGAAGAACCCGGCTTCCTTCGACAACCGCCCGACCTGGGACAACTGGAACAAGAGGAAGTGAGTCGTCCCCGCTGCTGGCACGCCCCTGGGCGTGCCAGCAGCGGGGACGACCGAGCCGCTGTGCTGAAAGGCTGTTGATGGACACCCGCACGATCCGCCGTACGAGCGTCACGCTCCCTGCCCTGAACGAGCCGGGCCTCTACCTCTCCAGCGTCACCTCGCTGGAGGGCGGCCGTGGCCGGGTGGCGGAGTTCCACTACGCCGACGCCGACCTGCGGGACCTCAACCTGGCCGACACCCACCTGATGGACGGGCGGATCACCGGCCTCAAGGCCCAGCGCGCCCGGCTGGAGAAGCTCCGCGTCGACTCCGTGGAGTTCACCGGCTGCGACCTGGCCTCCCTGCAGTGGACCGACAGCAAGATCACCCGGACTGTCTTCCGCGACTGCAAGCTCATGGGCGCCGCACTCGAAGACGTCACGCTCGACAACGTCCTGTTCGAAAACTGCAAGATCGACTACAGCACCCTCACCCGCGTCCGGGCCATTGGCCCCGTGATCTTGGCCAAGTGCTCGCTGCGCGAAGCCACCTTCGCCGCCGCTGACCTCGCCGCCGCCCTGATCAACGACTGCGATCTGCGCCTGACCGAGTTCGACGGCGGGAAGTACTGCGGCCTGGACCTCCGGGGCAATGACCTCTCCCAGCTCTGCGGCCTCGCCTCGCTCAAGCAGGTCGTCATCGACCGCGCCCAGACGCTCCAGCTGGCGGAGGCCCTCGCCGTCGAGCTCGACGTCACCTTCGGTGAAGACCTCGACGACAAGTAGCCCCATACCTGCCCCAAGGAAGCACGGCCATGGGCCCGCGACTCGTATTCGACACGTTCGATGACATACGAGGCCGGTGCGACACCGCACCGGCCCGGCAGGCCGGCAGCGAGCTCGGCTACGACCACGGCGCCATCGTCCCCAGCGACGACTGGGTACCCCTCACCACCGACCCGGTGAACAAGACCATCACCTGGGAGCGCGTCGCCCCGCCGGTCCCCCTCGCGGGCCGCTCCCGAGCCCTGGAAGGAAGCACCGAGAGCCCGTGAGCGCCCCCAGCGACGTGCAACCCGTCTACACCGGGGAGGAGCCTCCCCAGATCTACACCGCGAGCCTCTACCTGGCCAGCGCCCCACTCGATCCGGAGTCCTGCCGGAACGTCCTCCGCGAGGCGGTGCTCCAGTGGCGACAGCCCGGCACACTCGTGGTGCTGCTTCCCCACCCCCGCGGTGACGCCTCCCACCCGGACACCGCACGCCGACTCGCCTGGGAACGGACCCAGCGCGACCGCGCCGACGAGATCATCCACTGGCACCCCCATCCCGGCCCCGCGGCCGAAGCCTGGCCGGGTGATGACCTGGACGACGGCCGCTCCGTCCTCGGCTGCCCCGACAGCACGGCCGACGCCCGGCGCCTCCGTCTACTCGCCGACGATCTCAAGGTCCCCACCGCCGAGACCCTGCACCGGGCCGTCGCCCTCGCCCTGGCCCGCATCGGCCCCGGCGCCCCTCGCGCCGCCGGACAGCGCGATGTTCCACTCCTGCTGTGGCGAACCCGCTCCTTCCGGGCCTGGCTCGCCGCCCAGGAGGACGCCGGCAACACTCTGCTCGGCGGCCGGACCTCTTGGACCTTCCGCGTCGGCCCCGACCGCTCCCACGTCCTGCTGTGGGCGTACGCCGCCCGCATCCACGTCGCGGCCGAGGATCGCGTGAAGGACAACGAAGTTGTCCTGGGACGGCCGGACCTCACCAGTGTCGTCGCCTACCGGCCCGCGCCCCGCTGGCAGGACACCGAGGTCGTGCTCGTCCGCGAGTTCCGCTCCCCCGCCCGCACCCCGGATGCCTACATCCGCGAAGTCCCCGGAGGATCCAGCGCCAAGCCCGGTGACCCCAGGCTGGTGGCTGCTGCCGAGTTCACCGAGGAGACCGGCCTGCCCCTTTCCCCGGCGCGGCTCCACCTCGTCGGCACCCGCCAGGCGGCTGGCACCCTGTCCGCCCACACCCAGACCGTGTACGCCGTCGAACTCAGCGCGGGCGAGCTCGAGCAGCTGCGGGCCGACACGATCCGCCACGGCAACGCTGAGGAGAGCGAGCACACCTACGTGGAAGTCGCCCGTCTCGCCGGCATCCTGCGCCCGGACGGCCCCCATGCCGTGGACTGGGCGACGCTGGCCGTCATCCTCCAAGCCGTACAGCCGCTGATGCGGTAGCCAAGATCACCAGTCCCGTCATCCACGGGATGTACCCGGTCGGCCACTGATAGCGTCGGTGTGAGCCAGCCGACGCCAACAGGGGGCGGGAAACGTGAATATGAGCGACGTGATGGGCCAGCTTCCTCGACCGATCGTTGAGCGGATGGGCCGCATGAGCGGCATGGCCATGCGCGCCATCATCGCGCTGATCGACGAAGAGCCGGACACCTTCGCCGCCCTGGTCGAGCGAATCGGCACCTGGGACGACGATCCCGGCAGGGCCCCGTACCCGATGGCCCGCTACGAGTTCCCGATCAAGGAAGTTCTGCGGATCGTCAACGACTGCTTCACCGCCATCGAGGAGCGCGGTCCCCTGCCCAACGAGGCGGTGGCGGAAGGCGCTCGCGGCATCGTCGAGCGCCTCACGCCCGAGGAGTACCGCGCGCAGGCACTGGCCAGGCTGACCGAGTTCCCCCCGGGCAGGGAGCCGATGGACCTCTCCGGCGGCGAGGGCGGCGGCCCCGTGGACTTCGTCATCGCAGCGGCAGCAGGCGCGTGGCTGTGCGGCGGGGCCGGCGGGCGCATGGCGACGCTGGAGAACATCCGGCTGATGCTGCTGCAACAGGCACGCCAGGCGGAGAGCATGGCCACCGGCGCCCCGGAGCGCGAACAGGTCAACAAGATCAGCGACGACGACGCCCTCGCGCTGCTCGCCGACCTGTACGACGAGGACTACGCCCGCCTCATCCCCGGCCCGCGGCAGCGCGGCCCGTGGGAGTGGGACATGCTCGCCGTCCTCAAGACCCACCTGCTGGAGACACCGGCGGACGCGACCACCCCCGAGCAGCGCGAAGAGCTGAAGACCAAGCTCCTCACCATCTTGCAGGCTGCCGCGGCCACGCAGACCAGGAGGCCGAAGCCCACGGTCCGGCCGGTCGGAAAGCGGGTCCAGCCCAAGCGCCGGCCGAAGAGGAAGCGCTGATCCGGACTGGCGGAGAAGGACGCGGGCGCGTCCGCGCCCGCGCAGCTCCGCGTTGCCCGCGTTCAGGCGAGGGTGTCGAGCCAGCGCTCGCAGTCGGCCCTGAGGGAGGACAGTTCCTGGTCCAGACTCTCGGACAGCTGCGGCACGCCGCTCGCCGCAGCGTCACGGAGCTGGGTGACGAGCCGAACGGCCTGCTGGGCGGGCATGAGAGCAACGAGCCCACCGAAGAGGCCGAACCGCAGCGCCTCCTCCAGGGCGTCGAGGTCGCGTCGCATCTCTGCGTGCTTGACGGCCTCGGGGTACTCGAAGAAGAGCCGGATGGGAGAAAGCCGGCGGCAGACCGTGGTGCAGGCGCGCCGGATCAGCCGCAGTCCCAGGCTTGTGAGCGCGATCGCGGCGATGACGGTCCCGCTGACGACGACCCCGTAGATGAACGAGGGCTCCATGATCATGGCGAGAACCGCCGCGATCCCGAGGAGCACCAATCCGACCGCAGCGGGCAGCAGCGCGATTCTCCGAAGCCGGGCGCGTATCACGGTGTGATCGCCGCTGTGCCGTTTCTGCAGGTGGGAGCCAGTCACTCCAGCACCATACCTGCCGACTGGCCTGCCCCATGGCGTACGTTCGTCAGTTGGTGACCTGGTGTACCCACGTGTTCGCCCTGAGTCGGGGCGGGGTTGCGTTCGGGTCCTTTCGTGCCCGAGAAGGGGGCTCATTGATGGTCGTTGACGCTGCACTTGGTGCCACGGGCCCTGCTGGCGGTCTCTCATCACCGAAGAGACGGAGCGCTTTGGTACTTGAGGGGTGGCGGTTACAGGTGGTGGCACCGTCGAACAGTGTTCTCGGGTCCGTCGTGGGGATGCTGGTTCCGGCGTGTTCCGTGGAGGCGTCGGGCGTGGGTGCGCAGTGGAGGCTCGAGGTCGAGTGGGGTGTGCTGCCGCGGGGGGTCGAGCATGCGTCTGGTGCCGGAGGGCTGGTTCTGGAGCTTCCGTACGGAGGTCGCCGCTTGGCGGTGGTCGGGATGGCGGAGGGCGTGATGAGGCTGGTGGCGTGCTATCGGCCCGGGGCGCCGCCAGCCGTGATGGAGGTCGATGCTGTCGCGGGTGTGACTCGGTTGGTCGTGTCGCCTGGTGACACGGTGGAGCTGCGGTGGGCGGACTGGCTGGCCCGGGTCTTCTTCGCCTCCCGGCTGCTGGCGTCAGGGTGGCGGATGCTCCACGCTTCGGCGGTTGAAGTGGAGGGGAAAGCGCTAGTGTTCCTGGCCGGGCGGTGTGGGGGGAAGTCCACGCTCGCCCACCGTGCGGTGCGGGAGCTGGGTGGCCGGTTCCTGGCCGACGATCTGGTTCTGATCGGTCCGGGCGGCGTGGTGGTGGGCTGGCCGACCCGTGTCGCTGTGCCTGCGTCGCTGGTAGGGAGTGCCACCGGCGGGCGGCGTGACCGTTCGGTGGTGGCCGGGGTGGTGCGTGAACGGATTTTGTTCACTCCGATCGAGCACCGCGCTGCCCTTGGGATCTCGTACTCGCCGCCCGTCCGGCTCGGTGCAGTGGTGGTTGTCGACGGTTCCGGCGCGGCCGGGGAGGGCGTTCGGGTGCGCGAGGCGGGGGACGGTGTGCTGGAGCTGGCGGTGGTCGGGGCGGCGGACATCACGGAGCAGATGGTGTACGTGAGTGACCCGCTGGGCGTGATGGGGGGAGCGCGGCTGGCGGACCAGTCGGCCGGGATGGGGCCTGTGGAGGGGTTGTTCTCCGGAGTCCCCGCCGCCGTGCTGCGGGTAGCGGTGGAGCAACTGCCGACGGCGCCGGTGTGGCGGGCTCTGGAAGGCGTTGTCCCCGGGGTCGGCCGATGCCGGTGAACACCTTCGTGGAGCGGGTGTACGAGGTGGTGAGCGCCGGACGGGTGCTTGAGGTGAGAGCGGGTTCGGAGTTCGTCTCCCGGTGGGACGAGATCGCGCGGCACTTGCCCGGTGTGCCCCGTGACGGCCTGGGGCCCGGCTCGGATACGTCGACGACCGCAGTACGGCTGCCCCGAGGGGCGCGGGTCGGCGATGTGCGCCGGCTGTTGAACGCCCAGCTGCATCTGCTGCACCTCGCCCATGGAACGCTGTGCCTCCACGCCGTTGCTCTTCGGGACCCGGCCGGCGGCCGGGTGGTGGTGCTGCTCGGTGGGCATGGAGCGGGCAAGACGCTGGTCGCCCTGGCACTGTTCCAGCGCGGCTGGCGGGCGATGGCCGGGGACGTCACGCTCATGGACTGCTCGGCAGACGGCCTGTCGCCTCGCGTCGTGGGCGGCACGGCGGCGTTCCTTGCCCGCCCCGGTCCGACGCGGCGTTGGTTCCCTGACCTTGTGCCGCGGGTGGCCGACGAGGACCGCGTGGACCTGAGCTGCCTGCCCGGGCTGTGGGAACCGCCGTCGGAGCCGGGACTGGTCGTTGCGGCGGTGCTGGTCGACGTCGACGGTGATCCGGCGGCCGGTGGAGGCGCGGTCGAGGCGCTGGACGGTCACACGGCTGCCACCGTGTGGTGGCGGGCCAGCGGCCATCTGCTGGAGCGTCTGCTCGACGACACCCCGGTGGTGCTGCGCCTCCTGGAGGACGACGCGGCCGCCACCCGGCGGCTGTCCCTGGTACGGGACCTGGCCTGCAAGATCCCCCTCCACGCGGCGTGGGGGGCACCTGCACCGATCGCGGACCGGATCGAGCGCCTCGCCCACATCGGAATGCTCAGACCGGTCGCGGAGGGTTCCTCATGATGTGGCAGGAGGGGGTGCGCGGGTACGCCGGGGCCCGGGTGCGTGTAGGACGCGGCCGAGCGGAGCTGTTGCCGGCGGTAGGACCCGGGTCGGGCATGGTGAGGGGGCAGTTCAGCGTCCTCAGCCCGGGAACCGAGCGTCGGCATCTGGCCGGCGCGGACCGCGAGGCCGGATACATGACGCTCGGGCGTACGGACGAGGCTGCGGGATGGCTGCTGGCCCCGGTGCCACACGGAGCCGCCTTCGACCCGGCGTACCCGGGTGCCGTTACGGCCCCCGCGGGTGTGCCGCCGCGCCTTGCCGCGCTGGCCCGGTTTCAGCAGATGGCGTGCCTGGGCCTGGACCGCGTGCCTGTCGTCGACGTGGACGGCGCCCTCGTCGTCGGCTCCGGGCCGGTTGCTTTGGGCTGCGTACTGGAACTGCGCCGTCGCGGGGCCGCCAAGATCCGGGTGGTGACCTCGCGCAGCCGGGCGCCCATTGGCCAGGCCCCCGGGGTCACGTGTGAGCGGCCGGACACGGCTGGGCGGGGGCATCTGGTCATCGATGCGACCGGCGATGCCCGGCGCGCGGCCGCCCTGACCGCGCCCGGCGGAGTCCTCGGATTGCTGGGCACACCTGGGGCCGGTAACGCGCTCGGGGCGCTGGAGGTGCACCGGGGCGGTTGGACGGTGGTGGGCATGCACGAGCTGGCGCCTGGGGCCCCCGGCGCCTACCAGGCGGCCTACACCACCGTGGCGGCCTGGCTCGCCGAGTATCTCGACCCGGCCCTGGCCGGCCTCTGGTGCCGAACGGTACCGGGAGAGCACGCGCCAGAACTGTTCGCCCTGCTGGACGCACCCGGCCGCCCGGTCGAGCCCGTCCTGCTGCTGGACTGGAGGACCTCGTGACAGCGATTGGCGTCGGCCTCTACAGCATCGGTGTACGCGGCCTCGGCGTGCCGGAGCTGCTGGAGTGGACGGCGGCCCAGGCGATTCCGTTCGTGCATCTGCGGGGCGGGCCGCGCGGATACGACCTGGCCCGGCAGAAGCGGGCGACTCTGGAGTCCTGGCGCCGGTATGCACGGCAGTTCACGCCGGTCACCGGGGTGACGGCGGATCTGGACCTGGCCGACCTGTTCGCCGCTGACGAGACGGACCGCGCCCGCGCCCGGGCGGAGCTGGAGCGGCTCGCTGCCGCCGCCGCGGTGCTGGGAGCCGGGTGGGTGCGGCTGCTGGGCCGCACCGTCCCGCAAGGCGGGTTGTTTCAGGCCATGCACGGCGGCGAGCTGCCGGACGTCGCGCTCCCGCTGCTGGTCGAACTCCACCACCCCCTCTGGCTAGAGCCCGCCGCGCTGGACGCTCTGGAGGTACTGCTGAAGCGATGGCCCCGCCTGCGGCTGCTGGCCGACACCGCGCAGCTCGCCGCTGCCCTACCGTCCGCAGGCCAGGACGCGGAGGATGCGCTGCAGCGGGCTCTCGGGTTCGCCCGAGTTCTGCATCTGTCCGACGACGGCTCGGGCCTTCACAAGGCCGACCACAGGATGGTCGCGGCGCGGGCCGCGCAACGGATCGCGGGCGGGCAGGGCATCGAGCTCGCCGTGGAGTGGACCGGTCACCCCCGCACGGCCCAGGTGTGTCTGGAGCGCTACCAGTCCGCCTGCCGGTGGTGGGCCGAATATGGTTCCACCTCTCCGGTGAGGCCATAGAGTGGTCCTCCGGTCACGACAGGTTACAAGGAGGGGTCGTGTTGGATCCGGACGCGCACGCTGATCTCGGCTCGGTCCTCGCGGGCGCCTACGCCTTGCCCGCTGTAGTCCTTGAGCGGCTGCCGATCGGCCAGGTTACCGTCAACTACCGTGCCCAGGCCGGGGATGAGGTGCTGTTCGTCAAGCAGTACCAGGACGGCGCGGACCTGGCGGCCGAGCAGGAGGCGGTCGACCAGGCCGCCCTGGCCGGCACGCATCAGGTGCCGGTGGCGAGGGTGCGGCGCTCGACCGACGGGCGCAGCATCGTCCAGCAGGATCGGGTCACGGTGTCCGTGTGGGAGTGGGTGTCCGGCGCGGTCGTCGACAACGGGCTGAACCCGGCCCAGCAGCGTGCCGCCGGCGCGGCGCTGGGGCGCATCCATGTGGCGTTCGCCGATCACCCGGCCGGGGCCAGGCCGTCGTCGAAGCTCGACAAGTGGATGCACCCGGACATTGACAAACTGGAAGCCACCACCGTCAAGCTGCTGGGCATCGCCGGTGAGCGCGCGCAGCGCGACGCTTTCGACGAAGCCGCGCTTCGGACCCTGGCCGAGCGGCGCGCGGTGCTGCACCGCGTCCCTGAACTCCTGGCCGGCCTTCCTCAGCTGACCTGTCAGGTCCTGCACGGCGACTACTCCGCGGTCAACCTGCTGTTCGACGGCAACGCGTTGACAGCCGTGCTGGACTTCCTCCCCCCGGACCCGTTCCTGGTCGCCTACGAACTGGGCCGCATCGCCTTCGACCCGCGCACCGTCGTCCTGAACGACGACTGGATCGCCGCCGGCGTGAACCTCGTGACGGCCTACCTGGACGCCAACCCCCGCCTGCCGGCGGCCGACGTCATCGCGTGCGCTCGCGTGGCGCTCCTGCAGCTGATGACCAGCCTGTACGGGGTCAAGCAGCACTACCTCAAGCCGGGCCTCCTTCAAGACGACCTGGATCAGTTCTGGCTGCTGCGGCACGCAGCCGCCCAGCGGCTGCTCGAGAACCTGGCCGACGTCGAAACCGCACTCGCCCAGGTGGCCCGCGGCCGCTGACGGCTCCCGACCGGGCGGGCGGCGGCAGAAACCAAGGGAGGGGCACGATGGCCACGACAGCCTTACCCGCGGCCGAGGGCGATTGGACGGTCCTGCGCGGACCGGTCGACTCCGATGCGGTGATCGCCTCCGCCGCCACGGTCGCCGCACGCCATCAGCTTCGGTGCGACCATGCGGGCCCCGGCACGATCCACCTCACCAGCGGTTCACAGATTCTGGTGACGGTGCGGTGGAAGACGCTGCCGCCCCAGGTACCGCGCACGCTGGGCTTTCAGCTCCCGCCTCCGGCCGCCGTGGACATCCTGATCGACCCCCGCCCCGGCGCCGACCGGCTCGCCGCCGAACTCCATGACGCCCTGTCCGCCCGCGCCCTCCCCTACACCGACACCGAACTGGACGGCATCCGGGCCGCCATGCCGCTGCTGGAGCGCTACAGCACCCCGCAGCAGGCGTTCGACGGCTGGGCGTTGCTCTTTCGCGACCACTATCTCGAGCACAGCACCAGCTTCGTCCTGGCGATGGAGCGGGCCGGAATCCCCGCCCAGTGGATCTTCACCCTGGACAAGGGGGATCGCACCTGGAACAGGGAGCGGGTCCACGCCACCTTCCTGGCACGCGGCTACCGCAGCGACATCCTGGACAACACCGCCGTCAATGATCCGGCCGCGCACCAGCGCGACCTCGCCCGGGTCCAAGCCGAAGTCGACGCGTTTCTCGACGCCGCCCACGCGGCGGACCGCCGGGTCCTGGTCGTCGACGACGGAGGGCTGCTCGCCCGCGGCTACGGCGCGGCCGGCGCCCCACGCCGTGCGGATGCCGCGCTGGAACTGACCGTCAGCGGCATCAAGCGCATCGCCGCGGCCGGGCCCCTGGCCATCCCCGTCCTCAACCTGGCCCGCTCCCAGGTCAAGACCCGCCTCGGCTACCGAGAGATCGCCGACTCCTGCCTACGCCGCCTGCGCGCCCTGCTGCCGGACCGCAAGATGATCGGCCGCCAGGTCCTGCTACTCGGCTACGGCACGCTCGGATCCCGGCTCGCCGCCCAGCTCCGGGCGCTTGGGTGCCGCGTCGACGTCGTCGACACCGACCTGCCGGCCCTCATCGACGCCGCCGAGGACGGCTTCACCACCTACCGCACCGCCTCCGACGCGCTGGCCTCCACCACGCCGTTCCTCATCATCGGCACCACCGGCGAACTCGCCCTCACCCCAGACGACCTTCACCACCTGCCCGACGGCGTGCTGCTCGCCCCGTTCGCTACCCGCGACTTCTCCGCCCTGACCGAAGGCCCGCACCGCCCCCGCGCCACCGACATCCCGGGCGTCGGGATGCGCTTCAACCTCCCGGACGGGCGGACCGTCACCCTGCTGGGCAACGGCCGCTCCATGAACCTCTTCGAGGCCGACTCCATCCCCAACCAGGGCTACGACGCCTACCGCGCCGGCACCCTCGTCGCCGCCGCAGCGCTGTGTGCCGACCCCGGTCGCGTTCCCCCCGGACTCCACACCGCCCCCGCCGACACCACCATCGCAGACGCCGGACTCTGGGAGGCGTACTACGACCTGTACGCCGCGCCGAAACCTCAGCTCCGCCAGCCCGCTGCCGTCCCCGCCCCGCGCCTGGCGAAACCGGCCTCCGTGACCGGCCTTCAGCGGGCCGCAGTCGTCGGCTACGGCGTGGCCGGTCGGCTGCACACCGCGATCCTCACCGAGCTCGGCGCCACCCCGGCCGTCATCGACCCCAAGCACCAAGACCTGCCAGCGGCCGTGCGCACCTTCCCCCACGAGGTCAGCGAACTGTCCCCGTCCGTAGCCGCGGACATCGACCTGTGGTCGATCTGCTGCCCCACCGCCGAGCATCTGCCCGTACTGCGCGCGGTACTCGCCCACAACCCGGCCGCCCGCGTCCTGATGGAGAAGCCGGCCTGCCGTGGCCACGAGATCGACGCCTTCACCCGCCTGCTGGCCGAGCACCCGGCCGCGCGGATCGTCGTCAACGACCAGTACCGACATTCCACCACGCTGCCCGCGTTCACCGATCTCATCACCTCGCTCGAGCCCGACGCGCCCATCGAGAAGGTCTCGGTCCTCTTCACCAAGGACCGTCGCCCCGACAGCGCCTCGGGCCGCTTCATCGACCGCGACTACGGTGTCCTCGGCTACGAATGGCTCCACATGCTCGCCGTCGTACGCGGCATCCTGCCTGCGCCCGCGTGGGGGAACTACCTCGCCTCCGACCCGGCCACCACCACGACCGAGCCGACGTACGACCCGCGCCTGTTCGTCGCCGCCCTGACCGAACGCACCCACCTGCCCCAGCCCGGTATCGAGACGGGGCTCCACCTGGAGCTCACGTCCTCGATCCTCGGTCCAGGCCAGGCCGACGACACCGCGCCCGCGCCCCGACCGCCCTGGTGCCAAGGCCTGCGTGCCGCCGACGACCGCTACCGGCACCTCACCGTCCACGCGGGACGGACCCGGTTCACCCTGCACCTCGAACCCGTCACCGCGCCCGGCGGCTGGCAGCTGGAACGCAACCACCACCGCCTCACCGCCGTACGCGACGGCATCCTCCTGCACGACGAAGTCCTCACCGACTCCCCGCTGGACACCTCCGTACGCCATGCCGCCACGGTCCTGTTCGGAGATACACCCCCGCCGCTGCCCGACCTCACCCCCTTGCGGCGCATCGCCCTACTGGCCGACGTGCTGCGCGAGAGGTCACCCCGCAGCCACCACGTACAGAACGAGTCCCCGACAAGCGCGTAGCCACGCGTCCCCCAACGCGGCCCGGCAGGGCCCGGACCACCGGAAGGGCTCGGCTCATGACGCACACCCTCACGCTCACGGCAGGCCGACGCGCCGTCAACATCCGCTCCGACAGCTCTTCCGTCACCGACTGGGCAGCCCAGTACTTCGGCCCCTACTGGCTCGCAAACCCCTCAACCGGCACCAAGGGACCGACGGTCACCGCCACCGACGCAGACCACCAAGCATCCGCCCCCCTCGCCCATCCCCAGCACGCCGTCTTCGCCCGTGAACGCATCGGCTACACCCGTCACCCCGACGGCACCGTGACCGCGCACACCCTGTCCGACCCGGTGCTCGGCTACCACTACAACGCCGTAGAGCAGCACCTTGTGATCACCAGCCGTGAGAACCTGACAGCCTCATCCCGCCCCGGCCGGCCGACACGGCTGGCCACCGCGACCACCCGCTTCGCCCGCGAGATGATGCGGGCCCAGCTCATCGCCGAGGGATGGGTCCTGCTCCACGCCTCCGCAGCCACCTTCCCCGGCGGACGGACGCTCCTGGCACTCGGCGACTCCGGCGCGGGCAAGACCACCACTGCTCTCACCCTGGCCTCCCACGGTGCCGCACTGCTCGCCAACGACTGCTGCTTCGCCCGGCCCCACCCCGACGGCACGCTCCGGCTCCTGCCATGGCCCTCCGCGGCCGCCATCGGCCTCGGACTCCTCAAGGCCCTCCCCCTCTCCACCGCAGCCGGCCATCACCTACAGGCCGGTGAGCCACCCCACCCCACCCAGCACCAGCGCGTCACGGACGCGCTCATCAACGGACAGATCAAGCCCCTGAGATCCGAATCCGGGCGGGAGCTCAAAGCACACATCTGGCCCGAACAACTCACCCGGTGGCTCGGCCTGACCCTTGCCACCTCCGGGACCGCGACCGCCGTCCTTCTCCCCCGCATCACCCCGTCCCACACAGCTCCGGCCTGCATCGACACCAGCCGCGACGCGCACGTCACGACCGACGCCTTCGTCACCTCCGACACAGAGCGATACCCCGACCTGTTCGGCTTCCACAACGGCAGCAACGCCGGCCTGCCCAACGCCCAGGCCGCGGTCCTTCAACACCTGAACCGCCTGCCGAGACACGCCATACGCCTGAGCTACAACCACGAGGCGAACAGGGGGTTCCTCACCACGCTCGCCGCGCCGTTCGTCCCCGCACACGGCCATGGTCGACGCCATCCTTGAACGGCAGGCGCATAACGCGCAGTTCTGGGCCGAGCTCATGGCCTCTCCCGACACCGCACCAGCCGAGCCCGAGGTACTGGCCTCGCGGATCGAATGGGGCCGCAGGGAGTTCGCGTTCACCGCCGCGAACCGGTCGGTGTTCGAGGACGCGCTGGTCTGAGCCAGCCTGTCGTGCTCACGCGTGGGCGGGCAGGCCCTGGCCCAGTTCGATCAGGCCTACTTCGCCGAGGCGTGGAGCAACGTGCTCGCCGAGATCACCTGACCCTAGCGATCCTGGCTCTCCAGGCGGCCGGCTGCAGCATCCAGGCGAGCCAGGGTCCGATCCTGTCCCAGGACCTCCACCGATTCGAAGAGCGGCAGGCCGACCGTCCGGCCCGTGACAGCGACCCGCACCGGCGCCTGCGCCTTGCCCAGCTTCAGGCCCTGCTCGGCCGCGACGGCTTCCAGGGCGGTCCGCAGGTGCTCGGTGGTCCACTCGTCCAGCGCGACCCACGCCTTCCTCGCGCCCGCGATCATCGCCTCGGCCCCCGGCTTCATGGCCTTGGTCCATGAGGCTTCGTCCTGCGGGGGCTCCGGCAGGAACAGCCAGTCCACGTAGGCGGTGATCTCCGACAGCACGGCGATGCGGGTCTGTGCGTGCGGGGCGACGGCCTGCCAGGTGGCCTCGTTGTACTCCTCTGCCTGCCAGGGTGCGACGTCGCCGGACAGCCACGGCCGGCACGCCTCTGCGAAGGCCCGCGGGGTGAGGGCTCGGATGTAGTCGCCGTTGAAGGCGGACAGCTTCTTCACGTCGAAGAAGGCGCTGGCCTTGTTGACGTCCTCCAGCCGGAACAGGTCCGCGAACTCGGCGAAGGGCCGGATCTCCACCCCGTCCGAGGGGCCCCAGCCGAGCAGCATCAGGTAGTTGACCAGCGCGTCAGGGAGGTAGCCCTCGCCGAGGTAGTCCTCCAGCGCCACCTTGTCACGGCGCTTCGACAGCTTCTGCCGCTTCTCGTTCACGATGACCGGGAGGTGAGCCCACACGGGCGGCTCCGCACCGAGCGCCTCCCACAGGACCTGCTGCTTCGGCGTGTTCGACAGGTGTTCCTCGCCGCGCACCACGTGGGTGATGCCCTGGTCGATGTCGTCCACAGCGTTGGCCAGGAGGAACACGGGGCTGCCGTTGCCCCGGGCAATGACGAAGTCCTCCATCGCGTTGTTCGGGAACTCCGTACGCCCGCGCACAAGATCGTCCACGACGGTCGCCGCGTCGTCCGGAGTGCGGAACCGCAGGGCCCTTCCCTCGAAGAATTCAAGTCCGCGGTCCCGGCAGTGGCCGTCGTACCCGAGGTGCTGCGAGCCGGTGCGGGCCACGAGCTCGTCGCGGGTGCAGTCGCAGTAGTACGCCTTCCCCTCGTCGTAGAGACGGAGGGCGGCCTTGCGCTGAGCGTCCTTGTTCTTCGACTGGAAGTAGGGCCCCTCGAAGTGCGGATCGTCGGCGTTGATACCGATGGCGGCGAGGGCGTTGATGATCCCTTCCACCCACTCCGGACGGTTGCGCTCCTCGTCAGTGTCCTCGATCCGCAGGACGAACTTCCCCTGTTCGCTCTGTCGAGCGATGACCCAGTTGAAGAGCGCGGAGCGGGCTCCGCCAACGTGGAACATGCCCGTCGGCGAGGGGGCGAATCGGACGCGGATCGGCTTCATCGGCCCAGCGTAGCGGTCCCGACAGACCGTCAAGAACGGCCAATCCTGCCCTCCTACTGGGTGGCGTAGGCGGCACGCCGGGCGCCGGCGCATCCGCGCAGGTGGCGGCCGCTGTAAATGGTGACGTGACGAATTTCGCGGCAGCGGCCCCGTTCTACGCCGCCTACCGGCCCGGGTACCCGAGCGCGGTGATCGCGGTGATCCGTGACCGCTTCCGGCTCGATGGGACGCAGCAGCTGCTCGACCTCGGGTGTGGTCCAGGAACGCTCGCGATCCCGCTGTCTCGGCACGTGAATGTCGTCCACGCGGTTGATCCCGAGTCGGCCATGGTCACCGAAGGCGTTCGGATCGCCGCCGTCGAGAAGGCGGTGCGTGTCGCCTGGCGGGTGGCGTGGGCGGCAGACCTCCCGCTGCTCGGGCTCCCTCCGATCGCGGTGGCTACACTCGGTCGGTCCTTCGGCTGGATGGACAGAACACGGGTGCTGTCCGATCTTGACCACCTGATCGAGCCCCACGGCGGGGTGGTGTTCGTCGGCAGCAGCGACGCAGGCGCCCGGCCCGACTGGTTGGACGTGATCGAGACCGTGGGTGCGGAGCATCTGGGTCCGGGCTACCGCGACCGTCACGGACCGAACCATCGCGGGGTCGATCCGGAGGTCGACTTGTCGTCGTCGCCGTTCCCGCAGGCGGACACGACCGTGTTCGATCAGTCGCTCACGTTCGGGCTGGACGACCTGATCGGGTTGCAGTTCTCGATGTCGTACACCAGCCCAGGGGTGCTCGGTCCTCGAAAGACTGCGTACGAACGGGACCTGCGCGCAGCCCTGCTGGCGTGCTCACCCTCTGGGGTGTTTCACCACGCGCGTCGGGTCGTGTGCACGGTGGCGGTTCGCGGATGAGGCCGTTGGCAGCGTGGCGGTTCGCCCGTTCAAGCGAGGGTGTCGAGCCAGCGCTCGCAGTCGCTCCTCCCGGCTACATGGCGAGCAAGTCTCCCCGGTCGAGGGCCTGGCACAGTAGCGTGGCGATCTCCCTGGGCAGCAGGTTCAGGTCGGCGATGGCCCTGGTGGTGAGGGGGACTTCTTCGAGGATGTACTCGCCTCGGTCGGTCCGGGCGAACTCCGGTCCGGTCCGGTTCTCGAAGTCCCACGTGTCGATGCGGGCCAGGTAGAAGAACTCCTTCTCGCCCTTGGTGTTCTCCGTCTCGTGGAGCAGGCGGACGATCTCAGCGTCGCCGGCGATCTCTTCGCGGACCTCGCGCAGGAGCGCTTCCTCGCGGGTGGCGTCGATTGCCTCAACGCCACCGCCGACGATGACCCAGTAGGAGGCGATGCCGGGGCGGACGCGTTTGATCACGAGCGTGGTGCCGTGCGGCGTGACGAGGACGGCGCGAACGCGCTCCTTCATGGGGCTCCTTCGAGCAGAGGATGGGGGGCGGCGGCATACGGCAGGACTGTGGTGAGTCGGGTGCCGATGGTCTCGGCACACCCGTGATCAGCAGCGTCACGGCCGGTGGTGGAGCATGGAGCAAACGCCCACCTCGCTGGCGGTGTAGGCGATGCCGCGCAGTACGGCCACGGGCGCGCCCCGGCCACGCTGGCCGAGGATGATCCCCGCGGCGGCGGCGATGAGGTCGGTGAAGGTCTCCTCTTGCTTCTTGCCGCCGTGCTCCGTTACCCGAAGAGGTGCGACGCCGGCGGCGCCGATGGAGATGGTGGTGGCCCCGCGTCGGTCGGCGCGGCCGTCGGAGTCCGCGATGACCACGGCGAGGTGTGCGCCGGTGTAGGTGATCAGGGCGTCGCGCAGGGCGCGGGCGGAGGCGTCCGGGTCCACGGGCAGCAGCCAGGCGCCCTCGGTGCCGGCGCGGTCGATCCCGGCGGAGGTGAGCTGATAGCCGAGGATGTGCCGGGCGATGATGGGGCCCTTGTCGGTGGCCAGGAAGTGCTCGCTCGATGAGTCCAGGATCAGTTGCACGATCTCCGCGGGCTTGCCCGTCTTGGCGGACAGTTCCAGGGCTCTGGGCCCGGGGACGACGCTGGCGAGGTCGACGTACCGGTTCTCTGCGATGGAGACGACCTTGCTGGCGACCACGACGATGTCCCCGTCTCGCAGTTCGATGCCGGTTCGGCTGAGGACGTTGGTGATGGTGCCCGCCAGGTCGTCGCCAGGCTGGAGCTCGGGGAAGGGCTCCAGAGCGAAGGCGGAGAAGCCTGAGGTCGGGGCGGCGGTCATCGGCAGGGCTCCTGCGGGGTGGGGACGGCGGTGTGCGGGTGGGCCTGCACGCGGCAAGCGTGTCAGCCCGCTGCTGGTGAGCCAGTCGGTCACGCGCTGGCGGTAGTGCGGCCACAGTCAGCGCGTCGGGCGCTTGTGTACCGGTGACGGTGGGTAGCCATCAGCCGACCAGGTCAACTCCGGTCCGCTCCACTCAGGAACTCGCGGGCGCCACGGAGGCGCGTGCCCAGCTTCTGCTGAGTGGCACGGCTGTCGAGTCGTACGTCGAGCCCGCCGGGAAGTCCTGTATCAGAGCGGCGCGCGGAGGGCAGCCGAGCGGGGTCGAGGCCGTCGCGGCGGGCGATGAGCTCGCCCAGCTCATGGCGGCTCAGAGCGTCCGGGCCGGCGAGGTGGAAGACGCCGACGGCGTCGGAGCGGGTGATCTCCCACAGGCCGGCAGCCAGGTCCTCCACGTGGACGGGACAGCGGATGTCGTCGGTGAACAAGGCGCCCTGCCGGGTGCCGTCGGCCAGCGCGTGCACCAGCTGCTCGTGCTCGGAGCGGCCTCCGCCGATGATCAGGGAAGTCCGGGCGACGGCCGCGTCGGGGCACAGGAGACGTACAGCGGTCTCGGCGGCCGCTTTCGCGGCCCCGTACGGGGTAAGCGGGTCCGGAAGGCAGGACTCGTCGTAACGGTCGCAGCCCGTGCCGGAGAAGACGGCATCGCTGGAAACGTGCACCAGACGGATGCCGCGCTCGGCCGCAGCCAGGGCGAGTCTCATACCGCCTTCGGCGGTGATCGACCAATCCGCTCCGCCGCTCGTCGCGTTGATCACCACGGCCGGAGCCACCGTGTCGAGGACCTCCTCCAGGCGGAGCGGGGCGCGAAGGTCGAGGTGATGCCAGGTCACCCCGCCGCGGTCGCCGGGGCGGGAATGGAACGTGGCGACCGGGGGCCGGCCCGCAGACGCCGCCTGGCGTACTAGCTCAGCCCCCAGGAAGCCGCTACCGCCGATGATCAGCACAGTCATGCCCCCTCACGCTACGGGCAGGCACCGCCGCCCAGAGCCGCTTCGGCAGAACTCGCCGGTCAGCCGGCCGAGGAGGCGCAAGCGGCGGAACCCCCAAGGACCTCCTCGCGAAGTCCAGCTGGGGGAAGGCCATCAACTGCTCCAGCCCAGGTCGCGCAGGACGGTGACGGCCCACTGGTAGTGGCCGGTGGCCTGGATCGTCTTGGCGCCCTCGGGATACAGGTCGCAGGTGAGGATCGCGATGATCTCTGCGTACGCGCGCAGCAGATGGCGGCGGCCGGCGGGGGTGCGGTCGGCGGCCTGGTCGAGCAGGCGCCGCCAGACGGTGAGGCGGTCGGCCTCGTACTGGCGGTAGTAGATGCAGGCGCCGGCGACGTCGTAGAGCGGGTCGCCGGTCATGGTGAAGGTGCCGAAGTCGATGACCGCGGAGACGCTCCCGGCGGTGAGCAGGAGGTTGTCGGGGTAGAGGTCGCCGTGGACGACGGCCTCGGGCCCGATGTACTCGCTGTCGAGCAGCGTGCGCAGGTCCTTAACGACGGTGGCGAAGTGGGGGACGTCGGCGCTCAGGATGTCGTGGACGGCCTTGAGCCGGGCGTCGAGCAGGCGGCGTAGAAAGGGGTGCCAGCCGAGGCCAGGGTCGGCGCCGGGTGTGCCGGGGTCGGCCAGCAGCATGCGGGGGCCCGCGTCGCCGGGTGGGGGCAGGGTGCCGAGGGCGGTGACGGCGTCGAGGTAGAGGGCCTCGGCCTCGGGAGTGGTCAGGTCGCAGGCCTCGCCCATCGGCCGGCCGGGCAGGAGCGTCTCGCGGGTGGCCAGGAGTGGGTTGTGTTGCTCGACCGAGCGGATCTCGGGCAGGGCGTAGGGCACCCGGTCGCGGTCGAGCCGGTCGTAGAAGCCGCGCAGGGTCTGCAGCCGGGCGGCCTGGGTGCCGTCGGGGTCCGCGTACACCTTGAGCACCTGCTCAGCGTCGAGGAGGTAGACCTTGGCCTCGGTGCCGGTGGCGATGAGGTCGGCGGCGTTGAGGCGATGGGCGGCGAGGAGGTCGCGTTCGGCCTGGGCGGTGATGTCGCTGACGTCGCGGCGGTGGATCACGGGGTGACTCCCGGAAGCGATGGCGATGGTACGGCTGGCGGGCCGGTTGGATTTGAAGGAGAAAGTCACCGGACAGAGTTCGGAGGCACCGCGTCGGCCTTCACTGCTCGTAGGTCCATGGCCGGCCAGTCTGGCGGTATTCCTCGACGGGGATGGGTGCGACGCCAGCCCGCATCCGCGCGGTGTAGAGCATGCCGTTCAGGTGGTCGATCTCGTGGTGGACCAGTCGGGCGAGTCCGTGCTCGTAGACGGTGGTCACCGCCTGGCCCTCCGGGGTGGTGGTCTCGACTGTGATCTTCAAGGGCCGGGGGACGAGGCCGCGGACATCGAAGAACGACAGGCAACCTTCGAACTTCTCGTCCATCTCCTCAGAGGTGGCGGTGATGCGGGCGTTGAGCAGCACGATCGGGTCGGCCCCAGGGGGCTGGATGACCGCTGCGGACCGGCTGATGCCGATCTGCGGGGCGGCTACGCCAAGGCCCTTGCCGGAGAAGTCGTGCGCGCGGCGGATGCGCTCCATGGCGTCTAGGAGTTGCCCCACGGCGGTGTCGGCGCTCTGCCACTCATCGGGGAGGGTAAACGGGCGGGCAGGCTCGCCCAGGCCGGGCGCGCCGTACTGAACGACGCCGAGATCGCGCATGTGCTGGCTGGGTCGCACCGGACCAACTCCCCCTTCGCGGACGGTCATAGGAAGTCTGCCCCACGGCTTGCCACCAGGCGGCTCGTTTCGCCCCCAACCCGCGGTGACCGGCCCGTGGCCGTTCACCTTGGTGTGGGCGAGGCCGGAGGTGAGGAGAAGGGCGTGTGCGCGGACTTCAGGGTCGGTGGCCAGTGCCGCATCGGCGAGGAGGTGGAGGCGCCCGATACAGGTCCAGGCGCGGCTGGTCGGCTGGAGCGGCCCCGTCGGCGTACAAGGCCGATGTCAGGAGATGTCGCCGAGGTAGCGGGTGGGGGACTCGGCGTGGGCGAGGTCGGCGATCAGGGGGCGCAGGCCGTGGGGCAGCAGGTTGAGGCCGGGCACCTTCTCCAGCTCCACCCATTCCAGGCCGGTCTGCACGTCGTCCTCGGCGTGGCCGCCGAGCTTGTCGGGATCACCCTCGGGCCGGCACAGGAAGATCGCTTCGACCCGGTGGTCTTCTGGGGCGCCGCCGTGGTTGGCGCCGATGTACTCGCGCAGCCACAGCAGACGCTCGGGTGTGACGTCCAGGCCGGTCTCCTCAAGGACCTCGCGGCGGACCGTGGTGCCGAGGGCCTCGCCGGGGTGCTGGCCGCCGCCGGGCAGGAAGTAGCAGTCCTGGCCCTCCCAGTGGGCGCGCTGGAGCAGGACGCGGCCGTCGTGGAGGACGACAGCCTTGGCCGCGTTGCGGACGGTCGCGGTGACGGGAGCGCTCATGCCGGGTTCCCTCTCGTGCTGGTCATTGGGTATTGCCGAAGCCCGTACCTTGTGCTCGGCCCGTGGCGGATCGGATCCGAGCGCGGGCGCGATTCAGTGCGGATCAGCTGACCGGCCTCCGGAGAACGTACGGCTGCGGACGGGCGCGAGGGCGAAATCGGCGATGTCGTGGAGGCCCGGCTGGTAGCCGTCCGAGGTGTCCACGGTCAGGGCTGGTACATCCAGAGAGATCGGCACGAATGAATCGAGGGAATGTTCTCCGGCGGCGATGGCATCGAGCAGGTCCTGGTCGCCGTGGGCGGCCCGGTGCCTGTCTTCCTTGGTGCGCTGGACGATGCGGTCGTGGGCAATATCGGCCGCGGTGGTGCAGTGGATAACGCGGACGTGTGCGAGGCCGGTGAGCGGCTCGAGGTTCGGGCGCCACAGCCGGTCTTGGAAGGCGGCTTCGGCGACGAGCGTGACGCCGGCCTTCAGGAGCACGTTGAGCGTGCCGAAGAAGGCATGGAGGGTGGGGAGGTTGAGGGGGTCCTCGCCGCCGCTCTGGTAGCCCGAGTGGGACAGGACCATGCCCTGTTTGATCTCGTCACGGATGATCGCGGGGCATCCGAGGATGCGGGCGAGCCCATGCGCAAGGGTGGTCTTCCCCGTTCCGGGTCCGCCGCTCACGACGACGAGGGTCGGTGTGCTCATCGCGTGTACTCGCAGGTCAGCATGGGGTTCCTGTTCGTGGGCGTCGTCCCGTGAGGGCAGGGGGCTGGACGTGGTGTTCCTTACGAGCCGGAGAGCGATGATTCCGGGCTCGCGGGACAGTTTGGTGCATTCGCGCGGGTGGTGTTGGGCCATCGTGGTCGACGACAGCTTCTCGTCCGCCCGCGCAACGCCCAGTACCGCCAAGACCTCCGGCAGCGCCGGGCCGGCGACCACCGCCGCCGGGACGGAGGGTGGCTTCGCACCCCGTCGGCCGGTGCCGCCTCCCTGACGCCCCCCGCATCTACTGCGAGAAGGACCAGGGGGACGGCCCGGAGTGATACGGGTTCCCTGCTGCAGGTCGCAACCGCGGGTGGTTCATTCTTGGGCTCGTCCGGTGACGAGAAGGTGCGCGGATGCGTCGGCGAACTCGGGATGCTCGTCGGCAAGCCGCGCCGTCTCGACGGCGCCGGGCAACAGCGGCGAGTCGTGGAGGGCTGCGCCGGCAGTGCGTTCGGCGGCGCGGAGGTAGGCCCAGCCGGGGCCTTCGATCCCGGTCACGGTGATGCCGGTCAGGCCGGCGTCGGCGGCCTCGGCCGCGAGCTCGGCGGCGGTGTGGAAGTGAGCGGTGGTGAAGCCGCGGCTGCCGTCGTACGAGCCGCTGCGCAGGACGGTGGCGACCTCGCCGTGGAGAAGCTCGGAGGTGAGCTCGGCGTGCACGGTGTAGTCCTGCAGGAGGCTGTAGCGGCTGATCCCAGCGGCGGCGACCAGGGCGCCGGGCTTCACCGCTCTGGCGGCTTCTTCGAGGGCGCGGACGCGGTCGGCTCGGGTGGTGAGGTGGTAGAGCGGCCCGAGCAGCAGGACGGCGTCGTAGGAGCCGGTGGCGACGGCGAGGTGCCGGGCGTCGCCGAGTTCGGTGGTGCATCCGGGGGCGTGGACGGCGGCTTGGTCGAGGTGCCGGGAAACAGGGTCGACCAGGTGGACGGCGTGGCCGTCCTCGATGAGCCACCGGGCGTGGGTTCCAGGACCGCCGCCGACGTCGAGCACCCGTGCGGGAGCGGGCGGAAGGTGGCGGCGGAGGAGCTCGCGGGTGCGGAGGAGTTCGAGGCGGCCGCTGGCGGTGGTGTGGAGCCGGCCGGCTTCGTCGTACTGGGCGGCGTAGTAGGTGACGATCTCGGACGCTGTCTGCACAGGGCTCGGTGTCGACATGACCGGAGGGTACGAGCCGGAAGCGGGGCGAGGCATCCGGTTTCCCGGGCGCTTTGTGGAGTTCGGTGTGTCCCTCACGGCCGAGCGGTAGGGTTTCGCATTCACGCTGGGCGACGTTGCACGGGAAGGGCGCGGTGATGCGGGAGGGACAGCCCGGGCGGGATTGGGAGCCCGCCGGCTTAGCCGAAGTCGTCACCTTGTTCTCGAAGACGCCCCGCCCGTGGTGGGTGGCTGGCGGCTACGCCGTGGAACTTGCTGTGGGCCGGCCGTTTCGGGAGCACGATGACATCGACGTCCTTCTGCTGCGCCAAGACCAGCTCGAGGTTCAAGAGGTCCTCGCCGGGTGGGAGTGGTGGGCTGCGGACCCGCCGGGATCTTTGCGCCGATGGCTGTCCGGAGAGCTGCTGCCGGTCGGCGTGCACGACGTGTGGTGCCGGCCTGGTCCGGGTGCGCCGTGGCGGATTCAGGTGATGCTCGATGAGGCCGACGGCGAGACCTGGGTGTCACGTCGCGATGCCCGGGTCCGACGGCCTGTGGAGCGGCTCGGGGCAAGGGCCGCGGACGGTACGCCGTTCCTGGCGCCGGAGATCCAGCTGTTCTACAAGGCGAAGAGTCCTCGGCCGAAGGATGAGCAGGACTTCACCGAGGTACTGCCTCACCTCGCCCCAGAGGCGCGGGCGTGGCTGGCCGAGGCGCTTTCTCTCGTGTACGGGCCGCACCCGTGGGCCGCGATCCTGCATAACAGGAAGGGAAGTTGATGCCGCAGAAGACCGCCCCGTCCGGCTACTCCTACGCCGCGCACTACGCGGACGTGCACCTGATCATCCGCCGGGGGGACGAGATTCTCATGAGTCGCCGCGTGGAGACGCATCGCGTATTCCCGGGCATGTTCCAGGTGCCGGCCGGGCTCATGGAGGAGGGGGAGCCCGCCGCCGTGGCGGCTGCCCGCGAATTCGCCGAGGAGACCGGCGCCGCCGTCGACCCGGCCGACGTCCGGTTCGTGCACCTGATGCACCACGTATCGACGCACGCCGGTGACCAGCGGATCGCGTTCTTCTTCGAGACAGACCGGTGGCACGGCGAGATCGGCAACCCCGAGCCGGACAAGTGCGAGGGCTGGACCTGGCACAAGACAGCGGTACTGCCCGAGCCGATGCCGCCGTACCTCGCGGTCGCGCTGCGGCACATCGCCAGCGGTCTCCCCTACAGCGAGTACGCGTGGCCCGCGGCGTAGAGCGCCGTTGGCGCTGCCCGTGAGCCGGTATGAGTGGTTGTGCCGGTGTAGTGTTTCGAGCTGCGCTGGTGCAGACTCCGCCGTGGTCGGAACGCATCGAAGAAGTCGGCTCATCTTGGAGGACGGGTGCCAGCGATCCAGCGGATCACCTCCCGCAACGCGAAGTTCCAGCTGTGGGAGGCCCTGCTCACCAATCGGAAAAAGCGCAACCAGCTAGGCGAGTTCCTGGTCCAGGGGGGTTCGGCCGATCTCGTTGGCTGTTGAGTACGGCTGGCCGATCCACGCGCTGCTCTACGACGACCGGCGGAAGTTGTCGGGCTGGGCGCAGGAGCTGCTGCGGACGACCCGGGCGGAGCGGATCGTGATGGCGCCGGAGCTGCTGGCGGAGCTGGGCGAGAAGGCCGAGGGTGTGCCCGAGGTGATCGCGGTGGTCGGCTTGCCAGCGGACGACCTTGGCCGGATCGAGGTCGGGCCGGACTTCCTCGGTGTCCTCTTCGACTGGCCGACCACGCCGGGCAACATCGGGAGCATCATCCGGTCGGCGGACGCCTTTGGCGCGCACGGGATGATCGTTTCGGGTCACGCCGCCGACGTCTACGACCCGAAGGCCGTGCGGGCGACCACCGGCAGCCTGTTCTCGCTGCCGTCCGTCCGGGTGCCGGGGCCGAACGAGGTGATGGCCTGGGTGAAGCAGCAACGTGCTGCCGGTTACCCGCTGGTGCTGGTGGGCACGGATGAGAAGGGCGACGCCGATGTCTTCGACTTCGACCTGACCCAGCCGGTGCTGCTGCTGGTGGGCAACGAAACGACGGGGCTGTCCAGTGCGTGGCGGGAGCTGTGCGACTTCACGGTGAGCATCCCGATGACGGGGGCGGCCAGTTCGCTGAACGCGGCGAACGCCGCGACCGCGGTGCTGTATGAGGCTTCCCGGCAGCGGATCGCGGCCGGGAAGAGCTCGCGCTGACCACAGGTCAGGTCCAGGTGCCGCCTGCGGCGGCACGGCGGTAGACCTCCAGGTACTGCCCGGCGATCACGTGGTGGCCCCAGCGCTCGATGGCGGTGGAGCGTAGGTGCTCCGGGGCAGGGAGACCGGCCAGGATCTTGGCGGCCTCCTCCCCAGTGGGCGTCTGCTCGACCGGTAGGGCGATGCCGACGTGCGGGGCTATCTCGGCGAGGCATCCGTTGTCGGTGGCGATGACGGGGGTGCCGCTGACGGCGGCCTCGGCGACGACGGTGGCCCCGGGCTCGATCCACTCGCCTCCGAAGGGGCCGCCGAAGGGCTGGGAGAGGACGAGCAGGGCACGCGCGGCGGCGAGGAGGCCGGTGCGGCGGCTGCCTCCGACCTCGCCGACGTACTCGGCGGTGCCGGGGTAGTCGGTGAGGATGGCGTGCAGGTAGTCCGGCTCCCACGCCGGTCCGGCGAGTTTCAGCGGGAGGCCGGCGGCCTTGCAAAGGCGGCGGCGTCCCGCGCACCCTTGTGCACGGAGACCCGGCCGAGGAACAGCAGGAAGCCATCCTTGTTCTCCCGGTAGGTGTAGCGGTCGGGGTTGACCGGCAGCCGGATGACCGGCGCGTCCGCGGACCCGGCGGCCCGGCGCTGGGCGTGGGAGAGGTAGACGCCGTTCGCCGTGTGCTCGGGCACGCCATTGAGCACTGTGCATCGTGAAGTTGCAGGTCGCGGGGCTGGTGTGCGCGAATGTCAGCGTGCTCGTGCTGGTCAGCGGCGGGTGTCCTTGGTGAAGATCGTCGGTCATCGGGCGACTTCGCGGTTCGTGAGGACCAGCAGGGCCCTGACCAGTTGGGTTGCCCACTTCGGGTCGGTGCGGATCTTGCCGAGCACGCGCCAGTTCTTGAGGTGGGCGAAGCCGTGCTCGACCGGTGCCCGGACGGCGGCCAGGGCCTTGTTGGACAGTTTCTGGCCGCGGGTCAGGGGCCGGTTGCGGGCGGCCTTGTAGCCGGTGATCACTGCCGGGTCGGCGTCCGGGCCGCTGTCGTCGAGCCCGACGAAGCCCAGATCAGCGATGGCTCCGAGACCGGCCGCGCGGAGGTGAGCGGTGAGGTGGTCGTGCCGGCAGGCGGTGATCTCCGAGGTCCGTCCGGGCCGGGCCGTCGAGACCCAGAGTAGGCGGCCCTTGTCGTCGGTGAGTGCGATCACGAGCAGGCCGTGGCACTTGCTCTTGCCGGAGTAGTTCTTCCGGTTCGCCGTTCCGGTGCGCCGCCGGGTGCGTATGAGGGAGCCGTCCAGCAGTACGACTCCGCCACCGGATCGGGCGATCTTCTTCAGCGCGCGGTCCAGGCGCGGGGCGTGGGTGGCCAGCAGAGTGACGACCTCACGGACCCAGCGGGTGACGGTGGTGCGGTGCACCCCGTTCCCGCCGGCCAGATCGCCGGGCCTCTGGTCACAACGCAGCACCGCCAGCACGATCCCCGCGATCCTCCCCGGAGGCAGAGCCCGCCACCGTGAGCCGATCTTCTTGCAGTGGCCGCGTATCAGAGTGGCGAGATAGTTCAGGGTAGCGCTCGACAGCGGCAGGCGAGCGGTGTAGACGAGGCCGTCAGGGCCCTCGGCAGAACTGTTGTTTTTCTTCACACCAAACTCAACTGACGCCGGGGGCCCGCCGGTTACGCCCCTTGCCGTCCCTGGGCCGGCGCTGCCGCACGCGCGGTGAAACTCTCTGCCGGGCCGCTTGTGCAACCAGCCGAGAACGGCGGACTTGGCCATCTTCGCCCGCGGAGGCTCCAGCTTCCCGTGCAACCCCACCTCAAGCCCCGGTTCCTCACCCTCCGTCGAGTGTGAGTGGGAACGCGAGGTCGGATTCCCGCCAGCAGGGTGGGAATCGGGAAGCTTTGATTGAACTCGCAACCAATTGATGCGGGAGGCACGGCATGGACGGTAAGGCAGTGGCGCTGGTGACTGGTGGGAGCCGGGGGATCGGGGCGGCGGTCGCGCTGCGGCTCGCCGAGGACGGTTTCGACGTCGCGTTCACTTATGTGCGCGGCGAGAAGGCCGCGGCCTCGGTGGCCGGGAAGGTCGAGGCGCTCGGAAGGCGGGCTCTGGCCGTACAGGCAGACTCCGGGGATCCGGCGGCTGCCGGAGCAGCGGTGGAACGGACCGTGCGGGAGTTCGGACGGCTCGACGTGCTGGTCAACAACGCCGGTGTGGGGGTGCTCGGGCCGCTGGAGGCACTGACCGCAGCTGATGTCGAGCACGTACTCGCGGTCAACGCGCGCGGAGTATTCCTCACGACGCAGGCAGCGGCTCCGCACCTGGCCCCCGGCGGGCGGATCATCACCATCGGCAGTTGTGTGACCCAGCGGGCGTCGACCCCGGGCGGGACGCTCTACGCGATGAGCAAGTCGGCGCTGATCGGGCTGAACAAGGCGTTGGCCTGGGAGCTGGGCGGGCGCGGAATCACCACGAACATTGTCCACCCGGGGCCCGTGGACACCGACATGAACCCCGCCGACGGGCCGTACGCCGGGCCGCAGGCCGCGATGACGGCCCTCGGGCGGTTCGGCATACCTCGGGAGGTGGCGTCCCTGGTGGCCTTCCTTGCGGGACCGGAGGCCGCGTATGTCACGGGCGCCGAGTTCGCCGTGGACGGCGGGCACTCCGCGTAGCCGTCCGGGCGGGCGTGATCGTCGAACTGGCCCCAGGCGTCCCCGGCTAACCACCGTGGCGTCCGGCCGGTGTCCCAGTGAGCAGGATCCCGGCCCCCGACTCAGTCAGTGCGATCCGCAGCGTGAAGCCACCCAGTCAGACGATCTTCGTCATGGACACCTGACCCGGACCTGGCCGAGTTTCCCGACGCCTGCGCACACCAGACCAACTGACCTGCACTTTTCACGATGCACAATGCTCATTGAGGTGGTGGGTACGGACGGCGGGCCAGTCGGGTTCGGCGGGCAGCAGCTGGCCGTTGGTGTGGTCGTGCACCACGTCCGGGCCGAACGCGCGGAGCACGGCCCAGGTGGTGTCGAGCGTGGTGGCGTCGGAGACGGTCAAGCCCGGCCGGGTGGTGCTGCCGGGTGCGCCGACCAGGAGGATCTCGCGCCCGGCGGCGAGCAGGGCGTCGATGAGAGTGGCGACCACCTCTGTTTACCCCGGCATCGTGATCCGCATGGCCGCCCGCGGCATCACCGTGCGCCCGCTCGGAGATGGCCTCGTGGAGGTCACCGGTCAGGCAGGAGCGCCGCTCGTCGCCTTCACCGTCGCCGAGGGCCTGTCCGGTATCGAGTACCGTGCACGCAGTGCGGCTGAGCCCGATATCGCGCCTGCTGCCCCAGGCCTCGCCCTTACCCGGCGCTGGCCGCGACCTGCTCGATGTACGTCTCCAGCGACGGGAAGCCCCACGCCGCCCGTACCCCGTGGCGACCTCGTCCGAGTTCGCCACGGGGTACGGGACGAGCGTGCCGTCGGGCCCCTGCGTCAGCTGGGTGCCGAAGATCTGCTGCTGCCCTCGGGCGATCCGTACCCGGTCCTCCAGCAGAGCGCCGTGCTGCGGGTCGGCGTCACCCGCAGTCACGGCGGCCGAGAGCAACTCCAGGCACTCTTGCTGGAAGTCGGGCTGCCGGTCGGCATGCTGGGCCATTCACTAGTCAAGTCATCTGTCGGAAGTCGTGTTGTCGCGTACTGCAACAACCGCGCCAACGGCAGCTCTTCAACTCAACTGCGCAGAGGTGCTCGGACGCCGAGTGGGTCACTGCGTCGAGTTCTCAATGCCGAGGACGTCGTACAAGTGCTGGCCGTGGGCCCACTTCTTCAGCTCGGGGCGGCCAATAAGGATGAGCTGGTGATGCTGGGCGAAGTCGACCGCCGGCTGGGTGAAGCCGTTGAGTCCGATCATGATCGGGAGATCGGCTCCGTGGTGGAGGCGGGCCGTACCGTTGAACTTCTGAACGTGCCCTGAGCCGACCGGATTCTGATACTGCTTGCACTGCAAGATCAGGAGTCGGCCGTCGTCATCGCGGGCGGTGACGTCCACGCCGAGATCTCCGGCACCTCCGACCCGACGCGTGCCGCGGAACCCGTCACGAGCCAGGAGGTCGGCGCACGCCTGCTCGAAGCCCGTCGCGCTCATCGCGGCCAGCTGCTTCATCTTGAAGGTCAGCACATCTGGATCCACCGCCTCGCTCGGGGGAGCGCTGGAGACGTAGTCCTCGTCCGGATCGTCGTAGACGTGCGTGCTTGTGCCGGCGCCGAACAGGAACGAGAGCAGCCTCGTGAGGAGGATGAGCGCGACCAGCGCGCCGAAGACGATGAGGCCGGTCCACCAGGGGTGATCGGCGATCAGCCCCCACAGATCCACGGTGATCCACCGGCTGACGTCCTCGGTGAGCCATTCCCAGAGCATCTTGCCGATGGCCAGCGCCAGGACGGCGTACAACAGGAACTTCAGCAGCGGGTCGAGAGATCCGTCTTCGTCGAACACCACACCTCCGGAGCGTTGATGATGGGGAAGTGCCTGAGCCCCGCCGGGCGGCCCGTCTGAACCAGCCGTGACGGGCGCGTGCGGAGAGCCCGACCAGCGCAGTACCGGTTGCCGACCAGCGCCGCGCGACCGATGTTCCAGCCCGTCGGCGCCGCCTTCGGGTCCCGGCTCTTCGACCGCCGCTGTAGCTGCTGACGAGCAGCGCTAGACAGCCCTGGCACTCAATCGGTCACAACGTGTGACGGCGAACCATCGAGCGACGCTTACCGGTCGGACAGGGGCGAGCGGGTCAACCACCGCTTGATCAGCACGCCGGGCATCCGGACCGGCTCGTAGGGCGCGATGGACTCGGCGATGACCTCGGCCAGCTCGTCGAGCGTCTGCACCGTGTGCCGAGGCGGGGTGATCCAGATCCGGGGTTCCGCGTCCGGGCCGTCCTGGTTGGGGATCAACTGCGCGTACAGGTGCTGGTGTCCGCCCGGGTCCTGCTCGTAGCCCCAGGTGCTGTACTTCTCCCAGCCGGGCAGCCAGAACGGGTGCGGGCCGCCGCGGGTCAGGTCGGGCTCGGCGGGCCGGGGCTTGGGCGGGCGGGTGTACGACGGCCCGTAGACGATCTCCCACAGGCCGTCAGAGTGCTCGAGGACGTCCATCTTCACGTGCTGTTTCAGCCCGCGCAGCTGCTGGCGGAACTCCTCCGGGGCGAGCCCGGCCCGGACGGCGAGGGCCGGGACGTCAGAGTCCTGAAGGTGCAGGCCCATGATGTCGGGAACGTCGTCGGGACGGCGGTGGTCCCCTGGTGCGTCCGTGAGTTCGGCCAGCAGCTGCAGAACGGCGCGGACGGTCGCGTCGGTGATGCCGAGACTGTTCACGTACGCGGTGGCGTGCCTGCTCATCCTGCTGGTCCTCCCCCATTCGGGCCGCGGCGGCCGGAGATGTACCGATCACGCTACCGACTGAGCAGCTGGCATCGTGGGCGTCATGGATCAGGTGGCCGGATCACGCCTGCTCAGCGGGGCATCGGCCAGATCTACTCGATCGAGGTGAGCGCGTCGAATCCGGCGTGCCGCAGAGTCCGCTGCACGTTGCGCCGGGCGCCGCGGACCTGGACCGCGGTCGTCCGCGGCAGGCGTGTGACTGCTCGCACCAGCGCGTACGCACAGGTCAGATCAACGCGAACGAGGCCGATCATGTCCAGAACCCAGGCGCGTGCCTGAGACAGGCACGGATCGAGGAGCTTGCGCTCCAGGTCCAGAACGGTGTCTGCGGCCAGATCGCCTGTGAAGCGCAGGGTGGCGCAGCCGTCTGCCTCCTCGATGCTGAGCGGGGCTGCCGCGGCGGCCCCGGCGGGTGAGTCGGCTGCCACGGTGAACCTCCTCGTCCGGTGCTTTTCCTTCCAACTGTGCCCCTGCGGCCGGTGGAACCGAAGCCGGCGCCGGCGACTGCTGATGCTCGGCCGGGGACTATCAGCCACCCACGGCCAGGCGGGCCGTGAGGGCTGCCTGTGCTGGCGCCGCCTCACCTGCCTTGGCCGTTCGGTGGCTGGGTGGACGGGGCGGGACTTGGTGTGGTGGACGCGAGCCGTGGTCTACGGCGTCGACCGCACCCGGTCAGTGGCCGGCGCGCAGGGAGACGACGATGTCCTTGTCCGTGTTGCGGGTGATGAACAGGCCGGAGCCGTCCGGTGTGGTCAGGTAGGGGACCTCGGTGCCGACGCTGAGAACCTTCGGGTCCCCGGTCACCGTGCGGAGGTTCAGCTGGGCCGGGACGGGTTCGGTGTCGCTGCCGATGGAGTCGTCGCGGACGGCGCCGTACGCGGTGCCGTCGTCGCGGATGGAGGCCAGGACGATGGTCTTGCGGTTGCCATCGCCCTGAAGGCAGATGCCCCGCTTGGACTGCAGGTCGAACGCGAGGGGGCCGGCGGCTAGGTAGCGTCCGTCGGGCGAGGTGATGACGGGGAAGTCGCGGCTGGAGCTGGTCTCGTCGGGGACGTCGTAGTCGCAGACGACCTGGGCGGTGAGCGTGCCGGTGGCCAGATCGTGCACGGACCAGACGGCGTTGTCGTCCCGGCCGTACCTGCCGCCGGTCTTCCAGCCGGCCAGAACATACCCATGGGCGGACCCGTAGACGGTGCCGTTCCACGAGTCAAGGATGCCGGTGGTGGCGGCCACCTGCTTGGGCCGGATGGAGTCGCTGAACCACTTCCCGGGAATGCCGAAGCCTCCGCCGCCCATGCCGACGAGCGGGCCCTGGGGGGTAGCGGCCATGACGCGGCTGCTGTTGCAGGCTGCCGCCTTCTCGCACTGCGGCAGGAGTTTGTTGGCGTCCTCGTAGACGGTCGTCTTGCCCGTGGTGACGTCCACCGCGGCCGACGAGCGGGGGAACGCGCCGCTCTCACCCCAGGCCACCAGCAGCCTGCCGCCGGACGCCTGCACGCGGATCTGTCCGGGGGAGGCGGAGACGGGGACGTCGATCTCCTTGACCGGCTTGACCGCCGCGCCGGAGGCGTCGGCCGGGTAGAGAGCCAGGCGCACCACCTCGACACCCTCGTGGAGATCGTCCTTGCCGCGCATGCCGTGCGCGTACGCGACCACATAAACCCGGCCGTCCTGCTCGAAGCCCATCACGTCGGGGATCTCGGCGGTCTCACCGGACGTGCTGTCCCCCTGCGCACCCTCGACGGGAGTGGGCGGGTTCCGCGGCGCCGAGCGCCAGGCGACCTTGCCGTTGCTGCCCGACCGCGCGGTGATCGTGTAGCCGTTGGAGGCCACCTGCATCACCGCGACCGTCTGCGTGCCCGGAACGTTCGTGACCGGCAGCGTCGTCACCGACTGCGGCACCCACGACAGCCTCTCATCCCAACCCTTCGCCGCGTCGTAGGCCGCCGGCACGCTCAGCTTGGCCAGCGGCTCCGCGCGGTCCAGCGGACCCGGACCGCCAGGCTTGGCCGAACCGGAATCCGACCCGGAGCCCGAACAGCCCGTCAACACCGTCAGCACCAGTGCCCCGGCCACCGCCGCACGCGCTCGCATGATCCCCGCCCTCATGATTGCCATGATCCGATCAGCTCCGAACCCTAGCAACGCACCTCGAACCCCTTCGTCCTCCAGCCCCGCGATCAAGCCACCTTCTGCGACATCGGCCGACCAGCGCCCACAGGGGGCAAGACGGGACGCGGCAGGAGCGCGTCTCGCCCCCGGCCCGCCCAGGGCCGGGAGTATTCTCAGCCCGGTGAGGGGGAGCATCAGCTCATGATCTACGCAAGCCACCGCACCAAGGGCGCCCCGGTGCTGGGTGCCCTCCCCGGGCAGGAAGGCCCCTTCGGCCACCGACCCGCCCCGGGTGAGGACGAAGACCTGGCGCACGCCGAGGATCAGGCCGCCGACGTGCCCGCTCCCCGGGCCGGGAGCGAGCGGTGACCCTGTGGCGGCAGGTGCTGGCCGCACTCAGTGACGACACCCTCGACGACTCAACTCGCGAGGAGATCGTGGCCCGCGGCGCCGCCCAGCTCGCCGTCCGCCGCGCGCCCGAGGGCCAGCAGGCCACGCCCCAGGCCGTCCTCGACACCGCCTTCCACGGGTTCAATCTCCTTCTCACCGTCGAACAGGCCCGCGAAGCTCTCCGCGAAGTCGGCCGCGTCCATGAGTGACCCGCGCGGCGCAGAAGGCGTTGAAGCCGGTGTGACCACGACCATGCGGCTCACGCCCCACGTCGGCGTGCAGCGCACCGGGAGCGAAACGGTTCCCCGCCCCGAACCGGAGCCGATGTTCGCCGAGCTCGCCGCACGATGGGCCAGCGCCGGCCGGACCGTGCCCGGCCGACCGGATGAGGAGTGGACGCTCCTCGCCCGCCGCTCCCCCTGGCCCCTACGCTGACCGCGCGGTTCGGGTACGGCCCCCACCCCCCCAAGGAGCCCGCCGGCACCGTTATAGCGCCGCGCTCCCGGGCTGCCGGACCGGCACACTGTGGTTGGGCCCACCGGTCCGGCAGCCCGACCAGTCCACCATCCCAGCTTGGGGCGCACGCGACGGCGCCCGGTAGCACGAAGGCCCTGACCGCTCGGGGACGATCAGGACCTTCATGGAGCCGACACGGCCACGTTGCCAGGGTGCCATCGGGACCGCGGCCGTACCGGCCGCCGCGGGGCGTCCGGAGCAGTGCACGCGTCACCGGCTCAGCGAGCCTCGCGTCCACAGGGTCGCTCGTCGCGCTGGTGCTGGCCGGATGTCTGGAGGGGAGGGTTCCGTGACGGTGGCCATCGCACCGCCCAGCGGTCCGGGCCGCTGGAGTTCAGACGGCGCTGACCGCTGTGGCCTGCGGGCCCTTCGTGCCGTTGGCGACCTCGTAGGCGACTCGCTGGCCTTCTTCGAGGCTGCGGTAGCCGGTGGCCTGGATCTCGGAGTAGTGGACGAAGAGGTCGGGGCCGGAGTCCTGCTCGATGAAGCCGAATCCCTTTTCCGCGTTGAACCACTTCACGGCTCCCTGCGCCACGCTCGCTCCTGGATGTTGTGCCGGTTGCAGCCGCCATTGTCGGCGCACGCGGGTGCCTGATGGACCGGCGACACACCTCGGCGACGAAGGTTCCTCGACGGCAGCGGTGGCGGCACGGGCCGGAATACGTGGAGCAGCCCGATGGGTTCTGCGTGGCCGTTCTGCCAGGCCGCTCCGAGCTGCAGGCCGTCCGCTTCACCGGACCGCCTGGCGGGTCACTTCATACCGCGCTCTACGAAGTCGGCGAGCCGGATCAGTCTGGCCTTGTCCTTCCAGACCTCGCCCCCGCCGGAGATCAGCGGGGTGCTTGTGCGCCAGTCCGACACGGCGTCGAGCACGGCTCGTTCCAGGGTCAGGGCTTCCTGGTAGTCCCCGGTGGTGAAGGTGTCCACGATCATGGCGCCGGCCGACTCGTGGGTCGTCAGCCGGCGATCGCTGCCCATCGTGGTGACGCCGACCTTGTAGAGGCCAAGGCCGTAGTAGTGGGCGATGTAGACACGGTGGGGGGCGCCATCATCCCGAACACCGCAGCAGCGCGGGCACGACTCGTTATCGAGCATGTCGTCATGCCGCTCCAGCGCGCCGTCGATGGCATCTTTCAAGTGGAAGGGGTACGACTTCAGGTAGCCGGCGAACTTCTCGACACCATCGGGCCGCTCGGGCCAGTCCAGCGCGTCCAGCGCTTCCATCAGTAGATGGTCGCGCTCCCGCTGCCCCAGCTCTCGCCGGTCAACCAGCCACCGGATCGCCAGCGCCTGCGCGAACTCCTGCAGGTCGGCGGTGAACTGCGCAGACCTCGCGTACCACCGGCACGGGTGGTCCCAGGGAAAGCCTTGCCAGCCGTGCCGGTGCTTGAGCTGTCTGCGCAGTCGCCGCTCCTCCGCACTCCGAAGGTCCGACCCGTAGCGGCGGCGGCTGCGCAGCGGCTTCAGGCGAGCGATATCCGCGAAGTGCTGATCGACCTTCGACCGCTCATAGCTGGTCCAGGCGGCCCGCCGCTCGAGCAGGTACTTCTCTCCCTCGGCCTTCGTCAGTCTTCTGAGCTGCGGGTACTTCGATATCGCGTTGGCCGGTATGCGGTCGTGCCATGCCATGGGTGCGGTGCTCCTGTGGATCTTGGTTCGGCGGCGACGCTACCTGGTGGGTACGGCGTTGGCGGCCTCCGGGGCCCTGGGCCTGGCATGCCGAGCTACGCGGCCGCGCGGGTGAAGCGCCCGCTGGCGTGTCCTCCACCCCTTGCTGCCGCTGGGCAGTCTTGAATGTCTTGACATCCATGACTTTCAAGAGCACGGTACGGGCATGACTGAGATCCCAGCCCCCACGGGGGAGTGCTTTTGCGGGTGCGGGTCCGACGCCCGGCCCGGCAATTACTTCAGGCAGGGCCACGACAAGAAGGCCGAGGGCGATCTCAACGCGCTCTATCACGGCGACCGAGTCGTCCAGCGGCTTGTCGACCGCGGGTACGGGCCGGGCGGCCACAACCTGCATCAGGCGGCCATCGACGTGGGTGTGCGGGAGGCGTGCGGTGTGGTGGAGGGCTGTCCGGCCAGCGGACGGCCCGGCAGCGCGGAGCTGAGAAGGCACCGAGCCACCCACACACGTCCCGCCGGCAGCTGACGGGCAACCTCCCTCACTGGGAACGGGGCTCTTGCTCGGGCAGGATGATGATGCGGGTGCCGTTGGGTGCGGTGCGGCCGAGGATGCGCAGCTCATCGAGGTTGCGGACGAAGATGATCAGTCCTTTGAGTTGGTCCCAGTCGACGAGCTGGGGCCGGGGTCGCAGGACGGCGCAGGGGCGGTCGCCCGCGTACAGGGGTGTGCCCAGGGCCCAGCGGCGGTCGCCGTCGCGGTAGCGCAGTTCGGCGTTGGCGCCGAGCAGCAGGCGGGCCTCGGCCAGAGCGGCGGCGTGCAGGTGTTCGCGTTCCCGGTTGGGGAGGTTGACCTGCCACGTCGGCTCGGGGTGCGGAGCGGTGGGGCTGGCCTGCTGCGGCACGGTCGGCTGTCGGTCCGCTGGCTCGGATGGGGGCGCGGCCGGAGCAGGAGCGGCGAGTTGGCGGGCCCGCCTTGCTCGGTACTCCGCTTCCCGGCGGCGGCGTTGCTCGTTCTCTCGCAGCCGCTGCTGTTCTTCGAACGCGGCGACGGCGCGGTCGTGGGCCTGCTGGTAGGCCGCTGCGGCGGTGATGTACTGCGGTGCGGTCCACACGCCGGTCCAGGCGTGCTGCTCGGTGTGCAGCCAGCTCGGCAATCGGTGAGAGACGGCGCGGCCGGTCAGCGCCCAGGCGGTGAAGGGCCGCAGGTTGGCTGTCGTCTCGTGCCACTCGCCATGGCCGATGGAGCGGCACAGCACGTGCTCCTCACACCTGTCGACGGTGAAGCGGGCCAGCCCGCCGGCGACCGTCCAGTTCGGCTCGTCGTCGCTCGGCGGCCGGACATGGACGGAAGGCACTTCTCCGACCCAGGGCCGCAACTTGGTGGCGACCCAGCACACCCGTACGCCGTCCTTCGCGAAACGCGCGGTGCGCTCGCTGATCTCATCCACGGTGATCGGGGACAGCTGCGCCTCCCATGCCATGCGCGCGGTGCCGTCCGGCGAGGTGGACATGACGTCGGCCCGCCAGTCCCCGTCGGGCCCGCGGATCTCGAGCTCGGCGTGGTACCCGGCCGCGCGCACGGCGGTGGCCAGTTCCAGCTTCAGCAGATGGTGCTCCATGGACTCCCCGGCCAGCGCACAGGTGGGCGCGCCGGGGTCGTGCGCGAAGAACCGCAGCCCGTACCGGGAGACCTTCGCGTGCATCGGGTGCGCGCACTCCGGACAGACCATGATCACGCGGGGGCGGGTGCGGTGGACGGCCTCCCACGCCCAGCCGCAGCCGAGATCGTACTGGGTGGCATCCAGCCGGCCGCGCCCGTCGTGCTGCGCGGTGAAGCCCACGGTTCCCTCCTGGTCAGGACGTCTGTGATCCGGGACGCGGCTGCGCGAGGTGGCTGCCGGAGACGTCGACGGTGAGGTCGAGACGGACGCCGGGCTGGTCGGAGGCCGGTTCGCAGTCGTCCGGGCACAGGTAGAAAGGGACGAGGTTGACCGACGTCACGGCCACCCCTTCGTGCTCGGCGACCCACCGGCCGGCGGCCGTGAGCAGGGCGGCGACGTCATCGCCGGTGATGGACACGGTCTGGACGTTGAGGGCGTCGACCGTGATCTGCGGCGGGACGATGGGCATGCGTCTCCTTCACGAGGGTCGGGCGACTGGGCCAGGAGGAGGCGGGGTGCGCCCGGGCGTCGAGCGCCGTGGAGGCGCCGCGTCGGTGCGGGCGCTCAGCGGCCTTCCTCTGTCGGGGCCGTACGGCGGTGCCGCCCCTTGCCGGGGCCGAGCGCAGGGCGATCCCACTCGGCGGGCTTGTCCTGCACCGGCTGCGGTGGATACAGCAGGGCCTTCACGGCGTTCAGGTCCTCGGCGACACCGATCGTCTCCCACTGCGTGCCGGTCCACTCCTGAATGACCCGTGGAGCGTCCGGCTCGACGTGCGCCGCTCGATGCGGGCCCTCGGTCAGCGGCACCGCCCGCCGCTTCCCCGTCGCGGCGGCCCGGCGCTCCTCGCGCCGCCGTGCCCACTCCTCCAGCGGTTCTTCGTTCATCCGAGCATCGTGGCGCAACTCCGCTGCGCGTCGCCACCCTTGGCCGAAATGGTGCTCCCTGTGCATTCCGTCCTGTCGGTCTCTCTCCCGCTGCCGAGGATCGAGGCGGCCAGGGGCGCGCCTTCGCCGAAACGGTGGCCCACGTCTTCACCCCACGCGATCATGGGGGGGCATCGCCCGCCCTCGCAGGAAGGAATCCGCTCATGTCCAACAAGACCCCGGCCCGCCGGCTCGCGCCCGGCGCGGACCGCGACAAGCTCGCCGCCGACCTGAAGAAGAAGTACGACGCCGGGGCCAGCATCCGGGCTCTGGCCGAGGAGACAGGCCGCTCGTACGGCGGCGTGCACCGCCTGCTCGAAGACGCAGGGGCCACGTTCCGCTCGCGCGGCGGCGCCCCGCGCCGTCCCGAGTCCTGACGATCCCGCCACCTCGAGTCCCTCCGGCCACGGCAGGGGCCAAGGCACGCTCGGCGGCTCCACCCGAGGGTGCTGCTCTTGCCCGGCGGCGCCCGGCCGGTGGGTCGAGGCGGGCACGGGATGTCGGTGCCCTGTGGTGGAGTTGTCGCCCGGTCTGTGACGTCAACTCGAGAAGGAGCACCGGTGGTTGAGGACAAGGCACATGGCGGCGAACGGCCGGAAGACGGCGAAGCGCCCGCCGACTTAACCCAGCGCACCGCGGTCCCGGACGCCGCTCTGGACGCAGACCTCCTGCTGGACTTCCCGGATCCGGCCCGCGAGCCTGCTGAGGCCGGACGGCGGGTCTCGCGTGAAGGACTGCGAGATGGCGTGCTGATCGGCGCGGCGGTGGCCGCCCTCGCCGCGGTGGTCGGGTTCGGGATCTGGCTGGGAGCCTGGCTGAACGAGCACTGGGGGATCTACGCCGTCGTGCCGCAGGTGGTGTTCATGCTGCTGGCCGTCTGGGCTCTGGCCGGCGACCAGCGCCGCCGCTGGGAGGAACGGCGGGCTCAGGGCGTGCGGCTGTCGCTGGAGAAGATCGACGCTCTGCACCACCGCGAGTTCGAGTTCGCGGTGCGGGACCTGATGCGCCGCGACGGCTTCGAAGCCGAGCGGGTCGGCGGAGCGCACGATGACGTCTGCGACGTCCGCGGTGTCGACGCAGATGACCGGATCTGGGTCGTTCAGTGCAAGCACAGGCGGGACGGCTGGGAAGGCAAGGCGATCGGTGTGGAGGTCTTGCAGCGGCTCGCTGGCACCGCGAAGACGGTCCACGGGGCCCGGTTCGCGCTCATTGTCACCAACGGCCGGTTCACCCTGTCGGCGCTGGAGCGGAGCGAGACGTACGGCGTCCACCTGATCGACCGGGGCCGGCTTGAGCTGTGGGCCGCCGAGGGCCGGCCGCTGTGGACGCTGCTGGAAGGGGTCAAGGCCGCCCGGCGGCTGCCGGGTCAACGCCGTCGGCGGCCCGGGTCTGCCCGGGCCGCCGGCGCGGTGTCGGCCTTGAGCCGTCAGGGTCGGCCGAGGGCCCGGTAGATCCACCCGGCACTGCGCCAGTCGTCGGCGTTGAGGGTGCCGCGGGCGTCGATCACCTTCGCCTTCGCGACGCGGGAGGCGAGGCGGGCGGGGTCGATGTGCCGGTAGTGGGGCCACTCGGTCAGGTGCAGTAGCAGATCGGCGTCCTGCGCGGCGGCGATCGGGTCGTCGGCGTAGTCGAGGGCGGGGTGGAGCTTGCGGGCGTTGTCGAGGGCCTTGGGGTCGGTGACGGTGACGCAGGCGCCGAGTTCGTGCAGGGCCTGGGCGACGGCGAGGGCGGGTGAGTCGCGGATGTCGTCGGTCTCGGGCTTGAAGGCGGCGCCCCAGACGGTGATCCGCTTGCCCCGCACGTCGCCGCCGAGCTCCTGGCGGGCCATGGCGGCGACGCGCTCGCGGCGGCGGGCGTTGACGGCGTCAGCTTCGCGCAGGATCCCGGCGGCCGGTGCGGCGTCGAGCTCGTCGGCGCGGGCGATGAAGCCGCGCAGGTCCTTGGGCAGGCAGCCGCCGCCGAAGCCGAGCCCAGGGCGCATGCCGCGGCGGCCGATGCGGTGGTCGTGGCCGAGGATGGCGGCGAGCTCTTCGACGTTGGCGCCAGAGGCTTCGCAGACCTCGGCCATCGCGTTGACGAAGGAGATCTTGGTGGCGAGGAAGGAGTTCGCGGCGCCCTTGGCGAGCTCGGCGGTGGCCCAGTCGGTGACGATCGTCGGCGTACCGGCGTCGATGATCTTCTCGAACGCCTCCCGCAACGCGGCCTCGGCCCGGGAGCGGCCAGGGCCGAAGCCCAGGACGAGCCGGTCGGGGCGCAGGGTGTCCTCGATGGCGAAGGACTCGCGCAGGAACTCCGGGTTCCACGCGACCTCGACCAGGTCGCCTGCCGGGGCCAGCTCGTGGAGCAGTTCGGCGACGCGGGGTGCGGTGCCGACGGGGACGGTGGACTTGACCGCGACGACCGCCGGCCGGGTCAGGAGCGGGGCCAGCTGGCGGACGGCGTCGAAGAGGTGGGTGAGGTCGTAGGAGCCGTCGGGCTGCTGCGGGGTGCCCACGCCGATGAAGTGCAGGTCGGCGAAGCCGGCGGCCTCGGCGTAGGAGGCGGTGAACCGCAGCTGGCCGAAGGCGGTGTGCTTGGCGAGGAGGTCGTCGAGGTCCCGCTCGTAGAAGGGGGCCTTGCCGGTGGACAGGGTGTGGACCTTGTCGATGTCGCAGTCCATGCCGAGGACCTGGTGGCCGAGTTCGGCCATGCAGACCGCGTGGGTGGCGCCGAGGTATCCGCATCCGATGACGGTCATCTTCATGGGCGTGCTCGTCCCTTCGGGTGGGGCCGCCCGGCCCCACCCTGTCCCCGTCCGTCGGGGGTCAGGAGGGCCGAGCGGCCAGATGGCGGTGGATCCCGGCCCGGATGAACGGCGGGATCGTGAGGATGTCGAGGTGTTCGGGGGCGAAGAACTGGAGCTTGACGCCTTCGGCGAGCGGCAGCTGCGTCTCGTCGCCGTCCCAGCAGGCGGAGAAGAACGTGATCAGCTGCCCGGAGCCGTGCACGTCGCGGATCTCGAACAGCTCGGTGAGATTCCGGGGCTTGAGGCCGGCTTCCTCGTCGAGCTCCCGGACGATCGCGGCGGCCGGGGGCTCGCCGGCATCGCAGCCGCCGCCCAGCAAGCTCCAGTGGTTCGGCCAGGCGATGACGCCGGGGAGGTCGTCGCGCAGGTGCATCAGCAGCTCGCCGCGGCGGTTGGTGATGAGGGCGACGGCCCCGCGGGCGGTGGCCGGCCCGTAGGCGTCGGTGGTGTCGGAGTGCATGCCGACACGGTAGTGACCGGAGGGATCGTCATGCTGCTGTCCTGACCGTCTGATCGGAGAACCAGGCGGCGGCCATCAGGGCCTGCATGCGGGTGCGGTCGAACCGGCCGCCCGGGGCGAGTCCCGTCTCCAGCAGCGGTCGCCAGGCGGGCGGGGCGTCGGCGAGCGCGGTCTTGATCGCCGCGTCGGCCCAGGCCGCGAGCTGTCCGTTGAGCCAGGCCGGGACGGGGCTGGCGAAGCCGAGCTTGTCCCGGCTCGCCCAGACCTCTCGGGGCAGGCCGAGGGCCTTGGCGGCGTCGCGCAGGATCCGCTTGCCCTGCGCAGGGTCGGAGATCTTGTAGGAGGCGGGGAGGCGGTAGGACAGCTCGACCAGGTCGCGGGCCAGGTACGGGGAGCGGCGTTCGAGAGCGTAGGCGGAGGCGAGCTTGTCGCTGGTCATCACCAGCGGCCGCCAGGCCGTGGCCAGGTCGGCGAGCGTCAGCCCGCGAGCGAGGTCTCCTCCGGCCCGGGCGAACGCGTCGGCGACCAGGTCGCGGACCCGTCCGTCCGGGTCGGGCCCGCGCAGCACCAGACGGGTCACCGCCTCCGCCGGGGTGAGAGGCTGCTCGGCCGGGCGCAGGAGCTTGCCGGCCAGCGGCCGGTACGCCTCCAGTCCGGCGGCGAGCACCTTCTCGGGCCCGAAGAGGACGAGGGCCTGGCGGACGTAGCCCATGAGGAACTCGTCCGGCCCGAGCCCGCCGACCACCACACGCAGGCCCAAATCGGCGATCTTCCGATAGGCCATGTGCTCCGAGAAGGTGGAGGCGTTGCCCATCGGGTAGTCCAGGGCGCGCACCATGTGCGGCAGGGCACGGGTGAAGTCGGCCGGGTCCGGTTCGACCACCACCAGCTCGGCGCCGATGTCCCGGGCGATCACCGCGGCGGTGTCCGACTCGTCCAGGCGGTCCTGGCCCGGGTAGCGGACGGTGACGCAGACCGGCGGCCGCATCAGGTACGCGAGGACCGCGGAGTCCAGGCCGCCCGACAGCAGCAGCGCGAAGTCGCAGGCCGGTACGCGCAGCGGGATCTGCTCGGCCAGGACGGTGGAGAACTTCGCCAGGGCTTCGCGGTAGGTGCCGGTGTACGGGGCGCGGTCCTCCAGGTGCCACCACGTCATCTGGTCGACGGAGCCGGTGGGCACGTCGAACGTCAGCAGCGTGGCCGGGGCGAGCAGCTGGATGCCCTGGAAGGGGGTGTCGGCGCCGACCGGGGTCTCGATCGCGGTGACCTCGGGCCGTAAGACCAGCGGCGCCGGGCCGTACCCGGTCAGGGTGGTGACCTCGGAGGCGAACGCGAGCCGGCCACCGTCCAGCCGCCAGTACAGCGGCTTCTCGCCCAGCCGGTCGCGCGCCAGGAACAGTTTCGCGGTGCGCGGGTCGTAGACGGACAGGGCGAACATGCCGTCGAGCCCGTCCAGGCACGAGGGGCCGATCTTGGCCCAGGCGCGCAGCAGGAAGTGGGCGTCCGACTCGCGCTCGCCGATCTCGATGCCCCAGGCGGCGGCCTGCCGGCGCCAGTTGTAGATCTCGCCGTTGAAGGCCAGCACCAGCCCGGTGCCCGCGTCGGTGTAGGGGCCGGGGTCGGCGTGCGGGTCGACGATCAGGAGCGTGTTCATGGCCAGCACCGCCCGGCCGTCCCTCGTGGCGGTGTGCATCGTGCCGTCGGGGCCGCGGTAGCGCTGGGAGGCGCCCATGGCGGCGATGGTGCTCTCGTGCCGGGCGGCGTCTCCTCCGGCCAGTCCTGCGATTCCGCACATCCTGGTTCACCCCCGAGCGTGAAGTCGTCGTGGTGCCTGGGACGGCCGCCGCCGGAGAGCTCTAAGCAGTCCGGCGGCGGCCGGTGCCCTCATCTCACCGTCCGGCCGCCGGGGCCGGGAGGGCTCACAGGGGGGCTCACAACTCGCAGAAGCGGTTCGCTGCAGCCCGGTGAGGCAATACCCTCAGTTGCCCAACGTGTGCGAGGCGTACGTGATGCCCGTTCGGGAGCGGGCCTGCCCAGGCTGCAGGATCAGGCCGGGCATACGCCGTCTGTCGTGTGCGAGCACCTTCAGCACCTGGTCAAGAAGGGGGACACGGTGGCCTCGACCGCCCGCCGGACCCGTCCGCCCAACGCGGACCTGGCCCGGCTCATCGAAGCCTGCGGCGCGAGCAAGAAGTCCCTGGCCCTGCGGGTCAACCAGCTCGCCCACCAGGCCGGGATGGACACCGACTACTCGCACACCTCCATCGCAAACTGGTGCCAGCGCGGCATGATCCCGAAGTGGCCCGTGCCCACCCTCCTCGCACAGGCGATCGGCGAACGGCTCGGCCGCCCCGTGGATCTCAGCGAGATCGGTATGGGCGAGGCCGAGACACCGGATGCTGATGTGGGGTTGGATTTCCCCCGGGACCGCGCGGAGGCGGTCCGGGTAGCCACCTCGTTCTGGAGCAGCGTGAACCGCCGCGACTTCCTCACCGGATCCGGCTTCGCCGTGTCCGCCTTCACCACGCCGGTCACCCGCTGGCTGGTCACCCCCGCCGACGAGGCAGCCGACCACACCGGCGGCCAGCAGGTCGGCCGCGCCGACCTCGACGAGCTGAGGGACGCCGCCGACGAGGCCCGCCGCTGGGACTCCAAGTACGGCGGCGGGAACTGGAAGGCCAACTCCGTCACCGCCTGCCTGACCGAACGCGCCGCCCCGCTGCTGCGCGGCTCGTTCTCCGACGCCGTCGGCCGCGAGCTGTTCTCCGTCACCGCCGAACTCTCCCGCCTCGCCGGGTGGACAGCGTTCGACGTCGGCCAGCACGACGCCGCCCAGCGCCACTTCATCCAGGCCCTGCGCCTGGCCCGGGCCGGCGGCGATGTGCAGCTCGGCTGCTACGTCCTGACCACCATGGCCATGCAGTCACTGCTGCGCGGCTTCGCCTCCGAGGCCGTGGACATGGCCCAGGGCGCCTTCGAGCGTGCCCGGGGGCACGCGGCGCCGCGGGTGCTGGCGTTCACCAAGCTCATCGAAGCCCGCGCACACGCCCGCGACAACGACCCGAAGGCGGCCTCCCGCGCGCTGGCCGCTTCCGAGGACCTCCTCGGCCAGGCCGACGTCCGGGCGGGTGACGAGCCGGGGTGGATCGACTTCTACCACCATGCCCGGCTGTCCGCTGACGCCGCTGAGGTCTTCCGCGACCTGAAGAACCCCAAGGCCGCCCTCGCCTGGAACCAGCAGGCCGCCGCCATGCCGACGGGGGTGTTCACCCGCTCGGTCGGCATGCGGCTCGCGATCGTCGGCACCGCACACCTCCAGGCCCGCGACCTCGAGCACGGACTCGACCTGGGCAACCGGTCCGTCGACATCCTCGCCCGCGTCCAGTCCGCGCGCGCCAAGGACTACGTCCGCGAGTTCACCGGCGCGCTCGCCCCCTGGCGCCGGGAGCCGGCCGTCCGTGATTTCCTCCACCGTGCCCGCACCGAACTGAGCATCGCGGCCTGACCGGGTGGCCGGACCACGGCCCGCCGCCGGGGCGCGGCTTACTTCCTGCCGGCCCGTGGGAAGCGGGAGACCTCCACAGCCCACTGCGCCACCGCTTCCAGCTCTCCCCGCGGCTGGGGCCGGCCGGCCGCAGCCGCGATCCGGGGGTAGGCCGGATGCATGTCGTGATCGGCACCCGTGACGAGCGCGGACAGCAACGGTGCGGTCCCCGGACGGCTCCGGTCGACGTCGATGAGCACACCCGTTTGCCGACTCCGCTCGAGGGCGGGCAGATCTGGCGGGAGCTGGGCGCGGACCTCCGCCCAGGTGAGCGTGGTTCCGGTCGCTGCGGCCTTCTGCAGGATGCCCTTGACCGCGGCGGCCAGCGGGTCGAGCTTCACGCGCGCCCAGCTCTCCGGCTTCCCGCCCGCCGGGGGCTTCGTGCGGGTACGGGGCGGTGCGGCCTCGGTGCGCACCGGTCGCCGCCGTCGTGCCTTGCGAACCCAGCGGTCGACCCGGTCCCACTCGGGGCCTCTGAGGAGGGAGCCTGCGATGTTCGCCGCCCACGTCAGCTCCTGAACCAGCTTCGCCAGCTCATCATCGGCCAGGAGGTCGCTCTCGCGAGCGAGCCGCTTCAGCAGGGAACGGGCTCTTGCCGCCGCCTCCTCCGTCCGGTTCGGCTTCCTGCTCGTGGAGGGCCCCGGCCGCTTCGGGGCCGCCGGCGCCGGCCTGTGGTGCAGCTGTCGGCGCAAGGCCGCCTGGGCCGCGGGCTCACCGGCATAATCGTGCTCGCGCAGATAGGCCCGGGCCGCGGCCAGGATGCGGTGCTCCTCGGCGCTGGCCCCACGCCGGGTCAGGGACGCGGCCTGCTGAATCCCGGACCGGACATCCCACGCCCGCCGTTCACGGACCGCGGTCTCCAGGTTCCTGAAGATGCGGCGCTGGTACTCCTCGTGGGTGGCCAGCCACCCCTTCGCCTCCTTCAGAGCCCGCTCTGCCTCGGCTCGCGCCGTCGAGCTCAGGCTGTCCAGGAAGGAGCTGCTGCCGTTGCAGAGCCGGCGCACGTGATCCACCGTCCCCGTTCGCTGCGCCGTCTCCAGGCCGCGGACGAACGTGACCACGCTCTCCGGCAGAGCACCCCGGCCCGTGGACGGCGCCGGTGCGGCCAGCCGGCTTCCAGCGGCGGAGCGGTCCCGCAGGATGCGGGAGGCGGCAGGCGTGAGCAGGCCCTCGTCCGTCCACGCGCACTCGCTGAACGGGACCCACTCGGTGGGGTGGGCCAGGCTCTGCGTTCCGATCCAGACCCGGCGGGTCGCGCCGTCGCTGTCACACCGCACCCGGTAGACATACGGGCAGCCCGCCAACCGGGCAGGGTCCGGCACCACACCGGGTCCCAGGACCACGGTCCGCTCGGTGTCCTCCCAGTCGGGCCGGACGGAGCCGTCCATGTGGATGCGCAGCGCGGGGCCGTCCTCCAGGTCCACGTCGACCACCGAGCCGATCGGGGGCGGGAAGGCGAAGCGTCCGGCGCGGCCGTGGTCCAGCAGCGACCGGGACATGGCCGACTTCACATACAGATGGTCCGCGCTGGATTCGCCCACGGCCGGCCGGCGGCAGGTGTTCGGGATGCCGTTCGGCTGAGGGAAGTGCTGGAAGTGGCACTGCCGATCGACGTAGAGCTTCGTGGCGAGCTGGGCGCCGCAGCCGCCAAGCAGCACTCCGCACCAGAACGTGTCGCCTTCGTGGGAGTGGCGGAAGGCATCGAGTTCGATCGCCTCGGGTGGCAGGACGACAGGCACATCGGAGTGCTCGTCGCCGATGACCGCCGTCTGCACCAGCCTGGAATCACGCACCCGTGCTGCCCCCTATCCCCTTCTGAACCACGATAGGGGCAGAGTGCTGGCGCTACGGCCGGTCTGCTCGTACAGGGGCTGACGGGTGCGCGTTCGTGTCCGGATGTCGGCGGCTGTTCCCCCTGGCCGAGACGCTGCTCGACGGACAGCACCGCCATGGTCCGGTCTGCGCGGTCAGGCGTTGAGCGCCTTGCGGAGGGTGTCGTGGCAAACCAGGCAGCGTCAGCCCGACGGCCTCTGGACAACTTCGGCCTGATGCAACTGGCGCGGGGAGCATGGCACCGTCGAGGTAGAGGAGTTCGTATACGCCCCAACCTGGCATATTCGCTTTGGCCGGTTCGACGTGGCTACTGTGTCGCACCAAAGCCCATGTGGTCCCGTAGAAGTGACCGCGCCGCGATCGGCGTTTGCCGCCCGAGGAAGAGCACGGAGCCCGCGAGTAGCCATGCGAGCACCCTGGTGACGCAGGAGATGATCGGTGAGGGTCCCACTCCTGGAGGGCTTCACCTCTCCGAGTGGCGAATACGTCGAGGCCTCACCGTGGCCGGTTTGAGCTTGCGTTCCGGCCTCCCTGAGAGGTTGATCGGAGACCTCGAGGCGGGGAGGGACTGGGTTGACCAGCGCCGCGTGCTTAGTGCGATCGCCAACGCCCTTCGGCTGGATCCGGCTGAACTGACCGGCCAGCCCTACATGCCAGACGAGGCCGACCACTCCACGGTGCACGCGCTCGGGTGGCACGCGCGTCGGTATCTGGCTCGCTCGCTCTCCGCGGATGATGCCGTCGGGGAGGCCAGCCGGGAGGAACTGGCCGCGCTCGTCGAAGGGCTGCAGACGGCCGATGAGGCTGGCGACCTCGCCTCCGCCGCTCTGAAGGTCCCGGGGCTGCTGCAACTGGCTGGTCTGCCGCAGCCCGCCGACGCCGATCTCGGGGTCACCACTGCTCGTGCAGCGGCTCACGTAGCCGTGAGCCGGCTCCTACGCCGCCTCGGATACTGGGACCTCGCCTGGAGTGTCCTCGCTCGGGCATGTCCTCCCGCAGAAGCACGCTCAGCGGTGCTGGCGGAGGAGGTCAGGCTGCTGTTGGACCTGGGGCAGGCTGGGCCAGCCGTCGCCAGGGCCACATGGATAGAGGCCGACGCTCCACCAGAGGTTCTACTGCCGTTGGCCGTCGCGCACGCGACGCTCGGGAACGAAACAAAGAGCGAGTACCTGCTCGCGTCTGCTCAAGCGAAAGCCGTCGATGCGCGGCAACGATCCCAGGTTGCGTGCGCCAGGGCCTTCGCGGCGGCGGAGTGCGGTGCTTACGACCACGTGCTTGAACAGGCAGCGGGCGCTACCTGCCTCCCGGCTGGCGACCGCTCCGCTCTGCTCGTCCTAACCGCGTCCGCGCGGGCCAGGCTCGGCGAATACGGATCGGCGGCCGAGGATCTGGCGGCCGCAGAATCCATCGCGCCGTTGCACACCCGTCTGGATCCGCTGGCACGCGAGCTCCTGTGTGTTCTCCCCGTTCGCGCTCAAGAACACGCCGCGATGCTGGGCGAGATCGCAGCGCGGTTCGGCATGAAGTGATCACGGCCCGTTCGGGGAATGCCCGGCTGCGACGGCCGGACCTGGCCTAACCTACGCAGTGATCCGGGAGAGTGGGCAGGCGATCATGGACGAGCGGCAGCAGGAGCAGGCCAAGCTGATCGGCAAGCGAGTACGGACACTCCGGGGCAAACGGGGGCTAACCGTACGAGCGCTGGGCGGCCTGGCTGGCGTCTCGAACTCCTACCTGTCGATGATCGAGAGCGGTCAGCGGCTCTTGAAGGACCCCGCGTACATCAACGCGATCGCCGACGCTTTGAGGGTCGCGCCGGCCGAACTGCTGGGACAGCCCTTCCTGCCGGTGGACCCCCACGCTACTCAGGCTCACGCTGCCATCCCGGAGCTACGGCTCACGCTGATGGGTATGACGTTGGGCAGTCCGCCTGACCGCCCGGCGCCCGAGGAGCCCCTGACGCGTCTGGCGGCGCGGGTGCGGCAGGCGAACCGGCTCTATCACGCCGCAGAGTACGGGGCCTTGGCGGTCAAGCTCCCGGCGCTGCTGTCGGACCTCCAGGCGGCGGCCGCGGCGAGGGAGGGACGTACGCGGCTACGGGTGCTGCGGCTGCTCGCCGATGCCTACCACCCCGCGTGCACCCTGATGCTCAAGTCGCTCGGTTACACCGATTTGGCCTTCATCGCGGTCACCCGGGCCAGCGAGGCCATCGCCGAACTCGAGGACCCGGTCTACACCGCCCTGAGCGGCTTCTTCGCCACGCACATCCTTATGGCGGCCGGGAGCCCGCAGCAGGCCTTGTCCAAGGCAACCGCCACGGTGAACCTGCTGGAGCAACACCTCGCCCTGCCCCATGCCGAGGCCCTGCTCGGTGAGCTTCACCTGATTTCTGCCACGAGCATCACCAGGGATCCGAGTAGGCCGGCGGGTGACCGCACTTCCGACGTCCGTTCCCACCTAGCAGAGGCGGCGCGCCTGGCAGACGGAATCGGAGAGACGCGCGCCTTTCATCTGAACTTCGGCCCAACAAACGTCAAGATCCACCGCGTCAGCCTCAACGTCGACCTCGGGCACCATGGCGACGCCGTCACGGCGGGTGCCGACGTGCACCCTGAAATCATCAGCGCCCCTGGTCGGCAGGCGGCCTACCATTCCGATCTGGGACGGGCCCTCGTCTACGTCCGCGGGCAGGAGTCGACTGCGGCCGAGCGGTTCCTCCGGGCGGAACTGATCGCCCCTCAGCGGGTTCACGCGGATGCGCTGATCGGCGACTCGGTCAGCCACCTTCTCGGAAAACGGCTTCCCGCCCATGTGCAGCGCGACCTGGCTGGGCTGGCTCACCGAATGGGCATCAGCAGATAGCGATCAAGTAGTCCGCGCGGCCGCGCAGCGTCCGCGTGCCTTTCTCACCGATTCGACGCGGGTAGTGGAACGGCGTCCTTGTACGCATGGCTGCACGATGTAGCCAGAGAGGCACTGAGTGTTCACAGCTGTGAGCAAACAGGGGGGTGTCTCCGCCTACGGTCTGGCACCGGCTTCACGGGAGGGTTCTCCGCGTGAAGCCGGGACGCACGACTCCGACGGGCGCCGGCTTTTCCGGTGCCCTGCTCCGTAGGCGAGAGAGGGAAGCCGATGCTCGAATCCGTCCGCCACCTGGAAGAGGTGGCCCGCGAGTGGAAGATCAACCCCGAGGACGTGCTGCTCATCGCGCTGAACAGCTGCGGGGCGCGTTCGCCGCTGGACAAGCCGCGGATGCGGTTCCAGCTGGCGCTGGACTCGCGGCCGGCCGACCCGTCCTACCTGATCCTCTCGCTGGGCCGCGAGGACTCGCCGTTCGAGATCGACGAGCGCGAGCTGCGGCTGCACGGTGAGCGGGTCGGCACGGTCAGCGGCATCGAGGACGATGACGCCGTGCTGGGCTACTGGCGCAACGGCACCAAGATGCTCACCCTGAACTCCAACCAGCGGTCCCAGTGCGTCGGGTGCACGTTCTGCCCGAACACCCTGGAGGGCGCGTCGGACCCGGCGATCCGCGAACTCGACCTGCCCGGCTACTTCGCCACCCTCGCGGCGAACTCCGGGATGCCGGACCTGTCGGGGGTCGAGACCGTGACGGTGTGCACCGGGTGCTTCCTGTACGAGCACCTGGCCTTGGAGCACCTGGAGGGCGTGCGCGCCGCGATGCGCAGCACCGGCTGCGAGGGGACGCTGCACTTCCTGTCGTCGGTGCTCACCAGCGAGGCGGGCCTGGACCGGGCCGCCGGGCTCGGGCCCTTCCACCTGACGCTGACGGTGGAGTGCTTCACCAACCGGGCGAGCATCCTCAAGCAGTCCAAGGCCGCGCTGACGGTGGACCAGATGGTCGCCACGCTCGGGGCGGCGAAGGAGCGGGGCATCACCACGGACTTCACCTACATCGTGGGTCTGGACCCGATCGAGGAGGCCGTGGAGAACCTGAGGCGGCTGGTGCCGGTGACGACGACGTTCCCGCGGTTCCAGACGTTCCAGGCGCACAACCCTTTCATGGACGTCTACCGGGCGCCGGGGTCGGACACGATCGAGTGGAACCTGGCCATGCGCCGCGCGGTCGAGGAGCTGTTCGCGGAGACGGGGCTGCGGCCGCAGTGGTGGCAGAACTACCGCTCGCCGTGGGCGTACACGTTCGCCGGGGGGCAGCTGACCGGGGCGCGGATCTGATGGCCGGCCGGGACGGCGCGGCCGTGTCGGTGGTGCGGGCGGTGCGGGTGTGGCCGGTGGTCGGGCAGCCGGCCGGTCTGCCGGAGGGGTTACCGGATGCGGTGGCCGCGGTGGCGGTCGCGCCGGCGGGTCCGTCGTGGGCGGAGCACCGGACCCGGTTCGCGGTCGAGGTGGTCGGGGACGGGGTCTCGGGCTGGCACGCGCCGGTCGGGGAGGGCGTGGCGCGGCTCGTCGTGGACTCGCTCGCCGACGGGCTGGTCGGGCACGATGCGGCGGCGCCGCGCAAGCTCGGCTACCGGCCGCGGACCAGCAGGCACCAGCAGGGGGCGCACGTCCGGCAGGCCGTGTCGGCGGTCGAGCTGGCGTGCTGGGATCTGGCGTCGCGGGCTTCGGGCCGGTCGGTGCCGGAGCTGCTGGGCGGCACGGTGCGGGAGCGGGTGCCGGTGTACGCGTCCGCGCTCGGGCTGGATCCGGCCCGGCCGGAGGCGGTGAAGGCGGCGGAGTGGATCGCCGGGCAGGGGTTCTGGGGGCAGAAGTGGCCTCTCACCAAGGAGCTGCTGCGCCAGGGCCCGCGGGCTGTCGCCCGGGTGCTGGGGGCGCTGCGGGAGGCGGCGGGCGAGGGCAGGTTCATGGTCGACGGGCTGCGCCGGTGCCGGCTGGACGAGGCGCTCGCCCTGCTGCCGGTGCTGGCCGACCTGGAGGTCGCGTTCGCCGAGGAGCTGCTGGAGCCGGGCGGCTTCGCCTGGGGCCGGGTGCGGGCGGCCGGGGCCGGGGTGCCGATGGCGGCCGGGGAGCACGCGGTCGACGAGCACGAGCAGATGCGGCTGTTGACCGGCGGGTCGGTGGACGTGTGGCAGACCGACCCGGGCTGGTCGGGCGGGCTGGCCCGCTCCCTGCACACCACGGAGGTCGCCGCGGACCTGGGCATGGCGACGTTCCCGCACGGCGACCGGCTGTGGGCGGCGCTCGCGCTGGCCGGCGCGTGCTGCCGGGACAAGGTCCCGGCGGTGGAGTGGCACCTGACGCTGGAGCCGCTGCGGCAGCAGGTGTTCACCGAACCCACCGAGGTGCAGGCGGGGATGCTGCCGTCCGGGCCCGGCGCCGGGCTCGCCCCGCTGCCGGTCACCTCCTCGCCGCTCCCGGCGTGGGGGATCGGGTCATGAGCGACCGGACGTGGTCCGGGGTGCGGGCGGTCTGCTTCGACATGGGCGGCACGCTGGTGCGCCCGGAGCCGGTGGCGACGACCGGCCAGGTCGCCGAGGTCCTCGGCATCTCCCTGGAGCAGGCCCGTGCCTTCATGGGCAGGAGCGCCAAGCGGCGCCTGGTCTCTCCGCAGGGCCTCGCCCAGGAGATCGCGGCCGACTTCGGGCGGCCCGCGCTCGCCGGCGCGCTCACCGAGGTGCTGGAGCGGGCCCGGCGCCGGGCCGAGGACCCGCAGCTGTACCTGGACGTGCCGGACACCCTGGCCGCGCTGCGCGCGCGGGGCTTCGCGCTGTACGCGATGACCAACGCGCTCGGCTCCTCGGTTCCCGAGCAGGAACCCGTCGTGTTCCGCGAGCTGCTGGACGGCGTCTTCTACTCGGCGCGCACGGGCGCGATCAAGCCGGAGCCGGAGGCCTTCGCGGCCGTCCAGCAGGCCAGCGGGCTGCGACCGCAGGAGCTGCTGCACGTCGGCGACTCGGTGAACGCCGACGTCCGCGGGGCCGCGGCGGCTGGCTGGCACACGGCCTGGGTGGACCGGTACCACACGACCGGCCCGCTGATGTCCGCCGCGCCCACGCTTCGCCTGCACTCCCTCAACACCCTCCTCTTGCTGTTGCCCGCCCGGGCGGCGGCGGAGGCGATCACATCGGAGGTGGCCGGCTGATGGAGCCGTCCCGTACGTCCCGCCCGGCAACACCCCCTGTCCACGACCCGCTGACCGCGTCCGTGCCGCTGTTCGACCCCAGTCGGCTGCCGCTGCGCACCTGGTGCGAGGGCAGCCGGGAGGACGCGGTCACCGGCCTGGTCGCCTTCCCGGACTTCCACAGCCACATCCCGCGCTGCCTGGCCGCCGCCCTGGAGGCGGGGCGGCTGGTGGCACTGGCGATCGGGGACGTCGACGGGCTGAAGGACCACGTGGAGCGCACGAACTCCACCAACCCGACCTCCTATGGGCACCTGGCCGGCAACGAGGTCATGGCGACCGTGGGGGCCACGACCCGTGAGTGGTTCCGTGAGCAGCCCTTCGACTCCGGCTGCGCGGCGACGTTCGGCGGCGACGAGGTGATCCTCGCCGCGGTCGTGGATGAAGCCGCCCAGTTCCACCAGGCCCTCGGGATACTGCGGGACCGGCTCGGCGCCGCGCTGCCGGTGACGGTCTCCTTCGGCCTGATGTTCGTCACCGCCGGGGACCTGCCCAACGAACGGGAGAGGGGGTGGAAGCACGCCTTCACCGACAGCCTGCTCGCGGCGGTGGACCGGACGCTGTTCACGCACAAGGCGGCGCGGCGCGCCGGAGGCGGCCAGGGCGGCATCATCGCCGTCACCCGCCCGCCCCAGCTCCCCGAGCCCGACGCGGCGGGCCCGGACCCGATGGTCCTGCTCCCGCTGCCGGCCGCCTCCGACACCGCGCATGTGGTGGCCCGGCCGGAGCGGATCGGCGGCCGGGACTTCCTGCTGCTGCCCTGCCGCGGACCGGTCGGCCAGCGCGGCGCCCAGCTGCGCGTCACCTTCCCCACCGGCAGTTCCAGGACCGTCGTGGCGTACGCGCTGCGCGGGCAGGCCGCGGTGCCGTACGCGGCCGTCACGGACGGCGTGACCGGCGTGCCGCTGACGGTGCAGGGCGTGCGGGACCGCACCCCGCGCAGCGTGCCCGAGGATCTGGCCGCCGCCCTGGAGCGGGCCGGGCTGGACTGGGCGGCGGTGCCCGCCCACGAGCAGGCGCAGATCCTCCACCTGGTCACCGAGGCCGGCACCGCGGAGATCCGGGCCGGGCGGGTCACTGCCGCCGTGGACGCGGCCGCCGCGCGGAAAGGAACGGCTCGGTGAGCGAGACCGTCATGGCTCCCGGGCCCGCTGTTGCGGCGGGCCCGGGGGACTTCCCCGACTGGAGCCAGGCCGCAGCCCACGCCGCGGCGCGCGTGCCGGACGCGGCCGTCACGGCCGCGTGGCGGGCGCTGAACTACCTGTGCGCCGCGCAGCTGTACCTGAACGACAACGTGCTGCCCGCCCGGCCGCTGCGGGTGGAGGACGTGAAGGAGGCGCCGAGCGGACACTGGGGGGTGTGCCCGCCGGTGAACTTCATGCTCGCGCACCTGGGGCCGCTCACCGCATGGCGTCCCCCGGGCAGCGAGGTCCTCGTCGTCCACGGCGCCGGGCACGCCGGCCCGTCGGCGCTCGCCCACGCCTACCTGACGAAGACCCTCACCCTGACCGGCAGCGGACCGGGCTGGTCGGCGGCCGACATGTGCGCGCTGGCCGCGGGCTTCCCGCACACCCGCTCCTACGGCGGGGAGATCACCCCGCTCATCCCCGGCGTGCGCTACACCGGCGGCCAGCTCGGGCCGGCGCTCGCCGTCGCGCAGGGCATGGTCCTGGACGCCCCGCACCGCCTGGTGGTCGCGCTGCTCGGCGACGGGGAGCTGGAGACCGGCGCCGCCGCGGCGGCCTGGACGGCCCGGCGGGCGCTGCTCGGGTCCGGCCTGCACGGCGCGGTGCTGCCCGTCGTGCTCGCCAACGGCCTGCGGATGGGCGGCCCCTCCCTCTTGGCCGGGCTCGACGAGGACGAGCTACGCGCGTACTTCACCGGCCTGGGATACGAGCCGTTCCTCCACGACGGCTCCGACACGGCCGGCTTCCGGACGGTCCTGGCCGAGGTGTTCGCCCGGCTGCGCCCGCTCGGGATCGCCCGCCCCCAGCCGGTGCTCGTCCTGACCATGCCCAAGGGCGCGACCGGGCCCGAGGAGGTCGCCGGCCGCCGGATCGCCGGAACCCCGGCCGTCCACAAGACCCCGCTGAAGGACCCCGCCCACAACGGGGAGGAGTTCGACGCGCTCGCCGCTTGGCTGGCCTCGTACGAGCCCGCCGCGCTGTTCACCGACCGGGGACTGCCGTCCGACCTCGTACGGCAGGCACTGCCGCACCCGCCGCCCCGGCCCCGCCCGGCCCCGCCGGTGGCCCCGCTCGCCGTCCGCGGCACGGAGGCGTGGCCACTGCTCAGCGCAGTGATCCGCGAACGCGCCGCCGCCGGCGCCTTCCGCCTGTTCAGCCCGGACGAGGCCGCCTCCAACCGGCTGCACCTGGCCGACGGACCCGACGGCGGGATGCCGGAATGGGCGAGCGAGATCCTCAACGAGGAGATCTGCCACGCCTGGCTGCAGGGCTACACCGAGACCGGCCGCGACGCGCTGCTGGCCACGTACGAGGCGTTCGCCGCGGTCAACACCAGCCTGCTCGTCCAGCACCTCAAGCACCGCAGCGCGCGGACCGCGACCGGCGCCGGCGGGCTGGCGAACATCAACTACCTGATCACCTCGCTGGGCTGGCGCAACACCTACACCCACCAGAACCCCGGGCTCGTCTCCGCGATGCTGGAGACCGAGAACCCCACCGTGCACGTCTACACCCCGGCCGACGCCACCCGCGCGGCCGCCGTTCTCGCGGTCATGCTCGCCGGCCGGGACCGGGCGAACTTCCTGCTCGCCGACAAGCACCACACGCTCACCTTCCCCCCGGACACCTTCCGCGAGGAGCTGACCGTCGGCGCCGCAATCTGGCCGCACCAGAGCACCCCCGGCTCCGGAAGCCCGGACATCGTCCTGGCCTCCGCCGGGGACGTCGCGGCCCGTGAGCTGTCCCGCGCGGCCGGACGGCTTGCCGATGCCCGCCCGGATGCCCGCATCCGCTACGTGCACGTCAACGACCTCACCGTTCTCGGGCACCCGGACACCTGGCCCGCCGCACTGCCCGACGCCGCGTTCGACCGCCTGTTCCCGACCGGCGCCCCGGTGCTGCTGGCCACTGTCACGCAGGCCCCGGCCGTACGAGCCCTGCTGGCCGGCCGCGGCGAAGCCGCTCGCGTCCGCGTGGTCGGCTACCGCGACCCCGGCCGCCCTCTGCCCTCCGCCGACCTGCTGGAGCACTGCGGCATGTCCGCCGCCGCGCTCACCGCCCAGGCGCTCTCGATGCTCAAGGAGCCGCGATGACCACCCCGCTCGCACCCGACCCCGAGCAGCTGGCCGCCTTCGACCGCGACGGCCTCCTCGTCCTGCGCGGCGCCCTCACCCCCGAGGTACGAGACCGCGCGGCCGAGGCCGCCGTACGACTCCTGGCCACCGACCGCTCCGCGGGCCGGGACCGCTCGGTCGACGGCAAGGACGGCTTCCGCGGCGTCCTCGCCCTGGACGACGCCTTCCTCCCGCTCCTCGCCAACCCGGCCGTGCTGCCCACGCTCATCGGCCTGCTCAGCCCCAACATCCACCTGATGTCGAGCAACCTGATCTCCATGCCGTCCCTGCCGGACGAGCAGCGCACCATCCGCGTGCCGTCCCGCCACGGCTGGCACCGCGACATGTCCTCCACCGTGGCCGACCTCGGCGTCGAGCACACGCCTCGTCTGGCGATCAAGGTGGCGTACTTCCTCACCGACCCGGGCCCGGACGCCGGGCTCACGATGTTCGTGCCCGGCAGTCACACCCGCACCGGGCCCGTCACCGTCCCGGAGGGGGACATCGACCCGGCCGGCGCGATCACCCCGGACTTCGGCCCCCACGACGTGGTCCTCTTCGAGAACCGCACCTGGCACGCCGGCGGCCTCAACCGCTCCGGCCACGACCGGCTCGCCGTGATGATGCAGTACGGCTACCGCTGGCTCAACGCCGTCGACGACCCCGACCCCGGCCTCCTCGACCGGCCGGACCTGGACGACGTCGCACGGCAGCTCCTCGGCGCCCGCGACCGCCACCCAGACGGCTCCGTCGCCCGCGAAGGCTCCGGCGCGCGCCCCCTGGCCGACTGGTGGAAGCACCTGAACACCGCCCCGGCTCGTTGACCGAACACCCGACCCTGACCGCACCCCCGCGAGAGACTGGACCCGTGACCTCGTACACGCCCGACGAACTGTTCGCGTCCACCGCGCCGTACTACGCCGCGCACCGGCCCCGCTACGCGCCCGAGTTCTACACCCTGCTCGCCGACCGCTTCGGCCTCGATGGCACCCAGCGCGTCCTCGACCTCGGCGCCGGCCCCGGCATCATCGCCCTCGACCTCGCACCCCTCGTCGGCGAGGTCATCGCCGTCGATCCCGAGAAGGGCATGCTCGAAGAGGGCCGCCGCCTCGCCGCCGAGCAGGACGTCACCAACATCGACTGGCGCGAGGGCGACTCCACCACCCTCCCGACGATGGACATCGGGCCTGTCCTGCTCACCGTCATGGGCGCGGCCTACCACTGGATGGACCGCGACCAGGTCGCCCGGGACCTCGACCGGATCATCGAACCGGGCGGAGCGATCGTCCTCGCCTCCGGCGGCGCCCCCGGCGACCTCGAGCCCGCCGACTGGCGCCACGTCGTCGACGAGGTCCGCACCCGCTACCTCGGCCCCGAGCGCCGCGCCGGCTCCGGCACCTACTCCCACCCCAAGGAGCGCCACCAGGACGTCCTCGCGCGCTCCCCGTTCTCCAAGGTCGACACCGCGCGCTGGGACCACACCCTGACCCGCACAGTGGACGAGGTCATCGGCTGGGTGTTCAGCCTGTCGTACTCCAGCCCCGCCCAGCTCGGCGAGCAGAAGGACGCCTTCGAGGAGGACCTGCGCGCAGCGCTGCTCGCCTTCGCCCCTTCCGGGCGGTTCGACGAGGTGATCCGCACCGAGGCGATCATCGCCACCAGGCCCTAACCCGGCCAGGGCCGACTCGGGCATACTACCCGCGTGACAGCACCCAGGATCGGCGACGTAGCCGAAGCGCGCGTCGCCCGATACCTCCGTGAGCGGGGTTACACCTTCGAGGTGGAGCCCGAGTTCGGCATCGGCCGCCACCCCGACTACCTGATCACCGCGGGCGAGCACACGCTCGTCGCGGAGGTGAAGGCGTTCGAGACGTACGGCATGTTCGAGAACGCCGTCCCGGGTCAGGTGATGTCCCGCTCGCTCAGCGAGGCGCTCGCGCCGATCCGTAAGCAGATCAAGAAGGCCGCCGGCCAGCTCAAGGGCCTGCGGGACCGGGGCTGGCCGCTGGTCATCGTGCTCGACAACCCCGGCGGCCGGCCGATCCCGTTCGACTCACCGCACATGATCCTGTCCGCGATGTGCGGCGATCTCACTGTTCAAGCCCCGGTCCTGCCAGACGGGGTACTGGGCGACTTCCGCGGCGTCGCGGGCCGCAACGGCAGCCTGCGCAACGACCACCCCTACGTCAGCGCCGTAGCGGTCGTGCGCCGGGAGGACCACGCGGCGCAGTGGGCGGGAGCCTGGTTCGAGGAGAACCGGGCTCAGTTCGGTGACGACGTCCTGGCCCTGGTGGCCGCGTTCACCGAGGCGAGCCAGGACGCGCCGGAGGGGGACGAGCTCTTCCTGGAGGTCTACGAGACCCTCAGCACCGAGGCCGTCCCGCTGCCCCGCGACGTGTTCAACGGCCCTCGAGACCGCCGGTGGATCCCGAACACCGACCGGTCCGCGCTCATCCCCATGACGGACTAGAGCTCCGTGGGCCAGCAAGAACTGCTGGAGCAGCGTGCTGCTCTCTCGTGTTTCCCGCTCGCCGGGGTGGGCCGAACAAGGCTTCACCGACTGCAAGGGTGCTCGACCACGCTCGGCGGCGGCAGTACGGGGGGTGTGAAAGCCGTTCGCTGGCCTCTCGGCCGCTCTACGGTGGGGACATGATTCCTGATTTTGTATCAGATCTCCGGAAGGCTGTCGGTCCCGACTGCCTTCTCTGGCTCCCGGGTGTGGTCGCGGTCGTGCGCGACGAGAACCGGCAGGTACTGCTGCAGCGCCGGTCTGCTGCCGGCCTGTGGACGCCGCTGAGCGGGATCGTGGAGCCGGGAGAGGCGCCGGCTGCCGCGGTGGCACGGGAGGTTGAGGAGGAGACCGGACTGCGGGTGCTGGTCGAGCGCCTGGCCGCGGTGACGCATTCTCCGCCGGTACGGCACAGTAACGGCCACCGGGCGCAGTACTTCGAAGTCGTCTTCGCGTGCCGCCCGGCGGACCCTGACCAGTTGCCGCAGGTGTGCGATGACGAGTCGGTGGACGTCGCCTGGTTCTCGCTGGACGCGCTGCCGCCGATGAGCGAGCGGATGCGGGAAATCATCGGCTTGGTCGAAAAGGATGAGACCGCGGCCTGGTTCGCGCCGAACGAGTGACCACTAGGCACGCCCGCCGTCGAGCACCGCGGCGAGGCTCAGCAGTTAGGCCGGCACAGCCTCCGTACGCAGGGCGAACTTGCTCAGGCCCGCCGCGCGCGGAAGATTTCAAGTCCAGTGAGACGGTCGTGAGGCTATGAGGTTTGTGGTGTGGGTTCGCGGCGCTTGGCCGGGTCGTTGATCCATGCCTGCTGGGGTATCCGGGGTGGGCGGGGGCGGCGGCCGAAGCGTTCGGGGTGGCGGGCGTATGCGTCGGCGAGGGTGACGGCTCGCTGGTCGCGGACCTCCTCGGCGGTGCCGAAGTGCACGCTGGCGGGTGTGTGCCAGCCGATGCCCGAGTGCCGGTGCTCGTGGTTGTTTGTGTCCTGAACGCGAGAAGACGCTTTATGTAGGTGAAGCTGATTCTGCGGTGCTGTGCGAGAGATGAAGGAATTGTTGGCCCTTCGGAGCCGCCCTGCGGGGGGAGGCTTCAAACCACCTCATGCTGCGTCAGTTGAATACTGTCGTGGTGAGCGATGAGGAAAAGGCGTCGTAAGAGGCGTCAGGTAGGGACCGGGAAGACGAGCGCAAGCGAATCGCTGCTGACGTGTCGTAATGACTTAGACGACATCGAAACCGGGGTGTGCAACCAACTCCGGGATGAGCCTGGCGGATACCCGTCTACTGGCCAGGTGGTGTCCGGCATATAGGCGACGTGAGTCCGGTCTGCCGCTCTCGCATGGAACAGGAGAAGGCGCGTCTCGATACTGCCCGACACATGAGCCGGGCGAGAGGGAGTGTCCCAAGCGGCAACCACCGCAAGGGATCGAGTACCGAAGCGGGACGCGCTGGCGGACCGGCTCGTAGTAGTGACGAAGCCCCTGTAATCGGGGCGGAGCGAAGGGGCCGGGTCGTTCGTGACTGACCCTGGCTCTTCAGCCGAATTGGCCGACTGATGGCCTGAAAGCAGAGAGGTGCCGCTGACCTGCGAGGATGCGACTGTCGAGGAAGCATCGGTAGCAGAAGTCAGGGCACCTTTCTGGTGAGTGAGCGTACAGGGTGGGACCGGGGCCTGGTCGTACGGGCCGACGGTAAGGGGCTGGTCGGGCATGCGGGGGTGGTGCTGTTGCGGCGCCTCGCGGATCGGGCAGGGCTGACCGAGGCGCTGGCCGGGGCGTTCCCGCAGGGCGGGTCGGGGTGGCGGGACCGGGCGGTGGCGTTCGTGCAGCTGGGCATAGCGATCGCGGTCGGAGCCCGCAGCATCTTGGAGGCCGAACAACTGGCCCTGCACCATGAACGGTTGACCGGCCCGCGAGTCTCCGACTCCACGACGCATCGCACCCTGGAGCTGCTGGACGGCGACCGGCTCGCGCAGGTCGCCCGGGCGCGGGCGAAGGTCCGCCGGGTGGTGTGGTCCTGGCTCGCGTTGCGGCCCGGCGGGTTTCCCTGGCTGACCGTTGCCGGGAAACGCCTGCACAACTGGGTGATCGTCGACATGGACGCCACCATCATCACCGCCGCCTCGAAGAAGCAGGGTGCGGCAGCGACATGGAAGAAGACCTTCGGCTTCCACCCGCTGGCGGCCTGGTGCGCGAACACCGGCGAATGCCTGGCGATGCTCCTGCGCCCGGGCAACGCGGGCTCGAACACGGTCAGTGACCACAAGAGGGTGCTGGCCGACGCGCTCGCACAGATCCCCGGCGCCTCCACCGCGAAGATCCTCGTGCGGGTCGACGGAGCCGGCGCCACCCACGGCCTACACGAACACCTCACCGCGCTCAACACCCGCCGCCGCACAGTGAAGTTCACCACCGGCTGGACCATCACCGAGGCCGACGAACAGGCCATCGCCAAGCTTCCCGAAGCGGCCTGGGAGACCTCCCTGAACCAGGACGGCACCGTCCAGGAGGGCTACTTCGTCGCCGAACTGTCCGGGCTGAGTGAACGCGAGGGCTGGAGCGAGGGCCTACGGCTGATCGTGCGGCGGGTGAAACCCTCCAGCCGGCACACGGCGAATCTGACCGGCTTCGAGAAGAAGACGGGCTGGAAGTACTCGATCACCGCGACGAACATCCGCAAGATGACCCGGATCGCGGGCTCCCACCAAGCGCAGTGGCTGGACGCTCTGCACCGTCATCACGCCGTCGTCGAAGACGAGGTGCGGACGAACAAGGCGATGGGTCTGCACAACCTGCCCCTGAAGTCCTACCAGGGCAACACCGGCTGGATGCTCGCGGCGAACCTCGCTGCCGACCTCGATGCCTGGCTCCGCCTCCTGGCCCTCCACGACCAGGACGGCCTTGCCGACGCCGAACCCGACACCATGCGCTTGCGGATCTACCACCAGCCCGGACGCCTCGCCCACCACGCCCGCCGCCGCTACCTCCGCCTCGATCCGGCATGGCCCTGGACCAGCGCGTTCACCCTCGCCTGGGCCCGGATCACCGACCTGACTGCCGTCACCTGACGACCGGCCCCCACCCCCACGAGGACCAGGAGGGAGAGCTCGCACCACCCCACCGGGAGGCGTGGAACCCCGGCGCAGCCGCAGCGACACGCGACGGCCCGACCTCACAACGCGAGGGACATTACGGGCGAACCATCACATCGATCAACGTGAACTCACCGCTGACGAATCGAGGCTGAGTTGATCGCATCAACCGGATGTTCCCCGGGAGGAGTTCGATGGACCAGTTGAAGTCACAGACCAAGCCGTTTGAGATTTCGAAGTGGGAAGTTAAGGAGGCGTGGGAGGACGTCAGGGCAAACAAGGGCGCTCCGGGGGTGGATGGACAGAGCATCGACGACTTCGAGAAGGACCTGAAGAACAATCTCTATAGGGTCTGGAATCGAATGTCATCGGGCTCCTATTTTCCGCCTCCGGTCCGCATGGTGGAGATTCCCAAACCGAAGAGCGGCGAGACAAGAATCCTGGGGGTTCCGACTGTCGCCGATCGCGTGGCGCAGACTGTGGTGGCCCGGCATCTGATGCGACGGGTGGAGCCTGTATTCCACCCTGACTCTTTCGGATACCGGCCCGGACGGTCCGCGCTGGACGCGGTCGAGCGATGCAGGAAGCGGTGTTGGAAGAAGGACTGGGTGATCGATCTCGACGTCCAGAAGTTCTTCGACAGCGTGCCCTGGGACCTGCTCGTCAAAGCGGTGGAAGCTCACTCCGATGCCGTATGGGTGGTGTTGTATGTCAAGCGGTGGCTCGCCGCCCCGCTGCAACTGCCCGACGGCAGCCCGCTGACCCGTGAGAGGGGAACCCCACAAGGCGCCCCGGTATCTCCCGTTTTGGCGAACCTGTTCATGCACTACGCGTTCGACCTGTGGCTGGACCGGGAGTTTCCCACCGTCACGTTCGAGCGCTACGCGGACGACGCCGTGATCCACTGCGTCTCCGAGCGGCAGGCCCAGCACGTGCTGGCCGCGCTCACGGACAGGATGGAGGAGGTCGGGCTGCGACTGCACCCGGCCAAGACCCGGATTGTGTACTGCAAGGACGGCAAACGCCAAGGTGCCTATGAGTACACGGCGTTCACGTTCCTCGGGTATACCTTTCGCGCCCGCAAGAACCGGGACAAGCACGGCAGGCTGTTCCTGTCGTTCGACCCGGCGGTCAGCAAAGACGCCCTGAAGAAGATGAGCGCGCAGGTCCGTTCCTGGCACCTGCACACGCGCTCGGATCTTTCCTTCACCGAGCTCGCCCGACGTATCAACCCGGTCGTGGCGGGATGGATCAACTACTACGGGCGGTTCCGTCCGATGGAAATTGATCCCCTCCTTCAGCGCATCAACGCCTACCTGGTGCGCTGGATCCGTCAGAAGTACAAACGGTTCGCGGCGAAGCGGAAGGCCCTCGCGAAACTGCGGGAAATCGCCAAGCGATACCCCCGCATGTTCGCGCACTGGCGCCACACCGCGAGAGCCGCGTCGGCCTGGTGATCAGAACGACAAGAGCCGTATAACGGGAGACTGTTACGTACGGATCTGTGAGAGCCGAGGGGTGAGATTCCCCTCGGCTACTCGGCAGTACGCGATGAACGCGTCGAACCACTCGCGGGCATGGGCCAGCGAGTCGAAGCGTTCGGGGTAGTCGGCAATGCCGCGTAGTTAAGCCATGGCGGAGCACGTCAAACCGCACCGGCACATGGATTTTGACGATCTGTCGTACGCAGCAACGGGACCTCCGGTAGAGCAGAGAAGCCGACCAAGGTCTTCCTGCCCGGAGAGGTCCCGTTGCCCAGCCAGTGTGTCACCACTACCGTCACCCGAACCATCACGGTCGCCTCCGGGGTCTTTGCGCCCGGTCACCTCGGCGAGCTGACCCAGCAGGTCCCCTTCGAGCTCGTCGACGCTGTCCTGGACGAGACACTGACGACCCAACAGCGTCTTCGGCATCTACCGTCGCGCGTCGGCGTCTACTTTCTCCTGGCCCTGGCGCTGTTCCCGACACTGGGCTACGCGCGGGTGTGGGACAAACTGACCGCCGGCCTGCACCAACTTCCCCTGCACAGACCCTCGGAGAAAGCGCTTCGAGACCTGCGCCGCCGCCTGGGACCAGCACCGTTGAAGACGTTGTTCCAGGTGCTGGCCGGTCCGCTGGCCCAGCCGCGAACCCCCGGCACGTGCTACCGCTCCTGGCGCACGGTGGCCTTCGACGGATGCAGCTCGCTCAAGGCCCCCGACCAGCCGCGCATCCGGGCTCTGCTCGGCAAGGCCCGGCACCGCTGGGGCGTGGCCGGATACCCCGCCCTGCAGCTGATGGCCCTGTGCGAGACGGGAACCCGCGGACTGCTCGGTGCGGTCTTCGGCCCCACCAGCAGCGGGGAGGTGGCCTACGCCACCAGGCTGCTGCCCCTGCTGTCCCCGTCGATGCTGCTGCTGGCCGACCGGGGTTTCGACAGCAAGGAATTCCTCGCCGACGTCGCCGACACCGGGGCCCAATTCCTGGTCCGGCTGCGCTCCCAGCGGAGCCCGGCGGTGCTGACCGTCCTGCCCGACGGCTCCTACCTCACCCGCCTTGGCCGGCTCAAAGTCCGCATCATCGAGGCCGACATCACGGTGACCACCCGCGACGGGCAACACGTGGGTGACCGCTACCGGCTGGCCACCACACTGCTCGACCACCGCAGCGACCCCGCCACGGCACTCGTGCGCCTCTACAACGAGCGCTGGGAGATCGAATCCGCCTTCTATTCGCTCCGCCACACCCTGCTCACCGGGCGTGTCCTGCGCTCGTGCGACCCCTTCGGCCTCGAACAGGAACTCTGGGCCCTCCTGGCGCTCTATCAGATCCTGCGCAGGGCCATGGTCGAGGCCGTCGAGTCGGCCCCCGGCACCGATCCCGACCGCGCCAGCTTCACCGTCGCGCTCGAAGCCGCCCGCGCCCAGGTCACGACAGCCCGCGGGATCCGGCCCCCGGACAGCGGCACCACGGCCCAGGGATCGATCACAGACGCAGTGATCTCCGCGCTTCTGCCACCACGACGCCCGCGTATGAGCGCCCGCAAGGTGAAGTCACCGATGACCCGCTACCCGGGAGTCGCCACCGATCCCAGGCCCGCGACCAGCCAGGACATCACACACCTGGCCATCACCGTCCACCAAGCCGTCCTGGCGCCACCACCTGCTCCGCGAGCTCCCGGCCGCCGCGCACTCCTGCTGCGGCTCCTGCGCACCGATCCGCACCGGACCTGGCAGTGCCGCGAGATCGCCGAGGGCATCTCCTGTTCGAACATCAGAAGCCTGTGGACGCAACTCCGCGACTGGACCAAGGAGGGCATCTTGCACAAAGTAGCGCGCAACACCTACGAATTAGCACCGGACTGGGTCTGTGCGAATCCATGTGCCGGTGCGGTTTGACGTGCTCCGCCATGGCTTAACTACGCGGCATTGGGGTAGTCGGACATGTACTTCGTGGTCTTGAAGTGGGCCTCGCTGTAGGGGTTGTCGTTGGAGGTCTTCGGCCGCGAGTGTGACCGGGTGACGCCGAGGTCGGTCAGCATCTGGGAGACCTTCTTGGAGGTCATCGAGGTGCCGCGGTCGGCGTGCACGGTCTCGGGCACGATGCCGTTGCGGATGATGGTCTCCCGGATCAACTCCTCGGCGCGTGCGGCTGATTCGGCGGCCTCAACGGTGTGGCCGACGATGGAGCGGCTGAAGATATCGATGATGACGTAGGCGTGGTACCAGACGCCCTTGACCGGTCCGGCCGCCTTGGTGATGTCCCAGGTGAATACCTGCGAGGGCCCGGTGGCGACCAGTTCGGGCACCGACTTCGCCGGGTGGGTGGCCTGGCGGCGTCGCTCGCCTGTCTGTCCCTTCTCGCGCAGGATCCGGTACATCGTGGAGACGGAGCAGTGGTAGCGCCCGGCATCCAGCTCGCGGGCCCAGATCTGCGCGGGAGGAAGTTCGGCGTGCTCGGCGCTGTTCATCAGCTCCAGTACCGCCGCCCGTTCCTCGGGTGTGAGAGCCGAGGGCTGGACCTGTGGTTTCCTGGGCTTTCGCTCTGGTGGGGGCCGCAGCCGGCGGTAGTGGGTGGCCCGGGAGCGGCCGGTCAGCCGGCAGGCGGCCGTGATACCGAGCTCGCCCTCGACGCCGGTGAACGCGTCGTCGGCCACCGGGTCGGCGGCAGCGATCAGTCCGCGCCCTCGGAGATCATTTCCAAGAGCGCGGAAGCTTTTCCCATAACTTCCAGCGCGGCCTTGTTCCGGGCCAGTTCCTTCTCCAGTCGCTCCACCTGGCGGCGCAGCTTCTCGTTCTCCGCTTCGGCTGCCGGCTTCTTCGGCCTCGCCGGGCTGGTGCGCTTGTCGACCAGCTTCTCCAGGGCCCCGGCATCCCGCGCGGCCCGCCATTCCTTGACGTGCGAGTGGTACAGCCGCTCGCGGCGCAGGACCGCGCCCTTCTCGTTCTTGGGCGCGGCGTCGTACTCGGCCACGATCCGCAGCTTGTACTCGGGACTGAAGGTGCGGCGCTTCGGCCGGGCAGCCGGGTCGGGTCCGGCGGGGTTGGTGCTGGTCATGAGGGGGTGGTTCTCCTGTCGTGCCCTCTCAGACTAACCCGACGAAGCGGGACGTCTCACCCAAGGCTGACAGAGAGGGCGGTCGATGGGCTTCCACGTCACCCGCCGGTGCTGCGCGGACGTGGGCTGCTGCGCCATAGCCATCGTGGATTCGTCTCCTGTGCCGATCGTGGTGAAGCCAGCCTGGCAGGAGGGCACACCATGGCGTCGGGGAATCTCGCCTTAAAGGCCAGTCGCCTTTCCGCTTACAGCTGTGCTGACCGCACGGCGGCCGACGGTTCGCGGACGCCCCTGCTACGGGGATGGCGCTGGGCGAGGTCGGTGACGATGGCGTGGATGCTTGGGCGGTTATGGGCAGCTACGCCACGGGGGGGCGGTGAGACTTCCTGCTCGGATCGCATCGTCAGAGCCAGCCCAGTTCCACGATCTCCTCTCCCTCCCCCTGAGGGGCCTCGAACCGGGCGAAGAAGTCGTCCAAGGCCTCTGGCGTCACCAGCAACGAGTTCGCGTCCCCACGCTCGTTACGCTCCGCAAGCCGGCGCAGCAACTCCTCACGGCCGACCGGGAAGTACAGCAGCCTCCACCGCCCACCGGCCGACTCCACCAGCTCCTTCATCGCCTCGCGGTCCTTGCGCAGCCACAGCCCGTGGTCCCACACCACATCCCGACCCGCCGTCACCAGCCCCACCAGCCGCCGGCGCATCTCGTCGACGACCGGGGCCTCCTTCTCGAAGTAGGTGTCCTCCCGGTAGTCGACGCCATACCGGCCGTGCCGTTCGAAGACCACCTCGTCCACCGACAGCCGCACCACGCCCCGGGGCTCCAGCACCCGCTGGGCGTACGTCGTCTTGCCCGAGCCGGTGAGACCCACCAGCAGGAACACCACCGGAGTCTCGCCCTCGGCCACCACCCACTCCTTCAACTGTCTCCCGCGTTCCCCGGCAGTCTGCCACCGCCGGCCCACCCGGATCCCCCGGAACCGGCCGCCGCCTCTCGAAGGAGCCGCCCGTGTCCGCCCCGTACTCGCGCGCCTATGTCCGCCAGGCCCCCGGTACCCTCGCCAAGGCCTCATGGCCGTCCGGCTCACCAAGCGGCAACCTCGGACCTGCTCTGCGCCCCGCCTCCACCACCCTCGGAGTCCACACGTGCCCGTCCGACCCCCGACCCTGGCCGTGGTCAGCGGCCCGCCGGCGACCGGGAAGACCACCCTCGCCCGGGAACTCGCCCGGTCCCTGGGCTGCCCCGCGATCCTGCGTGACGAGATCAAGCAAGGGATGGTCATGAACCATCCCGGTCACGACGCCGACGGCGACGACCCGCTCAACATTCCGGCCCTGAAGGCGTTCTTCGCGGCGATCACCGTCCTCCTGCGAGCCGGCACCACCGTCGTCGCCGAAGCTGCCTTCCAGGACCGCCTCTGGCGCCCCGGGCTGGAGCCGCTCACGGAGCTCGCCGATCTCCGGATCATCCGTTGCACCACCCCGGCGCCAACCATCGCCCAACGCATCACCGACCGAGCCCGTGCCGACAGCCACCGAGCCGCTCACGGCGACAAGGCCCTGCTCGCCGACATGGCGGCTGGCGTGTACGACCCCGATCAGTTCGTCCCCATCAGCCTGGACGCCCCGAAGCTACTGGTGGACACCTCCGACGGCTACGCGCCCGGCATGGCGGAGATCCAGAGATTCGTGCTGTGGACGGATCCCGAGGGGGACATAAGCTGGTGATTTCACGGTGCCGGCCCTCCCTGCTCGCCTCCCGGCGCCGGGGTGTCCGCTGGTGCCACGGAATCGCGTCCGACCCGATCCCGCTCCACGCCCGGATGCAGACTATGAACAGCGACGACGTCGCCGAGCCGTCCTCGACCCGCGCCTACACCCCCGTGCTCACCATCGGAGACCGCCATCACCAGCCCCGCTGACCCGATCATCTGGCTGCGCACCGAGACCTGTGGACTCGGCCCCTACCGCGCCGACCTCGTCGAGACCTACTGGCGCTGGGAGCAGGACCCCGCCCTCCTGGTCGGCTACGGACGCCAGGCCCCCGAGTCCCTGGAAGCCCGCACGGAAGGCATGGCCCACCAACTGCGCGGCGAGAACATCCGCTTCACCATCTACGATCTCACCGACAGTGAACCCACTCCTGCCGGTATTGCGACCCTGCTGCCCGACCACAGTGTCCGCACCGCCGAGTTCGTGATCATGCTCGGTCCGGAGGCACGCGACCGGGGGCTGGGCACCGCCGCCACCCGGCTGACACTCGACTACGCCTTCCACGTCACGAATCTGCGGACGGTCTGGCTGAAGGTCCTCGCCCCGAACACCGGGGCGATCCGCGCATACGAGAAGGCCGGCTTCCAGCACGTCGGCCCGATCCGCCAAGCCGGGTACTGGCTCGGCCAGGTATGCGATGAGATCGTGATGGACGCCCTGGCTTCGGAATTTGGTGCCCCGTCAAGCATCACCCCCGGAGCCTCCAAGCCTTCCTGAGCGCCCTCGTCCGTGGTGTGACCTCGTGGAGTCGGTAGACCCGGGGCAGGTCGCGGCGTAGCGTCAGGGGTGAGGTCCCGCCGTATCCCCCGTCGGCGGGACCTCCTTGGTTCCAGCCGGTGGGGCGCACACGCCCGCTGCTTTGTTCGTCAGCCGCGAGGCTCGGGGCCGGCCTCCGTCACCAGGGTGATGCGCTCGGCGCAGACGGACGGGTCTCCCGTACGGTGCCCCGGCTCGAACACCGCGACGGTGTAGCTAGCGATCCCGGACGGCAACTGCAGGAACATGTCGTTGATGCGCGACTTGGTGTGCTCCAGGGCATCGGACGCACGGGGTTGGTCGACGGTCAGCATGCGCGGCCCGACCCCAGGGATATCCACCTCGACGTTCCACTTCATGCGGCCATCCTGGCAGGGCCGGGCTACGTGAGCAGGCCGCTGCGCGGGGGACGCGCCGCTGGTTGCAGGACGACCTTCCTCAGCGCCCGGTTGATGTCGGGATTGCGGCCGGGGACGTACGAGCGAACCGGTGTGTAGCCGCATGCGGTGTACAGGGCGAGGGCGGCGAGGTTGTGCACGCCGGTCTCCAGCAAGAGCTCGGTGTGGCCGCGGCCGAGTGCGTCTTGTTCGAGAGCGGCGAGGATCCGGCGGCCGAGGCCTTGCCCGCGGGTGGGCGGGGCGACGTACATCCGCTTGATCTCTGCGGTGGAGAGGCTGCGGGCCCGCCAGCCCCCGCAGGCCAGGGCCGGTCCGTCCCCCAGGCCGGCGACCAGGAACAGGCCGTGCGGGGCGTCGAACTCCACGCTCTCGGTGGCCTCGGGGTCGTCGGCAGTGCCGTAGGTGGCCAACTGCTCCTGGTGAAGGGCTTGGGTGAGGGCGCGGGCGTCGGCGGTGCCGTACCGGACAGCGGTAAGCGTCCATCGGGGGTCGGTCTGCAGCAGCGAGGTCATGGTGTTGATGGTGCCGCGCGAAGAGGAGTCCAGTGCATCCCCGTGTCCGGCGGCGCGCCGCCCGGCCAGCGGTTGGGCGGACCGTAGTGAGGAGGGTGCGGCACCAGGCGCTGCGCTCAGTCGGCTCCAGGCCGAGGCCCGGGACCTCGGCCGGCCACCGTGGGCCGTGCCAGCCCTGCTTGGTGACGCAGGCGCCTGCGGTGACGCTGCTGGATGACGCTGTGGCGGGTGCCCGATGCCCGCGCTGACGTGCGGGTTCCCCTCTGGCTAGGTGGGCGACAGACGCTGATGACGCTCTGACGCACCATGTCTCCGGTCCACTTTCCTCCTTCCCTCCCCTTCTAGTGAGATGGGGTATGAGAGCGTCATCAGCGTCATAGCCACACAGCCACGCACAAGAACATGAAGGTCAAAGCCAGTTCAGGGTGGGCAGAGAGTGCGTCATGGGGAGCGTCACCGCTGCGTCACCGCTGTCCCGTGACAAGTGATCTTGACCAGTTGCCAGGTGAGTTTGACCGCCTGCTTCGGCCTTGCGAGCACCGATCTATGGTTAGCAGTGAATCCGTAGGTCGCCGTCGTGACAGAGGACGACGACCTGGTCGCCAGTCTCGATGACGTGCCAACGTTGCTCCCGGGCGTGGCCAAGAAGGGCGTCCATCCCGCCGTTGTTGTCCACGTCCCTCCGGGCGCGTCGGACCACGCCGCCAGCAGTGGCCTGCCCGGCTTGGAACATCTGTTGCATCCAAGGAGTCAAAGGCATAACTCGACTGTAGGTCGGGGAAGGTCAACCCGCCTGTCCCACCAAACCGAGCGGTCAAACTCACCTGGCAATCGGTCAAGATCATCTGCCAGAGGACAACCGCCTGCCGGACGCGACGACCGTCTCGCGTCCGGCACCGCTGGGCCCACGGTGGTCTCCCCCTCCCCCGCGGGCCCCGGGGTGCCGGACGCTGTGGGAGGCGCTCCTCGGACTGGACCGGCCGGGCTTCCGCGGGTGTCCGGGCATGCGGACGGCCCGCGCGTCCAGGCGGCGACGGCGGGTGAGGGTGAGGGGTATGGGGGCCTGGGTCCGTCGGGCGGGTATTCGGTTAGGTGCGCGGCTCCGGGGTGGAGTGGAGGGTAATGAGGAAGCCGCGCCCGGAGCCGGTGCGGGGCGTCTTGCGGATGTCGATGCCTCGGCCGCGCAGCGCGGGGGCGAGGGAGGTCAAGCGGGCGGAGAGCAACGCGGTCGTCTTGGGCCAGGTGTCCGGGAGGGGGCCGGGTGGCCGGAGGACGGTGTCGATCTGGCCGGTGGTGGCCTGCCATTCGGTGGTGTACGCGGCGCTGGCCCAGCGGGTGAGGGCGGTGGCGACCGGGTCGGCGTCGATGACGTCGTCGGTGACTTCTTCCTGAGCGCCGGTGTAGGTGGCCAGGGTGTCCCAGCCGGTGACCGCGTCCAGGGCCCACAGCAGTTCGGCCCAGTCGGCCATCCGCGGCCGCTGGTCGAGCTGGGCGGCCGCGTCGGGTAGGCGCGCCCACACTGCGGCGGCCAGATCGAGCAGGCCGCCGAGGATGCGGCCGTGCGCGGCACGGTAGCTGCGCCACAGGTCGGCCTCGCTGCGCCGGGCCTTGGGGTCGATCATCTCCAGGGTGAAGGGGAGCAGGCGTTCGGCGAGGTCGGGCTGGAGGGCGCCGACGTCGATGCCGGTCAGCACGACGGGGCGCTGGTACGCCCAGGAGGCGACGTCATCATCCGTATACATCTCGCGTTTGGCGACGGAGGCCCCGGTGACGGTGCGGCACAGGAAGTCCGACAGCCACTGGGGGATGCCGGCGATGTTGTCCAGGCCCATCGTCCAGCCGGCCGAGGCGGCGACCGCGCCGTCGTCCTCGCTGCGGGGGACGTTGCGGACCTCGGCCCGGATCCCGTCGAGGACCCGCAGCAGCTGCCTCGCGGAGGTGGTCTTCGCGGTGCCGCGTTCGCCGTTGAAGTACGCGACGGGGCGGGGCATGTTCGGCCGCAGCCCGGCCAGCAGCCAGGCGACGGCCATCCGCCAGGACGGTTCGGCCAGCGCGGACAGCTCGCGCAGCAGGCCCAGGCCCACCCGCCAGCCGCCCGGGTCGCGTTCGGGCATCGGGAGCTCGCCGGTCAGGCGGGTGCGCCGCCACAGCGGGCCGTCGCCGACGGGCGGCGTGATCACCGACCAGGTGCCCGGTTCGATGCACACGCTCTGTCCGTCCGTACGGCCGAGGTCGAGCCAGGTCACCTGCTCGTCAACGGGGTCGGGGGCGATCCGCAGGTGGACCGGCTGTTCCGGAGCGTCCAGGGCAAGGGCGTCCATGGAGGCGATCGCATCGGTCAGGCACCCCTGGGACGGGGCCCTGCCGGTGCGCAGGACGTAGGAGCGGTTGAGGAGTTGACGCAGGCTGCCGGTGCCGCCGAAGCCACCGGCGGCGCGCAGCGGGCGGGCGATCGGCGGGCCTTCGGCCGGGACGGCGTACGCGGTTTGGTCGCAGCGCACCAGGACGTACTCGTCCATGCCCAGGTGCAGCAGGACATCGGCCTGCGACATCTTCGGCCCGCGCTCGGGGCTGGGCTGCTCGTCCGGTGCCGCGGCTGTCGACTCCCCCGCTTGGGCGGGCGGTGCCGGACGGGCGGGTCGGGGTTCGCCGGCCGGGAGCGGGAGCGTCACGCGGGTGGTCAGGTCGGTCATGGCCGTGCTCCGGGGCTCGGGATGGTGCGCGGCGAGCGCATGCCCGCCTGGAGTGCGCGGCGGAGGGTGGACTGGGCCTTGGCTTCGCCGGGGTCGACCCCGGCGAGCGCGGCAGCCTCGGTGAGGGCCTGGTGGACGTCGTCGAGCTCCAGCAGTCCGGCGCCGACCAGCTGGCCGAGTCTGAACCCGGCGCGGTTGAGCTGGTCGTTGCGGCCGGAGCGGGCGCCGGCGACGGTCTTGGTTTCCCGGCGCAGTGCCGCGGCGGCGTACGCGGCCGCGTCGCCGGGCCGGTGGCGTACGGCGGGGCGGGGAAGCCGGATCCGGGCCGGCGGCGGTTCGGCGGGGTCACGGCGCCGCATTCCGACGCGGGCCAGCTCAAGGGCGAGCCAGCGCGGCAGCCGGGCGGGTTCCATCACCGGACCGGTGACCTGGTAGCAGCCGACCGGGGTGCGGGTGGTGGGCGCGACGGCGGTGGACCAGCCGGCCCGCACGTCGATCTGCCAGCCGAGCCGGCCCGAACCCTGGGTGAAGCGGGCGTCATCGGTCCGGTACCAGAGGTGGATCCCGCCCCCCGGGGTGCGCACCGTCAGCGTCGGCGGGGCGTGCAGCAGGCTCTCGGCCCGCCGCACCCGGCACAGCAGCTCCAGCACATCCACCCCGGTGCGCACCCGATCGGCCTCCGGGACGGCGGCCAGGTCGAGGCCGGGCAGCACCAACTCCCGCCCGGGGAGCGGGTGGTGGTGGTCGTCCAGGTCGAGGACCAGGAGACCGGACGGCCCGGTGGCCACGCCGACGGCGAAATCGCGGCCGCGCCACCAGCGGCGGATCAGGTCCGGATCGGTCGTCGCCGCCCGCACCCCGTGGCAGTACCGTCCCGCCGCCAGGCAGCCGCAGCCGCCAGCGCCCAGGTCGGGAAACCCGCAGGGCGGCGGGCCACCGGGCGTGGGCGGCCGGCACCGGCGGCAGTTGCCGGTAGGAGTCTTCGATCCGGGGCACAGCGGATGGACCCACCACCCTCTGCCCGCGCACCGCAAGGCCAGCTCGAGTCCGTTGCTCACGCCGCGCTCACCGCCTCCCGGGCCGGGCCGGGGCCTGCCGGACCAGACCCGGCAGCGGCTCGCCGTCCACCGGCCGGGCCGCGTACTGCACCATCCGCTCCCGCCAGCCTCCCGCCCGCGGCTGGGCCGGGGCCTGGATCTCGGTGCGGACCTGGTCGAGTAGCTGCACCAGCAATGCCTTCGCGCACCGGCGCGCCGCCTCGTCGGCCGCCGCCAGGACCTCAGACTCACCGCGGCGCCGGGCCCGCTCAATCCCGGCCACCCGCTCGGCCTCCGCCCGCGCCTGCGGGCTGTCGAGCAAGACCTCCAGCGCCAACTCGCGTTCACTGGCCACCAGCTGCTCGGCGAGCTCCCGCAGCTGCCAGACCACCGCCGCCTCCGGCAGGCCCTCGGTACGCCACCGCTCCCCCGCCTGCCCGGTCTCGGCCTCCAACCGTGCCCGGCACGAGCCGAGCCGCCCCGCCACGGCGCCCGGGACATCCGCCCGGCCCGCCGCCACAGCTGCGAACCGCGTCGCCGACTCCAGGGCCTGACACGTCGACCGGGTCTCCGAGCAGATCAGGCACAGCCCGCCCGCCTCCGGCGCCCCGCACTCTGCGCACCGCCGGGCCGCCACCTCAGCCTGAGTAGCCATCAGTTCCTCGCGGTGGCGAGCCCACACCTCCTCACGGCGGGCACGCTCCACCGCCGCGCGCTTCCTCCGGACAGCCTCCTCGGCCGCCAGCCGGGCAACCGCCTGGCCCAGCCGACGCTCGACCTCCGCCCGGGACTCCTGCGGCTCCAACGCCAGCAGTTCCTGGGTGACGGCCCGTGCGACCTGGTGCCGCAGGGCACGGCGGTCCTCGATCCGCGCCCACTCCCACCGCACCGGCGCCAGAGCCTCCTCCAGCCCGCGGGGCAGAGTCCCTCGCAGCAGCACCGGCGCACCACCGACACCGGCTTTCCCGTCCTGCCGTTCGACAATTAGGTCGTGGCGCCGTTCCCCGGGGCTGGACGGTGTCCCGGGGGCGCGTGCGGGACGGTTCATGCCCCCACCCCCGCCGGCGCGGCCGCAGAGGTCGCGGGCCGCCGTACGGACACGGCGCGCTCCGGCGGCGCTGGGCGGATGAGAGCACGTACTTGAGCGGCCGCCTGCGCGTACCAATCGGGCTTGGCATCCTCCTCCGGCGCCGACCGGGAGGCCCGCAGCGTATGCAGTCGCTCGTCCAGAAGCGCGTGCGCCGTGTTGAACCGGGCCGTCTGGGCAGCCTCTTCAGCGGCCTCGCGGGCCTCATCCAGGCTGTCGTGGAGGTGGCTGCGCCGCATCTCGGTGGCGAACACCTTCTCGTACTCGGCCTGAGCGGGCGGCTGGCAGGCGAACCGGCTCACCGCCCGGCGCTGCAGCGCGCCCAGCTGGAGTTCCGCGGCCAACCGCGCCGTGAGGGCCACTGACTCGCGGAAGACGTCTCCGCCCGCGGCGAGCAGCTCTTCCACCGCCCTGTCGACCGCTCCACGCATGTCCCGCTCGGTCCTGCGAACGACGTCCAGCTGATCGAGCTCACCGCCCATGCCCCAGGTGGCCACCGCCACGTCGGTGGCCACCGCCACCAGCTCCTCGACACGCCGTTCATCGCGGCACTGCCCGCACATCCCGGCCGTGTTCGGCTTCCCGCACCCCTCGCACGCAAGCGCCTGCCGGGCAGCCTCCTGGGCCGCGCACTGGGCCCGCTGCTCGACCCACACCCGTTCCCGGCCCTGCCGTTCCCGGACGGCCTGCTCGTGGCGGACGGCCGCGGATGCCGCCTCCTTCTGCCAGCACGCGTTCAACTCCGCCTCGAAGACCGATCGGTCAACCCGGCTGCCGGCCAAGTCGGTGGTCGCCTTGGTGAAGGCGCGGGCCCGCAACGCCCGGCCATCCAGAACCAGCATCTGGCAGGCGGCGCAGTCGGCCTGAGTGTCCATCCGCCGCCCGTCGTCACACCGGCGATCCGGGCACAGCGCCCGGCGCGGCAGAGCACGGCCGACCAGCCAGCCCACCGGATCGGTGACGGGCGCCGTGCCCTGCTCGGTCAACCGACGCTTGAGCCGCTCCCGCAGGATCCGCTCGGCGTCCACCTCCGGCCCACAGGCTCCCGAGATCTCGCCGAACTGGGCCCGCACCACCTTCGTGACGTACCGCCGCGTGGTCAGCCGGTCCAGCCGGCCCCACACCATGGCCACCGGCTCCAGCACGCGTTCCAGCCCCTTGGGCACCTGAGCCCACACCGGCGGCGGCCCTCCGGACGCAGCCCGCCACGCCTGAAGAGTCGATGCGGCAGCCGACTCCCGCTCTGCTCCCTGCGTCGGCAACAGATCGGGGTTCTCCCCGCGAAGCGGGCTGTCCTCGCCATCGACCACCGTCACGTCACCGTGGTCATCAGCGTCCGAACCGGGGAAGTTCCCGCCCTCGCACGCGCGTACCGGCTGACGGCGGTACTCCGATGCGGCTTCGCCGGAAAACCCGAGACCTCCAGCACCCTCACCACATACATCAGCCACAACAGCGTGGTCGGCGTGAGGGTCTGCAGCAGCACAACTCGCCTCGAACGACTCAAAGACGGTCTGACCTGCAAAAAGATCGCTCTCAGAGCCGTCGAGATCCCTGGGTGCAGTTCCAGAATCCTCCTCGGTCCCCTCCAGGTCATCCCAGGACAGCTGCCGCCACCCATCTCCCTCCACCAGCTCGTCATCGATGCCGTCGAGCGCAGCACACCGAGCGCAACCCATCGAGGTACCGGCAGGCTCAGGATCCGTGGAGGCGGAATTCTCGAGGTCGGCGCTGCCCTGGTCCGCGGCCGCGGACCGATGCGCGGCCGCGACAGCCGGCACCTCGAGTCGACCCGAAGCGCTCTTCACCGCCCCTGCTGCCATAAGTCGGCCCAGCACCGTCGCGGCGACCGGGACACGGCACCCCAGCATCCGTGCCAGTGTCACCGCGGCCCGGCCGTGCCGAGCCACCGTTCTGGCCAACGGGCCACCAACCATCGGTACCCGCCCGTCCGGGCGCGCATGCAAGGCCAGCAGAACCAGGGCCAGCCGGTCTGACGCGGCACCCCTCCCCCGCCGCGCCGCCAGCAGACCCGGAGGCGTGGCGCACTGCTCCCCCCACCCTGGAGCGAACAACGCCTCCAGGAAGCGCAGAAGCGTCGCCAACTCGGGCTTCGACAACGCCAAGGGTGCGCCGACGTCGTGGCGGGCCTTCCACAGGGCCTCCACCCGGTACTCGACGCCGGTCGGCAGACCGTCGTCGCCCCGCAGCACACGCGCGGCGACAGCATCAACCTCACGGAGAACGCTGAGCACTTCGTGGTCGACCGTCGACTCCGAAACCCCGAGCCAACGGCCCAGCTCCCGAGCCGTGGTCTCAACACGGCACCTGCCGTGGCTGGCCTTCGCCATCAGTACGACGTTGCCGAGACGCACGACATCCTTGCGGCCGCCGAGCCTGGGATCGGCAAGCAGAGCCCGGAGAGCCGTCAACAGCCGGAACCGCATGCCGCGGCCCAGGCGCAGGGCCGGACCCGGTTGGGTGGCCAGCTGGGCAGTTCCGGACCAAGATCCGGTAATCGGAGGTTCTGCTGCTGGGTATTGAGGCGTTTGGGATGGGCTTCGGCCTGCTTCAGGCATGACTGAGCCGACCCTCGTGCGGGTAGCTATGATCTGCTCCAGTCGAGGAGGTACAAGGGAAACCCTCATCGCCATCCGGCACTGCCTGCGGGGGCTGAGAGGCCGGATGTGCAACGGGTATTCAGCTAGGGATGGGGAGCGACGCTCACCTCCTCGACATGACTGGCCCGGGATTGCGGAGTCCCGGGCCAGTCATTTGCATGAAACGGGTTGATCTCGACCGAGCTACCCGAGATGTGACGGCGATGTCACGGTTGCGCCGTTTCTGAGACCTCGCTTGCGCGGAGGCGTTGGGTCGGCAGCTCGTTGAACCACCGGCCCAACGGTGCGTAGTAGAAGGGCTGTTCTGCCAACTTGAAGAACGCCAGGGCCTTGGGCCCTGGACCGGAGACGAGTTCGCACCCTGTCTGGTGAACGAAGAGGCCAGTGTCGTCGTGCATGTCGTCGGGAAGCGCTGCTCGAGCGGTCTCGATCGTTATGGCTTCCCAAACCCGAAGTCCCTGGTCCTTGTTCGCCGGCCGACGCTCCTCGGGCCATACAAGGCGTTTCAAGGCCCCGTACAGGCGGACAAGGACAATGTCCGTTTCCACGGTGTGCTGGGCGTCGATCACCCCTTCCTCCGCGGCATCTCGGGCCACCTTGGGCAGGACGTGCGCTTCCTGGGCCAGGGCGCGGAGTGACCAACCGCTGGGCGCCGTGCTCATGAACAGTCCTCGCTTTCAATCAAGAGCATCCTACTCACCGATCAGGCATGGAGTGGTAATGACAGAACCACTGCGTGTCGGATCTTCGGATTGGCGCTTGCGGGGCTCGCGCATGAAAACGGGCTAGACCTGCACAGATTGGGTGGTTGTACTTCGAGTGCGTGAGCGTGTCAGCGGCACGCCGGTCCTTCGGTGAGCGTGACAGTCTCATGGTGGGTGGTGCTGGGGAGGCGTGCGATATGCAGCAGAGACGGTCGCCAGGGCGCTAGGCCGCATGCATTGGTGCGTGTGTGATTGACCGAGGTATTGCGTGCGTGGAAGTGTGTGAATGAGTGAACGGATAGCAGAAGCAGGGGGTGGCCCGTCCCTGCGGGACGAGCCACCCCCTGCTCAATGGCGTCTAACGAGGGGGAGGGAAGGGCCCTTCCCTATCGGCATCATCGAGGAATCGATCCACCGCAGCCGAGACGACGTCGAGGATGAGGCCTCCGCTTCCGGCTCCGCGCTGCCCGCGCAGATGACGCTTGAGTCCCTTGAGGAACGTGTACATCTCCGGCGACACACCAGCTTGGATGCTCACCCCGGGCGGGTGCTCGCCGGACCACCTCTCGATGAGCCACTCGTTGGCCATGGCCGCGAGCTCCTCAGGGGTCTTGTCCTGCACCAGCTTCAGCGCGGCGTCGAGGTAGTGCCCAGGCATGAGGTTTCGCCCGGAAGAGAGTGCGTCATCATCGGCCTTGTTGAGGAGCCGTGCCTTGGTCTCCCCCTCGATGCGACCAGACCAAGTGGGCCAGTCGCGTGCTGTCCTGTGCCTTATGAACGAAGCGAGTACAGCGGCCTGCATTGGAGGCTTGGCGTCGGCAGCCTTTTTGCGACTGCGGGGCCTGACGGCCGGCTCAGCCGAGGCTGCGGTGAATCCGGGACCATCATTCCGGCGGCGACCCCCAACCGACGGCACCAGTACAGCTTGCGCTCCGGTAGGCACTGCGGACTCCTGCGCAGGTTCGTGCGCAGGGCGTTCCTCGCGGGCCTCGGCTTCGGGCTCGGCTTCGGGCTCGGCCTTGGGCTCGCGCTCGGGTTCGGCTTCGGGTTCGGGCTCGGCTTCGGGTTCGGGCTCGGCCTCGGGTTCGGGTTCGGCTTCGGGCTCGCGCTCGGGTTCGGGCTCGGCCTCGGGTTCGGCTTCGGGCTCGGCCTCGGGTTCGGCCTCGGGCTCGGCCTCGGGTTCGGCCTCGGGCTCGGCCTCGGGCTCGGGCTCGGCTTCGGGCTCGCGCTCGGGTTCGGCTTCGGGCTCGCGCTCGGGTTCGGCTTCGGGCTCGCGCTCGGGTTCGGCTTCGGGCTCGCGCTCGGGTTCGGCCTGGAGTACGGCTTCATTCTCACGGGTCACGGCCGGCGAGGGCACGACGGGCGAGGCGTCAGGTGCGACCGATGCCAGCGCGGGCGATGCGGGACCGCCAGCGGCGTCGTCGCCACCACTCAGCCCGGGCGAGTCGTCGTCGAGCGAGAGGCTGGGAGGCACTACGACCGCCGTTGCTGCCCCTCGTCGCTCCGACTCAGCAGCGTCGTCTCCGAGGAAGCCACCCTCAGTGGCGTCGTTGCCCACGTGCTCGATGGCGCTGAAGTCGAAGGAGCGTGACTTGCCTCGCCCCTTCCGCCGCGGCTTTGGCGACTCCTCCACGCCCCGCGTTGATTCCTCCGGTGATGCCGTCATGACAGACCCCGGATCCTGTCGATGATCTCGACCGTGAGGTCTTCAAACCAGCCGCTTGCAGCGTAGCTGGGCTCATCGATGACGATAGGGCGACTGATGCCGTACGAAGCGGAGATCTGCGGGCTCGTCCTGATCTCCTTCTTGAAGGGTGCCAGTTCGTGCTTTTGGAGGAAGGCCTCGACGGCGTCTGCTTCCTCGGTGCGCTTCGACGGAGGCTGGGCCTCGTTGATCACCGTTCCCAGGAAGACAGGGCGGCAGGCGCCGCCGGTGCGCTCCGGGACCTTCACCACGTTGTTTCGAACTACGCGAGCTCCGTCCGCGGTTGCGAGCCGCGGGTTGCAGACGGCGATCACGTAGTCGCCGGCAGCGAGGGCCACGGAGGCCAAGGCGTCGGCGGAGGGCGGGGTATCGACGATGATGAAGTCGAAGTCATCCTGCAGAGTGAGGAGGAGATGGCGAAGGCTTGACACCGCCTCCCAGCCGCGCTTCGCGATCTCGGTGCGAGCGCGGTCGGTCACGTTCATTACCGAGCCGATCACGCTGAGCCTGCCGGGGTTCTCGAACTCCTTGAGTAGGACGCTCCTGTCGACCATGCGGCTTCCCAGGGACGTCATGCTTGCAAGATCGTCTGCGTCGACCGCGTCGATGTAGTCGAGCAGGGCGCTCCCGATGTCCTGTGGCTTGCGCGCGAACGCGCCCAAGGAAACACCGAGCTGACCCTGCAGCTCAAGGTCGACCATGCCGACGCGGGCTCCCCCGCTGGCAAGACTCGAACCGATGTTGGCGGACGTCGTGGTTTTACCCACGCCGCCCTTCTGGCTGGCGAGGACGATGACCTTCATGGGTGCCTTCCTCCCGTCCCCCAGATGCCTCGCCCTAGCTGTTCGCTTCCTGCCGACGTCGATGGGGGTGGGACTGACAGATTCACGCTGACGGCCCAAAGGTTAACAGCAGTAGTGGTGCGCTCCGTGTGGAACCTGGGGTTTTTCAGCGTGTCGGGTGTCGCTGTCCGGGGACCAGCCGGGCCTGTCAGACCCGTCCCCACCGGCAATGCAGCCCCGATAGTCGGGTTTGCGACTTTGGTCGCGCTCCGCGCTCCCGAGCCGTTGGAGTAAAGCGACGGTGTGCTGCGAGGCGTGCGCCCAAGCGTGAGGTGGTGAGGCTTTCCGCTTGAGTTCTCGCGCTCAGGGATGGTTGGCCGCCCAGTGGTGACGGTGGGTGGAAGCTCGCGCTGAGTGGTGACCTGTCTTCTGTGAGGGCGTGCATTTGTGCTACGGGGTTAAGACGAGCAGGCAGTTGCGGCCGGCAGGGCGCATGCCTGGTGAGGCGTGTTGGGTGAGGTCCACCTGCACGAGACGCTGGAAGCCACTGAGCCCTTGCGCGGTTGTGTTCTTGGGTGAGGACCGGAGTGCCAGAGCAGGCCAGTATTGCCCAGCGCGGCAACGCCCGTGAGTAGGCAGCGGCGTGGTCGTAGAAGTGGTGTGCTGCATGGGGCCGTCTGAGTTAGCTAACGGATGTTCGGCTGTCGGCACTAATGGCCGCAGATAGGTAAGGGGCGGGGGGCGTATGGCATTTTGCGCGTTCGATGCGGTGCCAGCGGGTTAGCGCGAAGCGAAGCCAGGGGGTCTATGGGGGCGACAGTAAGTTCGCGGGTGGCAGTGAAAGTAAAGCCGTCTGAAAGTGCAATCGTCTCTACGGAGGCGCGTGCCTACGTAGAGGCCGACGAAGAGAAGTACGCATCGAAGTAAGTGGCGGTCGTCGTGTGTAGCACCGCACTAAGCGCTGCACGTGTAAACAGAGGAAGAGAAGGAGGCCAGCGACAGGTGAAGGCGGCAAGAGTGAGCGTGCGCCGAGAGGTAGGTATAGGAGCGTCAGTGGAACTGTTTCAGTGGGCGATATCGAGTGAGACGGAGTGCGCGTCGCGTGTCATAGGTGCGCGCTCACGGAAGACGGGCGGCGAGAGCGAGTGAGACGCAAGAAGCGTGGGCGCATCGGGGTGGAGAAGATCGCCAGAGGGTATGCGGGTGTGCGTGCGTGAAAGTGTGTGAATTAGTGAAACTCGGCATGGTGATGCCAGTTGGCGGGCGTGGGGTGGGGCATGGTTTGCGAGGGGTGGCGAGCGGAGCCTGCCTGGCCGGGTGTCGCGGAGCAAAAGTTTGAGCGGGTCCATGCGTTCGTGCGCATGAGTGCGTGCATGAAAGTGTGTGAATTAGTGAAACTGCGCAAGAGGGCGGTCGGCAGGGCTGGGGTTCGGCTCGTTGAAAGTGGCGGATGGAGCCTGTCCAGCCGGGCGTTGAGGGGCAAAGGTGCAGGTGGAAGCAGGCGTGCGCGTGCCGGGGTGCGTGCGTGAAAGTGTGTGAACTTGTGAGCCTTGCGGATCTGTCGCCTCAGTCGTGGACGCCTTGTGTGGCGCGCTGACGCTCTGGTTGTCCCCGCTGGGAGTGGTCTCGGTGAAGTGACCCCAGAGGCGGCCGACGCCTGCGCGGATGTCCAGGGTCCCGGGCTTGAAGCGACCGGCGGGCTGGGAGTGCAGGGCTTTGCACGGCCAGGAGGACGTCGAGTCCGGGTACCTCCTGACGGTCGGAGTCGGTGGCTTGGTTTCAGGCGGCACCTGTGCGGAAGAGGGTCGCGTAGTCGGCGTCGGGGGGAAGGCGGCGTAGGCGTGTCCGGAGTTCACGTCGTGGCTCCGTAGGTCCAGGCGCGTGGGCATTCGTGCTCCCCGTGGTTGTTCACTTCGACGAGGAGCAGGCCGGGGCCGTTGTTCTGGTCTTCGATGTGGACGTACGGGACGTCGGCGTGGGCCCCCTATTGGGCGCGGCGGCGGATGAGGACGCTGATGCCGTGGGCCTGGATCTCGTAGACGTCGCTGGAGGCGTTGTCCTCGGGGGAGGCGTTGACCACGGTGATCGAGGCATCGCGGATGCGGTGGAGTTCGGGGTCGGCCATGGGGGCTTCCCGTGTGGTCGGTGCGGGGCCCGGGTGCTAGGTGGCCGGGTTGAGGGCCAGGAGAGCATCGGTGATGGCCGATGACAGGCGGGAGGGGACGAGGCTGGCGGTTTGCAGCAGCGCGAGTTTGGTGTCGTCGCACGCCTATTATTGTTCGGCTTCGGCAAGGAGGGCTTCGTAGAGGTTGCTGGCTGCGTCGTAGGAGTTCATGGGGCCCCGGGCTTGGCGGCAGCGTGCGTTCGGGTCAGGCGCCCATGACGAAGACGGCAAGTGCTCCGATGATCATGTACGGGCCGAAGGCCACGTGACTCTTCATGGACGCCTGTCCGGTCAGGATCAGTGCGAGGCCGGCGACTGCCCCCAGGGCGAACCCCGCGAAGGCGCCCCAGAGCACGGCGGTCCAGCTGGACCAGCCGAGGAGCGCGCCTACGGCAGGTGCGAGTTTGACGTCGCCCATGCCCATGCCGGCGGCGACGAGGACGAGGTAGACGGCGGTGACCACCGCCGCTGCGGCGAGGGCGCGCCAGAAGCTGCCGGGCTCGCCGGCCAGTGCGGCACCGCCGAGCAGCAGGAGGGTGCCGGCGGACGCGGGCAGGGTGAGGATGTCGGGGAGGCGGTGGACCTTGAGGTCGATGATCGTCAGGGCGGCTCCGCAGGCGAGGAGCCAGTACTGCGCGGCGCCGACCCAGCCGCTCGCTCCGGCCGCGGCGACGGCCGCGAAGGACGCCCCGGTGAGCAGTTCGGGCAGGCCGGCGGCCGGGCCGGTTTTCGAGCCGCAGGAGGGACAGCGTCCCGTGGCTGCCTGAAGTCGGCCGCGGAGTCCGGGGGAGGGGTAGCTGGCGGCGCAGGAGGGGCACGCCGTTCGGTTCGGCTCGCCTCTGGGGACGGCGCGGGCGAAGATCAGCGGCCGGGCCGCGGCGCCTGCTGCGAGGCCGGCGAGGAGCGCGACGACGACGGTGGCCATGGGCGGCATCGAGGCTCTCCAGGCGATCGGGGATGGTGAATCCAGCCACTGGTAGGCAGGTCTACTGAAGCGTAACGAAGGCATCGAGCGGGCCTGCCGGCGGGCAAGATCGTGATCTTCAGTACAAATCGGCAGGTGAAACGGGGTAACGTGAGAAGAAGGGGGTGGTTCGTAGACCTCATCCCTCGTACCGTTCAAAGCCACCGGGGGTGGCCTGAATGAGAGGGAGGTCGATCCGTGTCACACCCGAGGCGTTGATCGCACCTCTATGTGCGATGCGCGCCTGCGCACGGACTCGACGAGAGGGAAGTACGACCGATGACCGCTGGGTCGAGCAGCACTGTCCTTGAGCCGTCCATACCCCTGGCTTCTACCCCGGGGCGCGCCCGGGTGAAGTGGACGAGGGGCCGCAAGGTGCTGTTCGGCGCCATCGGGGCGGGGTCGATCGCGATCGCGACGGCCGGCTTTGTCGGCTCTTACACGGCGGTGCGGGCTCTGGCCGAGGAGAAAGGTTTCGGCTCGTTCGCCCCGGCGTTCCCTCTCGCCGTCGACTTGGGGATCGCGGTCCTGCTTGCTTTGGACCTGGCGCTCACTTCGGTCAACCTCAAGTACCCCCTGCTGCGGTACATAGCCTGGCTGCTCACCGCCGCGACCATCACCTTCAACGCGGCGTCCTCCTGGCCTGATGTCCTCGGCTCCGCGATGCACGCCACGATCCCGGTCCTGTTCATCGCCGTCACCGAAGCGATGCGCAACGCGATCGCGAAGGCGACGTCCATCGAGCTCGACCAGCACATGGACTCCATACGGCCGTCCCGCTGGTTCCTGCAGCCGGTGGCGACGTTCTCCATCTGGCGGGACATGAAGCTCTGGGAGATCCGGTCGTACGCCCTCGCCCTGGAGCGCTACCAGGAGAAGATGCTGCTGCGGCAGGACTTGAAGGCCAAGTACGGGCGGCGCTGGCGGCGGAAGGCGGCCTCTGCCGAGCTGCGGCCGCTGCGTCAGGCCCGACTTGGCATCGCGATCGACCGGAACACTGTCTACACCACGGCGCCGGTTGAGCGGCAGGTTGACGAGGTGCCCGCCCCGGCGGCGGTTGCAGCGGCACCGTCAGCCCCGGCCGCGCCCGCTCTGGAGGCGCCCGCCGCAATTCCGGTGAACGCGCCCGCTGCCGTCCCGTCGGCGCCCGCCACAGCGACACCGCCCGCCACAGCGACACCGCCGGCTGCAGTCACGCTGCCCGCCCAGGCACCGGTCTCCCCGCAGGGGGCCGAGGGGCAGGCGTCTGCGGGAGTGCCCGAGGAACCCGGTGCCGGCCAGGAGCAGGTGCCGGATCCCGCGCCGGAAGGCGGACCGGGTCAGGGGGAGGATCCGTCCGCCGCGGAGCCGGAGGGCATCCCGGCCCCGGCCCCGGCCCCGGCTCCCGCCCCGGCCTCGGCTCCCGCTCCCGCTCCCGCTCCCGCTCCCGCTCCCGCTCCCGCTCCCGCTCCCGCCCCGGCCCCGGCCCCGGCCCCGGCCCCGGAGCCGGAGCCGGAGCCGGAGCCGGGCGAGGTGAAGGAAGAGGACGGTGGCGAGGAGGACGACGAAGAGGACCACGAGGCGGCCGGTATCGGAGCGGAGGAGCCGAAGGTCAACCTGGGCGTCGCCCCGCCCGGTGAGACGAAGAGCCAGAAGGCCGAGCGGATCTACCTGGCACATCAGGAGGCGGGAGTGGAGCTGACCAAGCCCAACCTGGCCCGGTGGGCCGGCTACCAGCAGGAGGGCTCGGGCCGCACCCAGTACAACAAGCTGGAGAAGAAGCACGGGCCCATCGTGGTCCGCGAGGGAGCGGACCAACTGGACCTGGACTGGCGGGACCCGGGGGCGCCCGGTGAGGGCCTGCGTCCGGCCGCGCCGGTGAGCTGACCCCCACCGGGGATCGGGTGCTCGAGCCCGGCCTCTCTCCGGGGCCGGGCAGGGAACCGCGCGTCCGGTGCGGACCGGGGCTGAATGCTCCGGTGCTTTCCCTCCCGCCCGGAGCGGCGGCCAGGCGCCGGGAGCCCGGTGCCCACGGGGCAACGGTGAGCTGGACGCTGCGGTTCACTGGAGGCATGCCGGATTACAGCGCTAGCCCCGTAAAGCGGGCCCGCCGGACGAAAGCCCAGGTCGAGGCTCTGCGGCTGGCGATCTGCGCGATCACGGAAGAGGCGCGGCCGTGCAGCGTCCGGCATGTGTACTACCTCGGGGTGGGACTCCTGTGGGACAAGGACGTCGGCCACTCCCGCAAGAACTACTCGCTGGTCGTCCGCGAGCTGGGCCACCTTCGCGAGACCGGCCGGATGCCCTGGGAGTGGATCACGGACGGTACCCGCATGGTCCGGCAGGAGACTCTGTACGACACGCTCGACGACGCCTTTCAGCGCCAGGTGGAGAGCTACCGGCGCAACCTGTGGGCCTCGCAGTCCCGCCGCGTGGAGGTGTGGGTCGAGAGCGATTCCGTCGGCGGCGTGCTCCTGCCGATCACCTCCGCCTGGGGCGTGGGCCTGTACTCCTGTCGCGGCCAGTCCTCCAAGACCTTCGTCTACGAGGCGGTGCAGCAGTACGCGCATCAGGGCAAGGGTGTGAGTGTGATTTTCTGCGGCGACTGGGACCCCACGGGGCGCTGTGTCCCTCGTTCCGTGGTCGAGCGGATGGAACGCTACGGCAACGGCGACCTCGACCTGGACTTCCGGCAGATCGCCATCACCGCGGACGACGTCCGCTCCGGCCAGCTCACCACCCACGACGTCAACCCCCGGGACGTCAACTACGCCCGCTACCGCGAGGAGTGCCTGCGCGAGGGCCTGGACCCGAACAGCTCGGTTGAAGTCGAGGCCCTGCGCCCCGGGGTGCTGCGGGAGCGGCTCTCGCAGGAGATCGAGGGCCTGGTGGACGACGTGCGGCAGTGGAATATCGAGTTCAGGGCCGAAGACGCGGACCGGGAGCTGCTGCGGGCGCTGCAAGGGGTGGCGAGGAGGATCGGCCGGGGGGAGCCGGCCGTCGAAGAGGATCGAGACGAGTAGCCCCGGTGGTGCGGCGCTCGTGCGGCTGTGTGAGCTGACGGATCAGTTCATCAGGGCGGTGGCGTCGTTCAGGCGCCTGCGCAGTGCCGCCGCGGTGTGCGTCAGCTTGTCCAGCTCGGTCTGGAGCTCGGCGAGGGTCTGCTGCTCGGCGTGGCGGCGGTCCGCGGCCCGGGCGTGCGCGGCGGCAAGGCGCAAGAGGGTGATGTCGGGCCGCTGGGTGTAGTGGGCGGCCAGGGCGCGGACCACGGCCCACCAGCGGCGGTAGGTGGCCGCCGGGACGGGCCGGGTGGCGGCGTCGGCCCGGGAAGGGCGGGGGAGCGTCGCTGGGGAGGAGGGGGTGATGGGCGTCGTGCTGTCGTGGTTCCAGCCCCCGCGCAGCCGGATGCCGTTGACGACCGGTTCGTCGCCGCCGGTGCCGTACTGCACGCTGATGCCGGTGGGGACGGGGTCGTCGCTGTGCAGGTACGGACCGATGACGACGCCGGCGGACAGCCGGGGTCCGTCGACCCGGTAGGTGACGGTGCCGGGCGGTTCGTTGACCGCACTCTCGCGCACCAGCGCCGTGCCGAGTGCCTGGCCGTGTTCGTCGGTGTAGACGAGCCGCGTGACGCCGGCCGGCGCGTTGGGCGGCGGTGGGGGAGCGGCGGCGAGCTCCTTCAGGCGCAGCAGGCGGTCCTGGTGCAGGCGCAGGCGTTCTCGGACGGTGTGGAGGTCGGCTTCTGCCGTGGCCAGGGCGGTGCGGGTGGCGCGGACGGCGGTGGGGGCTGCGAGGCGCGCGACGGCCTGCACCAGGTCGTTCCGGTCGTCACGGATCCGCCAGTGCTGGAGGACTGCCAGGACGGTGTCCTCCAGGAGGGCCGCCGCGCGGTCGGGAACCCGCCTGGTCGCGTGGTTCTCGCCGAGGACGACGGCTTCCACGAGGACGGCGCGGGGGTCGGGGAGGCGGTCGGGGGCGGTGCAGGTCGCGGTTCCGTGCACGCGCACGCGGTGGACGACCGGCTCGTCCGGGCGCGGCCGGTAGGGGCGTACCGGTGCTTCGCCGTCGCCGAAGTTGACCCGCACGCCCGCGGGAAGGAGCTCGCCGGCGACGGCGTGCGGGCGGACCACGAACACTCCGCGAAGGTGACGGGTGTGGACGGCGTAGCGCACGGTGCCGGCCTGCGGGGAGGTGGTGGCCGCGACGGACAGGACGCCGCCTCGGGGGAGGGGGAGCGTGAGCTCTTCGGGCTCGGCGCGGTTAGGGGGAAGCACAGGTGTTCTCCGGGACGGGGTGGTCGGGGGCCGTGGCCGCCGGAGGCATGGCCACGGAGTGGAGGGTGAGGCTCAGGGGCCGGGGCGGCGTTCGGCGTCGGCGAGGTCCTGGGCGGCTTCGCGCAGCCACTCGCGCTTCTCGCGGGCGCGTTCGGTCCCGTGGTGCAGTTCCTTGGGGTTGTGCCCGGGACAGCAGTAGTCCCGGCGCTTGCCCCGACGGGTCATCATGACGGCCATGGTCACGCCTCATGGGGATGGGTACGGGCTGGCAGGCCCAATCGACAAGTAGGAAAAACAATACACTGAATCGTAGAGTTAAGAAACTTGCTTTGGGGGAGGGAGGCGGCGCACCGCCGGAAAAGCAGTGCGGAAAGCCGGACGCGATGGCGTAGAGTGAAGGCACACCGACGCGGGGTGGAGCAGCTCGGTAGCTCGCTGGGCTCATAACCCAGAGGTCGCAGGTTCAAATCCTGTCCCCGCTACTCTCCAGTGGCCCCAGCGCGTCCCCCCGCGCCGGGGCCACTGCCGTTTGCCGTCCCGGCGGCCAGACCGCCGCCGGGCGGCAACGGCCACGGCGTCACGAGCCGGAGTTCGCGGGCCTTCACAATGGTGGGTGTGAACGACGGCGTGGACGAGCACCAGAGCAGGGCAACTGCCCTGGCCCCAGGTGCCGAGGCGCTTCTCGTCCACCCCGTCCCGGCCCCCCGCCCCCAGGTCCGGCCACCGGCCGCCGCCGCACCCGCCACTGCCGACACCGGCGGCCCGGCTCGGCCATCCGGCCGCCGCCCGGCGCGCAGCAGGGTCCGCCACGGACAGCCGTCCTGCGCCGACTACGGCTGCACCCGACCCGTCTGCCTGGCCGCCGCACGCAAGGCGCGGCGTGAGCGCCACCTCGAACGAGCGGCCGGCCGCCGCGGCCGCGTGGACGCCGGCCCCGTTGCCCGGCACGCCGCCGCCCTGCGCGAGCGCGGCATGTCCGCGCAGGACATCGCCCGCGCCTCAGGCGTCGCCGTGACCCTGATCCGCCGCCTCCTCAAGCCACCGCCGCTCCACCCTTCTCAGGTCTCCCAGGTCACCGCCGGCGCGGTGCTGGGCGTGCCACTCCCGCCGAAGGAGCACCCAGCTCCGCTGGCCGGCCGCGGCCAGGTCGACGCGGCCCCCGCCGCCGGCCTGCTCGTCGAGCTCGCCGAACGGGGCTGGCCGGCCCGCCGTCTCGGTCGAGGGCTGTGCGTCAACCCCCGGACTGTCGCCTCCATCCGCGACGGCAAGTACACCCGGATCAGCATCTCCGTCGATCAACGCATCCGCGCCCTGCACGCCGCGCTCCTGCCCCTCGACCCCGTCGCCGCCGGAGTGCGCCCCGGCGACGCCGCCCGAGTCCGCACCTGGGCGGAACGCCGCCGAAAGGCGCCGCCCGCGCCGAGCCCAGGTCTGTGCGCGGCGTGACCGGCCCCACACCACCGCGACCGGCAGTGTCCTGTGACGGGGAGGTGGACCATTTGCCACCGAACTTGGACCGCCCAACCCTCAGACGTAGTTACCGAACGTCCTGGGCAGCGTTGATCACATCATGAAGAAGCTGATCACAGTCGCGGCGTTCGCCGTCGTCTCTCTCATGGGCACCGTCGCTCCCGCTCAGGCAGCGGATGGCCCTCCAGGAGGACCCTTCCGGGAGCAGGGTTCCATCAGTCCGAACGACCCGCTGTTTTTCCTTCACCACGCCTTCACCGGCCTCCTCTGGAGCGAGTAGTGGCAGCACCGCAATCCGGGCGTCTCGTAGATGGGTCGACAGACTTGATGGAGGACCCAGACGCGGCGTAACTCCCTCCAAGTTCGGTGACAAACGGTCCAGGTTCCCTGTCACAGGACAGGCAGGCCGCAGCGCGCCGATCGGCGTCCTTTAACGAGACGTCCCCGGCCGTCACACGAGGACGCCGCTCGACACCTCTATCGGATAGCACCCAGCCATCCGATGTGGAGGACCCGTTGTCCCTCAGCGAAATCGCACAGCTCGCCCGCCGCGACATCAACGCCCTGTACGAGCCCGACCCGGACCGCCCGGCCCCCGGCCCGGACGCGCTGCGCTCCTGGGCCACCGGGGAGAGCGAGCACGACGCCCACCTCGAACTCGACACGATCACCGGGCCCGAGCTGATCCCCGTTCCCACCCGGGCCCAGATGGAAGGCGAGGCCCAGGTCTTCGCCGCTCTCCTCGGCGCCTACGGCCGTCACCGCCCGGCCGTCACCGGCGGCCCGTTCGGCATCGTCGGCGTCATACCGCGCCCCGGCGAGCTCGTGATCCGCGTCGACGCCGAGCAGCTTCACTACTGGGCACGCGCCCTCGCCCACGCTCCCGCACCGGGCGGGCGCGGCGTTCCTCTCCTGCGCTGGGCCAGCAGCGGCGAGGACATCCTGCTCACCCTGCCCGGCATGCGCATCGTCCTCGCCCACACCGGCCCGGACACCTGGCGTACCGCCCTGAGTACGCTCACCGCCCCGGGCGAAGACCACCACGCTCAGGCTCGGCTGCCCGAAGCCGGGACGCCGGCCCTTCCCGCCGAGCACGAGCACCGCGACCACACCCTCGCCCACCTCGATGCCCTCGTACCGCAACTGTCGGCCACCCTGCGCCGCGTCGGCCTGCTGCGCACCGTGGCGGCACGCTGCGCCACCCTCGAACTGCTGGTCACCGAGCACGACGACCACCGCTACCTCGTCGACGCCTCGGGCAACTCCGCCAGCGTGATCCCGCTATGGCAGTCCCTCTCGGCGCCGCTGGAGCTGTGGCCAGGCGCAGCCGAGGACAGCCCGACGCGGCGCGTCGACCCGCGTACAGCGGTGATCCGCGCCGCGCGGACCGGCGGGTCCGTGCTCACCAAGCAGCCCTGGGACACGGACGCCGCGCAGGCCCTGTGCCGACTGGCCGGCCTTCAACCGCACCCGCTGACCCTGCAGGCCGCCGAGGTGGCCCTGACCGCCGCGGAGAAGGTCCTGCCGGATCCCCGCTTCGCGTCGCTCTTCGACGGCGCGGGCTGGAGCGGCAACTGCCGGCGCCACGACGGGGGCGGCACCGCGCACGAGCTTTGCCGCCCCGCCCTGCCGCCCGGCGCCGAGGACTTCCTCGACCGCCAGGACGACGACCTGCGCTCTCTCGGCGAGCTCGTCCGCAGCGACGACCTGGACTGCGTCCGCGGCCCCGACGGCGAGCTGGAGATCGACCCCGCGGTCTGGGGCCTGGAGATCCAGGTCGAGCTGCTGGACTGGGCGCTGGCAGCCTCCACCGCCATCGGCCCGCCGCTCGACGAGACGACCCGGCAGTCCTCGCTGCGCGCACCCGCCGGAGTCCTGGACCTCGAACTCCACGACAGCGACGGAGCCCACAGCTACACGGTCCAGGTGATCTCTGGCGACTTCGCCGAGGAGGAGTACACCGTGGTGTGGGCGAACCAGCCCGCGCCCTCCGCCGGCGCCGCAGCCCTCATGGCCCAGCACGCGGCCATCGAAGCCGGCCCCGCCATGCGACACCGGCGCGACAGCCGCAAGCACCGGCTCCACCTGCCCCAGGAGATCGCCGACACCGCCGCCCCGACCATCGCCGAGCTGCTCCTCGCGTCCGACCCGCACCGCTTCCTGACCTTCTCCGGCATGGTGGAGGGCCTGATCCGCGTCTCGGGACGCCTCTTCACGTCGCCGGGCCCCAGCGCGGGCCACTGGAAGCACTCGGACACACACCCTGAGGACACCCAGGACTACCTCAACTCCATGAGCGCGTACGTCAACGAGTGGTGCGGCATGCCCAGCACGCACGACGGCGAGGCCGCCAACACCGCCTCGGTGGACAGCGCCACCTACCGCCGGCACCTGGCCGCCCAGCGAGCGGCCTTCGACCCGTTCGTCACCTGCTACCTCGCCGCCGCCGAGGAGACCGACGAGGAGCTCGACCTGAACGAACGGCACCGCGCCGGCGTCACGGCACTACGCCAGGCCGACCTGGCTCTCCTCGCGGAGCACTACCCCTGGCCCGTCCCTCCGCGCCTGCTCGAACTGGTCGCCTCCATCCCGCTCGACCTCTACGAGGTCCGCGACTGGTACGAGGCGTTCTGCGAGACCGAGTAGGGGCCTTCCCCATGTAGGGGGACGCCTCGCCGTCATCCGAACAACTCCCGGGGGCGCCGAGAAGGAGGCGCGGCGGGGACCGGCACCTGGTCCCTGCCGCGACCGCCTGCTCGCACCGGCCCTCGCCGTTGAGGAAAGCGTGCTGGAGCCCCAACCGTTCCGGGTCCCCGTTGGCACCCTGGTCAGCGGCACGACGCCCGCACCGGGGGATCAGAGCTCGCCCGTCCAGCCGCTGACGTGGGGCTTGTCACAGCACCCGGCCGCAGTTGGAATCTGGCGGGAGTCGCACGGCATCATCGACGGGTGTTCGCCAAGCTCCGCCGCCGACCCGCCGCGCCAGCCCCTTCCCCCGCTCCGCGCCCTGCGCTGACGGCAGATCCTGAGCTGCCGGCCCGGGCCGAACGTCTTCGCGCGGCGCTCCTTCGGGCAGGAGCCGACCTGGCCGAGCGAAGCGCTCCGGAACCGGCGTGGTTCTCCACCCTGCGTGCGGGCAACACCATCATCCTCAGCGAGCCTCAGCAGCAGGAGCTCACCGACCACCTGGTAGGCCTTGAAGCGGCCAACGCGCTTGATGACGCCGCCTGCGCCGAGGTCCTCGAGATGCTCGTCGTGCTCGGTGAGATGCGGGCCGAGGGCATGGTCCCCCATTGTTCCCCGACTTCGATGATCAAGGACTCCACCGCCGCCGGCCTGCGACAACTGGCTGCCTTCGCGCGCGAAGCCAACGAGGAGATCCAGCGCCGGTAGCACCTTCCGACGCCTGGGGGCGGGGTCGGCACCGGGGCGGTGAGACAGCAACCGCCGCGCTGAGAAGGCCAGCCCGTTCGTCGCTGCAGCTGGCTGTGCGCGCTCACAGGTGCCGCGGGCGCGGGCGAGGTGAGGGCATCAGAGCTCCGACGGCCAGACTGCTCACCACCCAGGCACCGGCCCCGGCCGCGAGGGCGCCCGCGACCGGCCCGTGGATCGCGGAGGCGGTCAGCGCGTAGCCGACGGCGCCGCTGAGCAGCCCGGCGGTGGAGGCGAGTTCGGCCTCCGGTCCGCCTCGGCGCAGCAGCTGCTCGACCAGGGCCCGGACGCCGGCCGCGCCCGCCACGAGCACCGGCCCGGTCACCGTTGCGACCAGTACCGCCACCCACCAGGTCAGCGTGCTCCACCCCAGCAGCACCACCATCGTGACGGTGGCGATCAGCATCGCGGCGAACACCCCGACGACGCTGCCCTGCCCGCTCTGCTGGCCGTGTACGGCGTCGTGCCGCTCCTCCAGGCGCGAGCCGGCCGCGACGCAGCCGCCGGCCACCAGCCCCAGCACAGCGCTCACCGGGCCGGGGAGAGCCGTGAACATGGCCAGCTGGCCGCCGACCAGGACACCGGTCAGCGCTCCGGCCCGCCACGGCGCCGACCTCCTGGGCCCGGCGGCCGCGCGGTCGGCGGAGCCCGTGGAGACCTTCCTGACGACGGGCTGCCGGGCTTGGGCCGCGCGTACCGTGGGCAGCCGGTCCACGGGCAACACGACGGTCTCGACCGGCACGGTGATCGGGGCGGTGGAGGCGCGCACGACGGTTGCCTGAAGGCGCCGGGCGACCTCCGCCGCGTCCGCGGGCCGCCGCTGCGGGTCTTTCTGCAGCAGCTCCGCCACCAGGTGCTCGAGCTCGGCGGGCACCTCGGGCCGGTGGGAGCGAACCGGGGCCGGGGCCTGGTGCAGGTGCTGGGCCAGTACCTGCCACCCGCCGCCGGGGAACGGCGGCGCGCCGGTCAGCAGCTCGTACAGAAGGCACCCCAGCGAGTACAGGTCGCTGCGGGCGTCGATCACCGCATCGGCGCGGGCCTGCTCCGGGGACATGTACGACGGGGTGCCGATCACCGCTCTGGTCCCGGTGAGAGGATGGCCGACCGCGTCGGTCCGGCGCGCGATCCCGAAGTCGCAGACCTTCACCCGCCCGTCGGCGGTGATCAGGATGTTCGCGGGCTTGATGTCGCGGTGCACCAGGCCGGCGGTGTGGGCGGCCTGCAGGCCTCGGCAGATCTGCTGCCCCCAGGCCACGACGTCGCCGACCGCCGGAAGGCCTTCGGCCAGGAGCCGGCTGAGCGGCTGCCCGTCGACCAGTTCCATCACCAGGTAGACGACCCGGCGCCCGGCCACCAGGGCCTCGCCGACGTCGTGGACGGCCACGACGTGCGGATCGCACAGGGCGGCCGCGGCCCGGGCCTCGCCCTCCAGGCGCCGGAGCAATTCCTCGTCCTCGGGGTGCAGGAGGACCTTGAGCGCCACCGGGCGGCCGAGCCGCTCGTCCACGGCCCGCCAGACCTCGCCCATCCCGCCAGCGCCGAGGAGGTCGACCACCCGGTACCGGCCCGCCACCGTGGTGCCGCGCATGATGCCCTCCTCCCGGCCGGCCCTGCAGGGCGGTCCGCACTGCGCCGGCTCCGTGCCGGCGTCCGGGCGAGCCTACGAAAACAACTCCGCGGCCCCGCCCGGACCAGAAGCGGGGCACCCCCGGGGGAGGCCGTGACGACGGTGCCGGCCGCTCCCGGGCACCGCGCGCCGGGCAGCGGCCGGCACCGTCGTCACGGGCGCTTGGCCAGCAGCGCCGACACCTCGCTGTGATGCTGGATAAAGGCGGCCAGCTCGGAGCCCAGCAGCCCGGCGACCCACGCCAGGTCGCCCATCCGGCGGGTGAGCGGCGCGGCCAGCAGCGGCTCCCAGTGCGCGGCCCGGTTGCGCAGCCCGTGGAGGTCACCGATCTTCCGGTCGACCTGGCCGCGGTTGGTCCCCGGCGGGAAGGCCCGGTGCAGGTGCGGCACCCACAGGGTCTTCTCGTGCGCGGAGGACGACAGGTAGCGCCACAGCCCCAGCGACAGGTCGGCGATGATCTTCCCCGGCGGGGCCTGCATTCCGTACCGGCTACGGGCCGCGTCGATCGCCCGGCGGGGCTTGTCGTTGATGTCGACCTGCCGCGGGCCGCGGGGGCCGCCCCGCTTGGTACGCATCAGCGGGGCCCGCAGCGGGCTGGCCGGATCGTCGAGCCAGTGCCCCGCCCCCGACCAGGTCGCGTCCAGAGCGGCGGCGTAGGCGTTGCGCAGCGCGACCTCCAAGTGGCCGAGGTCGTGCAGGACCGCGCACGACAGCTCGCTGTTCCACCGGTAGAGCTCCAGCGCCCGGGTGCGGTCGCCGCCGGCCTCGTTCAGGTACACCCCGTAGCGGGCCGGGCTCAGCCAGGCCTCCACCCACGGGCCGGCGCCGGGGGCCGGGGAAGCGTGCGTCACGTTGTTCCTCCTTCGGATTCGGGTATAGTCATGGGTGAGAAGCCCCGGTGGACCGCTGATCCTCGTGATCATGTCGCCGGGGCTAAGACGTTTCCGGGCCCGGACCGCCTCTGCCGCACGAGCCGCCGCCAAGGACTCCGGGACCCCTGTGAAGCGGGGCCGCGGGTGCGACGGCGGAGCTCGTACACACCATGAGACCCCTTCGGGACGCCCCTCCCGCTACACTGGCACCACGGATTGATCCTCATGTGTCGACACCATGACTGGATAGATGGATGACGATGAGCACAACATACGGATCAAAACGTGGCGATCAAAAGGTGAGAACTCGTCGGTGAACCGCTCCGCAGCTGCTACCGCCAAGGTCCAGGCCCGCCTCGACGCGCTCACCACGCTGCGCACCAGCGGAGCCCTGGCCGCCGTCACCACCGCCAGCGAAGAGCTGTCCGCCCGCGGCCGTACCCCCGCCGCAGTCCGGCTCCGCCGCACCTACCTCCGGCACGACACCCCTCGCTTCGTCGACCGGGAGCGCAACGGACTGCCCCGCGCCGACCAGCCCCCTGCGGCCCGCCTGATCGCCCCGCGCGGCATCGCCGGCCGCCTCCACCTGGTCCTGCTGTTCGCCGCCCACTGCCAGGCCGCCCCCGGCCACCAGTGGGCCAACCGCATCCCCATCGAGCCCGACAGCACCCAGCCCTACTCCTGGATGTCCCTGATCGGCGCGCACGCCCGCCACACCCCCGGCGGCCGGCGGATCGCCAGCCCCCGCGTCAACAAGGCCCGCCAGATCACCGAGGCCATCAAGAAGCTGCACGAGCACCAGCTGCTCGAACTCCCCAACGCCGGGACCTCCCGGCCCTTCCGCGACTTCCAACTGCTGTGCGACAGCGGCGCCAGCACCACCGCCGCCCCCATCCCGTACAAGGTCCCCCGCCCCGCGCTGCCCGGCGTCAACGTGCCGATCGAGTTCTTCACCCGCGGCTGGGTCAACCTGCTGACCCCCAGCGAGATCGTCGCCTACCTCATGTGGCTCGACATCAACCAGAACCCCGTCCACGACGAGCCGTACGTCACCGGCGCCGAGCGCGCCGGCCACTTCGGACTCGGCCGCGACGCCTACGAGACCCACCGCCAACTCGAGGCCTTCGGACTCATCGACGTCGAAGCAGCCATCGGCCGCTACGACGACGGCAAGTACGCCGACTACGGCACCGACGCCGGCCGCCCGATCTGCCACCGCGCTACCCTCACCCCCGACGGCATCACCCGCGACGCGGCCACCGTGATCGAGCCCGTGCTGCGCGCCTTCGCCGCCCACGGAGCCTGGGCCCGACCTCTGAACCTCCGCACAGCCGGCGGATCCTGACAGGTCCCGGCGCCCCGCGCCCGCAACGGACCGCGCCGGGAGTGACGAAGACCAGCCCTCGCCGAGGGCGACCATCGCGGTCAGCGTGCCGCACCGGACGTAAGGACTCACCGTGCCCCAGCGACCCCACCCTGAGGGTCCGGCAGACCCGATCGACGAGGTCTCGCGGCTCCTGGCCTCGGCCGCCGAGCCGATGAACTCCATGATCCTCCTGGACGGCCCGCCGCTCTCCGGCGTCTCGCGGGCCGCGTACGAGGGCCTGCAGCGCGCCCTCCCGCAGGCCAAATTCGCCCAGTTCACCGCCCTCGATCTCGCCCGAGTCGCCGTACAGCCCAACTTCACCAGCCGGTTCAGCGCAGGCAGCCGCTACGTCCTGTGGCTCGACGGCCTCACCCCGGCCGACCTCGTGCTGTTGGGCAGCGGCGTGCTGGACAAGACCCTCCCGCATGCCGTGGTGCTGGCCAGCGTGGACACCGCCTGGCGCGGCCGTCTCCTTGCGGACACCTCGCCCGCCACCGCCCCCGCGCGGACGGTGCTGCTCGAGTACGCGCACCGCATCAAGGTGCCCTTCACCCTGACCGCCCGCGAGCGCAGCTATCTCCGTGAGAAGGGCTACCCCGTCAGCAAGGGCCTCGCCGAGTCCCTCGTCGGCGGCGAGAACCTGGTCAGGCACTACCACCAGGCTGCCCGCAGCGCCCCGAAGGACATCTCCTCGTGCAGGCGGCCATCGACGTACGGCGCTGCGGTATCCACCGCCCCCTCGGCGAGGACGAGTTGTACCGCCTCTGGTGCGCCCGGGGAAGCCACGAGGACTCCCGGCTCCTGTTCGAGCGCGCGCTCGACTGGGCCGGCGCTGTCCCCGACGGGGCCTCGACAGGCCTGCTCTCTCGCGCCGCCGGTGGTGCGTCGCCCGACTGGCGGGTACTCGCATACGCGGCAGGCGCCGACGAGGGGAACCACGGACACAAGCCCCGTCCGCTCGGCGCCCGGGAGTGGAACGAGGTCTCACAGCAGCTGCCGGAGCCGGGGGACCAGTTCAACCTCGGCATCGCCGCCCACCTGCACGGCCGCAGCGACACGGCGACCACCGTCCTCGCGCAGGCCGCCCGGGCTGCAGGCTCGGGCCACCCGGCCGCAGACGCGGCGGCGACCGCTCTGCACCACCTCCGAGCCGGGACCGAGTGAGCACGCGGCCTGGACGGCCGCGGCTGGGTCCACCGCCTTGCACTGTCCCTGCGCGCCGACGGCCAGCCGCGGACACGATCCGGCCAATCCGGGCAACGCATGGGCGAGACGTTGAAGCCAGCGGTACGTTCCCGGCATGACGACGACGTTCCCCGAGCTCAGGCGCCCGTCACCCGGGCCCACGTCCAAGCCGCCGCCGGGCGGGCCGTCCACCGGGCCCCCGACCCGACCGGACAAGAACCCCCCGTTCCCGCCGAACAACCCCCAGCCGCCCAAGCCCGGGAGCTGACGGCTCCGTGTACGTGGAGCGGCTGACGTTCGACGAGTTGCCCACTGCGACCCGTGCCGCGATCGAGGCACGGGTCGGCGAGGACTTCCCGCGGGTCGAGGTGGAGAACGGGACCAGTGCGGCGCTCGCCTGCTGGGCCTGGCCGACGACGGGCTCCGAGATGGTGTTCCTGAAGGGGCTGCCGGTACGGCACGAGCGGATCGGTCAGCTGCGGGCCGAGGTCGCGGTGGCCCCCTTCCTTCCGCAGAGCGCGCCGAAGTTGCTGTGGTGCGAGGAGGCCGGCGGCTGGCTCGTGCTGTGCTTCCAAGGGCTCGACGCGTCGGCCTGGACGTACTTCGGTGACGACAGCGAGCACCTGGACGCCGTTGCCGCAGTTCTGTGCGAGCTGAGCCTGCGGGCCGCACCCGAGGTCGTGCGACGTACGGCTTGGGACAAGTGGGGGGAGTACTGCGACCCGTCCGACGAAGCCCTCCTGACCGGCGACCGTCTCGCGCACTCCGATCCTGCGGCCGTGAACTTCATGACCGAGCGCGATGGCCGGGTGTGGCTCGTCGACTGGGCATGGGCGATGCGCGCCCCCGCCTGGCTGGACACGGCACTGTGGGGCTTCCGGCTGGTCCTGGACGGCAGGCAGACCGCCGAGCAGGCCGCGCGCTGGTGCGCGAAGGTGCCCGCCTTCACGGCGGCCTCACGGGAGGCCGTAGCCGTCCTGGCCGAAGCGGAGGCCCGGTGGTGGGAGGCGTGGCAGCAGTACGGGACAGAGGACCTGGAGCGTACGGTCACCGCGGCGCGGACCTGGGCCCGGTACTGGGCGTCCCCGTAGTCCAGAGCGAGGCCCGGACGTCCCCGGCCGACGCCTGGGAGAACCGGCACCGTCGTGAGGAGGCGACGCCGTCACGTTCGGGGAACGCCCCCATACGCTGGGCCGCCCTGTCCTAACCTGGTGATCGTCCGGACTTCGGGGGTGGGCGATCATGCATGAGCAGCGACCAGACCAGGTCATGCCGACCGGTGCCGGCCAGCGCCCCCGAACCCTGTCCGTGGGCTTCTTCGGCACTTCGATCATGGAGCATCTGGAGGCGTTCAACGCGCAGATGGCCAACCAGGCCGCTCTGCCCGCAGTCGGTTCCAGGGTCACCGTCGAGGGGTGGCGCCGGCGCGGCTGGGTCCACCGCCTTGCCCTGTCCCTGCGCGCCGCCTGGCCCCACGTCGGCTTCGACATCCGCAACCACGCGCTGGGGGGCGCCACGAGCCGCGACATCGCCGGCATCGTCGAACGCGACCTGGCCACCGGCGCCGACTACGACCTCGTCTTCCTCGGCTGTGGCATCAACGACGTGTGGCGGCGCTTCCAGAACCGGCTGCCGGAGGCGGTCGACCTCGACGAGTACGCCCAGCACCTCGAAGCGATGCTCGGCGGCCTCGGCGGCTCCACCCGGACAACCATCGTCATGTCCGAGGCGCCGTTCGGCCCTGTCGAGAGCCCCGGCACCGTGGCCGCGATGAACGCCGAACTCGCCCGCTACAACGAGGCCGCCCGCGCGGCCGCAGCCACGAACGGCGCGCTGTTCCTGGACGTGTGGGCCCCCTTCACCGCCGCCGCCCGGCACCTCACACCCGCCGACGGCGACGACCCGGCCGGCCTGTGGAGCGACGGGGTACACCTGACCGAGCTGGGCGACACCCTGCTGCTCCAGCAGGCCGAACGGCTCCTCGCCGAGCACCGGATCATCGACAGGCTCCTCATCTCCCGCCCGGACCGAGGCACCGCGTAGACCGGCCGGCATGTCCGGCGCCGCCGGGCAGGACGCGTCCGCCGGCCCGGGCAGCACGCCGTCGGCCGGAAGGGCGACCACTCCTCCCGCTCGGTGGCCGGGGCCGCCGACGGGTCAGGTGGGGATCTTCCGGTGCCGTCCGGTCCCCGGCCCCAGCGGGTTGAACCCCGGCACCGGCACCGCCACGGCCGCGTCGAGCGCGGAGACGGCGCGGCAAGCGGCGGAGTAGTCGTCGGCCACGGAGACGGGCTGCCAGCTGTGCCCGTCCCACTCCTCGACGATCCGCGGAGCCTGCGGATCGACGTGCGAGCCCCGGCTCGGACCCGCATGCAGACTGACGACGCGGCGCTCGCTGATCGGACGGCGCCTCGCCTCCCGGCGCGCGTACCAGGCGCTCAAGGGCTCCTCGTCGTCTGGCATCCCTGCTCCCAACGTCTCGCTCGCTTCATCCGAACCGCGCCACGGACCCTACCGAAGGCCCACGCCAGCCGGCCATCGAGCACCTGTTCCCCAATCCGCCAGAAGCGCCAACACCCATGACGCACAGGTGTGTTGCCCCCGACGCGCTGTCGGAAAGCGCCACCGCTCCGGCCGGGTACCGTGGAGCTCACGTCTCGTCAGATTCCGGGAGCCGGTGTGCCCATCCTTGTCGGTTCGCGGGGCAGCGAACTCGCCCGTACCCAGGTCCGCCAGTACCTGGAGCTACTCGCCCCGCTCTGCCCCGGCGTCGAGTTCAAGCGCCGGGTGATCACGGAGGCAGGCGACCGCGACCGCGTCTCACTGCTTGCCGACGTCGCCGGGCGCAGTGCGGGAGGCGCGTTCTCCAGCCGCCTGGAGGCGGCCCTGGCCGCCGGCGAGATCGACGTCGCGGTCCACTCCCTGAAAGACCTGCCGACCAGCATGCCGGACGGCCTGGTGCTGCTGGCCCCGCCAGGGCGGGAGGCGGTGGAAGACGCCCTGTGCGGCTCGACGCTGGCCGAGTTGCCGCACGGGGCCCGGGTCGGCACCGGAGCCCCCCGCCGGGCCGCGCTGCTGCGGGCGGTGCGGCCGGACCTGGAGCTGGTGCCGATCCGGGGCAACGTCCCCGGGCGGCTGGCGGCGCTGAAGGGAAGGAACCGGGTGCACGCCGTGGTCCTCGCGGTCGCGGGCCTGCGACGGCTGGGCCTGGAGGAGCACATCACCGAGGTGCTGCCACTGGACCGGTTCCCCGCCTCGCCCGGCCAGGGCGCCCTGGGCATCCAGATCCGCAGCGACCAGCAGGAGTTGCGGACGCTGCTGGAACGGGCGGCCGACCATACGGTCCACGCGGCGGTCCGGGCCGAGCGGAGCATGCTCGCCGAACTCCACGGCGGGTGCAGCGTCCCAGTGGGCGCCTACGTGACCCACGAGCCGGAAGACCGGCTGCGCCTCACCGGGCAGGTCGTGTCCCTGGACGGAACCGTTCGGCTCACCGCCGCCTCCACCGGCCGTGCCGACGAGCCGGAGAAGCTCGGCGCGGCGGTCGCACTGGGCCTCCTCGACCAGGGGGCACGGACCATCCTCGCGGAGATCCGCCCTGCGGCCGTCGGCGCACGGTAGGCCGCCCCAGGAGCAGCGCGCCGCGATCCGGCACGCCGCCGGGAAGCTCTGGCGGGTCAGGTGCGCGGGGCGCTCTCAGAAGGCCGTGCGGATGTCGCTGCGCGGGTCCCCGGTCACCAGCCGGTCCTCGTAGAGCCCGTCCTGCGCCAGGCGGCGCCAGGGCCGGGCGTACCGAAGAGCTACGTCGATGTCCGGGTCGGTCGAGTCGAGGTCGATGTCCGCGACCGCCAGGGCGGGTTGCCCGTCGGCGGGGCACTGCGCCAGCCACCGGCCGCCGGGTGCAACGATCCCGGACGGCACCGTGGCGCTGAACTGCGCCGGCACGGCGTAGCCCAACCAATAGCTGTACAGCGTCCCGTAAGCCTGGGCGACGCGCGCCCTCGGAGCATCGTCGACCATCACGGAGAGCAGGACGAGGTCGGCGTCCAGGCGCTCGTACTCGGCGAAGAGCGGCGGGAAGTTCGCCTCGACGCACAGCGCGCAGCCGATCCGGATGCCGTCCACCTCGAAGACCACAGGCTCGCGCCCCGGGGTGTACAGGTAGGAGACCTCGGTGTGCGACAGGAACCGCTTGTCGTACCGCGCGACCAGCTCGCCGCGGTCGGAGACGACGAAGAGACTGTTGTGGGGCGGGGTCGGCGGTGTGAGCGGGTGGAGCGACCCGAACGCCGTCCACAGCCGCAGGTCCCCCGCCAGCGCGGCGATCGACTCGGCCTCGTCGCGCAGGACGTCCCAGGCGGCACGGCTCCAGTCGGCCGGGACCAGCTTCCCGTCCGGGCCGGCCGCCATCACGTGCTTGCTCGGATAGGTGAGTGCTCCCTCGGGGAACTGCACCAGTCGCGCCCCCGCCCCGGCGGCCTCGGCCATCAGGGCCCGGATCTCCTGCCCCGCCGCCCGCAGCGCGCCGCGGTCTGTGGGGTCCTCCGGCACGGTGCTCTGCGCGACGGCCAGCCGCAATGTCCTCGCCATGGCGCGGAAGCTACGGGATCCCCGCTGCCACGGTCCGAAGCTCCGGCCGAACCGGCCGGATCCGCGCGGGTTCTGTCCGGTTCGCCGACCGCGCGGCGCACCGGGGCGATGGCGCCAGCCGTCGCGGCAGAGCGAGGAGGCCGATCCGGCGCTGCACCTGGTCGCGGCCGGCGCGGGCCGGTGCTCAGGTCATGAGACCCGGCACTCGCACGGTCACCTGGTGCTGGACCCGGCGTCCGTGTGCTCAGCCGTGGCCGGCTGCCGCCGCGGCATCGTGGTGACGAACACAGCGAGGGCCGCGAGTGCGATCAGGACGACCAGCACGGTGGACGTGGTGCCGTGCGGGCGGATCGCCCACGCCGCGATCAAGGCGACGGCGGCGCTGGGCAGGCCGAAGACGAGCGCCCAGCGCTGCCACCTCGCAGACTGCGAACGCCCTTGTGTGGGCGAGGTGTTCTCGGACGGATCGGGCACAGCTGTCTCCTGTCGGACGGGCGACAACACCCCGAATCTGCGGCGCGGGGCGGCCGCTGCGGAATCACTCGAAAGCGTGGCATCGGCAGAGCGACAGTAGCGGCCTCGCTCACCTTCTCCGTAGGTTCCACGGACGGTGCATCGCCTACGCTGGTCGGTCGCCGAGGGGAACCGGCAGGAGCGGGAAGAGGAAGAGGGGCGCGGCCGTGGGGGAGACGGACATCGACTGGGGGCGGGCTGCCTGCCGGGGTGTGGATCCGGATGAGCTGTTCGTCGAGGGTGCCGCACAGAACAGAGCCAAGAGCGTGTGCGTCGGATGCACCATCCGCACCGAGTGCCTGGCGGACGCACTCGACCGGCGGGTCGAGTTCGGCATCTGGGGCGGGATGACCGAGAGGGAGCGGCGCGCCCTGCTCAAGCGCCGGCCGACGGTGGTGTCGTGGCGGCGGCTGCTGGAGGCAGCCCGGGCCGAACACGCGCAGCACGGCGGCGGAGAGCGGCTGGCCGGCTGAGGGCTGTCCTTGCGGCGCGCCTCCGCGCCCGGACGAGCGCTCGGTGACGGTGCGCCGGCCGGGATCGAAGGAAGACATCTTCGAGCCCGGTATGTGCGAAAACAGGCGGTTGTTGGCTCTTTCGGGGGGTGGCCTTGCGCCGCCCGATGGGGATTCGCCAGGATGGTGCCCTGGCCGCGCCCACGGTGCGCGGGCCCGCCGGTCATCCCCACCGTTGACCGTCCCGGGTGAACTGAGCAAACGCTCGAACCGGCACGATGAGCATGATCGACATGATGACGGCGTCCTGACCTGTTGGCTTGGCGTCGCACCGAGGTGGGGCGGTGCGTCACGCGAAGCCCGGTTCAAGGAGCCCCCATGTCCACCACCACGCGGCCCTCCGCCGACAAGCAGCGGCGCGTCCAGCGCACCCAGCCGACCCGGCTCGCCCGCCTCCTGGATGCCGAGACGCAGATCGGCTACCAGAAGGCACTTCAGGAAGTGGCCAGCGCCAGCGAGGCCGGCCGGCTCCCCGGCCGCCTCGACCACTACGGCCTCGACCTGGCCCTGCGGATCCTGATGCAGCAGGACTACATGATGTGGAGCCCGCTCGCCGCCGGCCACCTCTGGCCGGACGTCTATCAGCCGCTGACGCAGGCGCTGCCCGGCACCCGGGCCAAGCTGGCCCTGGCCGCCCTGGAGAGGGCACACCTCGCGGGCGCCCGCGAAGCAACCGAGGACGGCGACTTCCACCCCGGCGAAGTCCTCGACGCCTACGACGAGGACGATGAAGACGACGAGGAGGAGGACGGTCCCGAGGACGCGGAGGCGCACAGCGCCGACGACTCCGACGACGGCGAAGACCCGGCGGCGCCGGACGCCGAGGACCTCGGGATCGCCCCCGGCCCGCAGAAGGACGCCGAGATTGCCGCTCGTTGGTGGCGGGACCGGCTCGCCGAGGACGGCGTCCTGCCCCGCTACCGGATGCCGGACCCCTACCCCGGCCGCACCGAAGTGCCCCTCGACGCCGCGCTGGACACCCTGCGGGCCACCGCGGACGTGGAAGGCTACGAGGACGAACTGCACCGCATCGTGGCCGCCGAGCCCCGCGACATCGACGCCTACGCCCACCTCGGCAGCCTGGCCCTGCAACGCCACGACGGCGAGTTCGGCGACCTCATCTCCTACGTCGGCCCCACCGCCGCCGACCGCCGACGCCACCTGAAGGAAGCACTGGCCTGGTACGAGGCCGCCGTCGCCGTCGGCGAGGCGTCCCTCCCCATGATTTTCCACGGCCGGCTGCCCTGGTCCGAGATGGACAACCGGCCCTTCCTGCGCGCCGTCCACGGCCTGGCCCTGACCCTGTGGCGCCTGGGCCGCTTCAACTCCGCCGAACTCGTCCTGCTCACCCTCCTCTACCTCAACCCCACCGACAACCAGGGTGCGCGCGATCTCCTGGCCGACGTCCGCGCCCACCGCCGCTGGCACCCCGGCATCACCGAGACCGACGACCAGCGCATCCGCAACGACGTCCTGGTCGTCGCCCGCCGACCGGTCCACACCCGTCCCGGCAGCCTGCGCACCCTGCTCACCGGCGCCGAGCAGCCCACGCCCGACTCCGTCGCCCACATCGTCCGCCGCGCCGCCGCCCAGGCACTGGGCGGCACCTGGGACGGGCGGTCCTCCCACATCGTCGTCGGCCACCCGCGCGCCGGAATCAAGGTGACGATCGTGGCCCGGCACCAGCGCGGCCACAGCCTCACCCCGGACGAGTACTGGTGGGACGCGCACAACGCCGGCAGCGAGATGGACGGCCCCGTCCTGTTCACCCTGGTCGCCGACCGCGGCTACATCGCGGTCGCCCAACTCCTGCGCGCCGACCAACTGGCCCCCTACCGCGCCGCCGACCTCCCGCGGCGCGACCGCACCGCCTTCACCACCACCTTCATCCACGGCGACACCCGGTACGGCACCGACCTGGCCTCGCTGATCGACCACGCGCTCGACGTCCTCCCGGCACAGCCCGGCGCCCGCACGTGACCACCCCGTCCCGGCCCGGTGCGACACCCGGGCCGGGACGGGCGGCAGCCGCCGAACCCGGGCAGCCGCTCACCGCCGGACGAAGCAGAACGCCACGCTGCCCGACCATCCCCGCCCCGGCTCCCGCCGGTACCCCGATGTGCCGCGATCTCGTCACGCGCGACCACCCAGCGCTGCCATCCTGGACCGATGGAGTCCGTTGAATCCGCCCTCGCCCGCCTCTGGCCGGCCGTCGTTCGTGCCGACCGCGTCGTCCTGCGCCCGGTCACGGCCCAGGACGCGCCGGTCGTGCGGGCCTTGCTGACCGACGCCCGGGTCCGCGCCTTCCTGGGCGGCCCGGCCAGCGAGGAGCGGGTGGCGACCCGGCAACGCGAGTACCCGACCACACCCGGCGTCTGGGCGGTCGCTCCCGCCGCCGGGGGCGAGGCGATCGGCCTGGTCAGCATCACCGCGGACAGCCGGTGCGCGGACAGGGCCGAGATCTCCTACCAGCTGCTGCCATCGGCCTGGGGCCAGGGCCTCGGGCGCGATGTCGTGGGCGCCGCCGTCGAGTGGTGGACTGCGGCGGTGCCCGACGGAGGCCCGCTCATCGCGGTCACCCAGGAGCGCAACACCGCCTCGCGCCGCCTGCTGGAGTCGCTGGGCATGACCGTGCTCGACACGCTCCTCGAGTTCGGCGAGCCGCAGTGCCTCTACACCCCGGGCGACGAGGACACCGCGCTGCGCTGGGCGCGGGTGCTGGACGCACGCCGCGAGGACGTCGAACGCCGGCGGGGAGCCGAAGCGCGGGCGACCGCCGTCGGCCGCACGCTGCCGGACGACCTGTCCGTCCTCACCCCCGAGCAGACGGCCCGGCTCTGCCCCGCCCGGCACGGCGCCCACGGACGCATCTGCGCGCACGAGAAGGACCACACCCCCGACCTCCATCTCGGCAGAGCCGCGGACGGGGCCTGGATCGCCTGGCTGGACCGGGCCGAGCCGGCGCCCCCGGCCGGGCCCGCGGTGTCGGTCGGGCGTGGTGCCACTCGTTCATGACCGAATCCGCCGCACCGCCCGAGGACCTGGACCCGATCCTCCAGCTGGCCCGTACGGCCCTGGCCGGCGGGGACCACGACGGCGCCGCCGAACTGTTCGAGCAGGCCGCCCGCGCCGGCACCCCCGGCGTCCTGGGGAAGATCGCCGAGGCGTACGCGGAGATGTTCGACGGGCGGGCAGCGGACTGGATGAGCCGCGCCGTCGCCGCGATGAGCGTGCCAGGCAAGATCACGGTTCACCCGGGGACTCTGCGGATCATCGCGCAGCACGGTGTGCCCGAGCAGCAGGTGTGGTCGGTCACGGTCAGGTCGTCCGACGAGGACCGCCCTGCGGTGGTCACCGCGCTGGAGGCTGCGGTGCCTCGGCTGATGCGGATCACACACGACGGCCGGGAGTTGACGGACGTCGACATGGACGCGGCCCTGGCCTCCGGCGTCGACTTCTACAGCCCGAACTACGCCGCGGTGGACACCTCCGTCCCGAAGGTGTGGCTGGACTGCAAGGACGCGGTACTGCTGGCGATGACCCTCGCCGTGATCCGGGTCCTGGCGGACGAGCTCGCCACCGCCGGTGTCCGGCAGGCCGGGCTGTGCACCCCAGCGACGAAGGACCCGTAGCCCGGTCATCCCGGCCTCGGCCCCCGCGCGCCCGTTGCCGGGCCGGAGCCGGGGCAGACAGCGCCCGGCGCTACCGGGGCGGGACGTGCGCAGCGGGCCGAGGGGCCCTCGGACGGTGTCGGTGCCCAGGTGCATAGTTGGTCGCAGGCCGACCGTGGTCCGAAACAGAGAGCGAGCAGGTCCATGAGCATCCCGAGGAGTACCCGTGAGCGCGTGGCCGCGGTGGTTGACCCGGGCCTTCCCGCGTCGGTCGCTGCCACCGTTCACCGCCTCGCCCGTCAGCACCCCGAAGTGCTGCGGAACCCGGACGCCCCGCTGCCCCGGTGGGCCGCTGTGGACCTCGCCGAGTTGGCCCGTGGAGCCAGGATGCAAGCGATCGTCGTCGCAGGCGCGGCCGTCGTGGTCCCGCTCCTGGTGTGGGTGCAGCGCGAGATGCAGCGAAACCTCGGCGGCGACATCATGTCGTCCGGCACCCTTCTGACCGTCATGGTCGCGGTGGTCGGCGTGGCGCTTGTCATGAACATGATGCGAGAGTGGCGCCAGGTACACACCCCCGGAGGGCGAACGACCGTCGCTCGGGAACTCGCCGAGGCCCGGGGCCGATACCTGCTGCGCGGCACCGACCTGACCGACGACGCCTGGGCCGCCGTCGTACGGGCGCAGCGGGCGATGAACCTGGTGCTGGCCTCAACGTGGCTGGTTTCACCGGTGGGGACGGTGGACCGCGACGCCTTCGCCCAGGGGATCTGGACGATGGCCCGGACGATGGCGAAGGACGGGAGTGCGGCATCCGGGGAGAACCTCGCCGCTGCCATCGAGGTGTACAGCCAGCGGATCGACGAGGCCAACAAGATCAACATGGCCGAACTGGAGGCCCGTACCCGCCCGCCAGCCGGTACCCGTTCCCCGGCCCTGGACGAGGCCGTGAAGCGGGCCGACAGCGCAGGTGCCCACGCACTGACGCTGGCCCGGCTCTGACCTTCACCGGCTCGACCTCACCGAGTCGGACCTTTGCCCCAGCCCGTCGAGGTGGGCGACTTCTGCCGATCCGCCGGTGAGCCCTCCGCTCGTCGGCACCGACGCCGTCCTTCCGGCCCCGGTCGGTCCGGCCGTCAGCGCGATCGCGTGAGTTCCCCTGAACCTCCCCGGCGAGGAACTGCCGCAGTGCAGGATGTGGTCGTGACGAACGGTGACGTGGAAGGCCCCGGAGTGCCGCTCAGCAGAGAAGACGCGGTAGCTGCACTCGGTGAGGCCGCTCAGTGGTGGGGCTGCGATGTGCCGGACGATCCGGGGGCTGGCGAACTCGCCGAGCTCCTGGACGAGGTGGCCGTCCGGCTGCGTGACCGCCAGACGGACGAGCAGCTGCGCGGCGCCGCCAAGTACCTGGCCGAGGCCACCGAAGCGCTCGGTGCCGTGGCGCGGCTCGGCGGCCTTCTGCCCGTTGTCTCGTTGTGCCACTTGCGCACTGCCGTGGCCAAGGAGCAACAGGCGCGCCGGGGCCTCCCGCACACGGCGATTCCTCACGCGGACGCGAAGACGCTGCCCGTGGCGGCGTCCTGACCCCGGGTCGACGGACTGGCCGGTCGGTACCCCCGGGAGAGACGGCCAGCCGCACGCTGGGTGACACCGGCCGATCGCTCGGCGGTGGCTGCCTCGGATGTTCGACCTTCGCCGGCGGAAGCCGGCGCCGCCGGGCTCCTGCCGACCTGGACCGGGCCCGCTGGCCAGGGCACACGGGGTTGTAACGCCGGTGCCCTGGCCGGTCCTGGGCGCGGTCAGCGGCGGACGGGACGGCGTTTGCGGGATGGTGCCGTTGTGCCGGGGGCCGTACGGGCGGCTGCGGTCTGGGCCGTCCGGACGGCGGCCCGCTCGGTGCGGGCCTTGATGGCGCGCTTCTTCGCAGGCACCACCCTGCCCAGGGTGGCCGGCCGGGTGCCGTCGTGCTCGCCGGCGGCCCGGAGAAGGGTGCGGCTGCCGGACCGGCGGAGGGCGTAGAGGCTGCGCACGTAGGCGCGGGTCCGGGCCTCCCAGGCGCGGCCGAGGATGTGGCCGATCCAGGCGGCGGCGGCCATGGGGCTGACGGTGTCGGCGATGAGCTGGGTCTTGTTGCGGATGCCTTCACCGCGGCCGACATGGGTCCAGGGGAAGTCGGCGCGGAAGCCGACGGCGCGGCCCAGGTCGGCGTGGGTGTGGGTGAGGCCGTCGGCCTCGCGCTTCCATCCGTACGCGGTGCCGGTCACCGTCGTGCCCGGCTCGTCGGCGGTGAACGTGCCGCCGCCCTTGGGCCGGCCGGTCAGGGGGTTGATCCCGCGTACGCCGCGGGTGGTGACCTTGTGCCCCTTCTCCCAGCCCATGCAGGCGGCCCAGGTGGTGGCCGGGACCGGCTTGCTGGGCCGGTAGCTGGTGAACGGCCGGGTGTAGCGCATGCACACCATGAAGGTGCGGTTCTTCTTCGAGGCGGCCCCGTAGTCGGCGGCCTCGACCAGGCTGAACTTCGCGTACTCCCAGCCGGCTCCGTAGAACTCCGAGGCGATCGCCTCGACCACGTACTCGGCGGCCTTCGCCTTCAGGAGGTTCGAGGACTGCTCCATGGCCACCCAGCGGATGCTGTTGTGCCTGGCCTGCAGCGCCAGCGGCCAGATCACGGCTTCGGCCATGAGGCCGGTGCGCGCGTCCTTCAGCCCCGCCAGCGGGGCACGGACCTCGTCCCAAGTGGCGCCGGTGGGCGGGGCGTAGCCCTCCATGCCGTCACCGGCGTCGTCGACCATGACGAACCCTGCCGCGGCCCCGGCCTGGCTGATCACTTCCTCGACCAGCCCCATGGCCTCCTCCGCGAGCCCGGCCAGCTTCCCGCCGGGCGAAAGCGTCTGGCACGGAGGGGAGAGGATCACCGCGACCACGTAGCGCAGCGCCGGGTTCGCCGGGTCCAGGTCCGTGACCGAGGCGCAGATCCGCCGGAACCCGGCGGCCTGCGCCGTGGCGCACGCGGCCTCGGAGATGTCCACCCCGACCATGTCGACGGGCTCACCCAGCACATGGACGATGCCCTCGCACCAACCGCCCGGCCCGGCGAAGAGGTTGACGACCCGGATGGGCGCGCCCGGCTTCGGTGCGTAGAGCCACTCAACCGGCCACGGCCCGGCGAGCTCCTCACGCTCCTGGTCGCTCAGCGACGCGATGTAGGCATCGCGCTCCGCGTCGTCGAGGAGGTCGACGTCGTCCACCGGCAGGCCGAGGGCCGAGCGCACCTTCGCCACCGTCACCCGGGCTGCCTGGAGGACCCAGTACGCCATGTGCGCCCGGGCCCAGATGTCGGTGCTCTCCTCCTCCAGCCCGCCGCGGTACTCCCATCCCTCCTCCTCCACCGACTCGGGCAGCCGCCACCGCCGCGCCTGGTCGATGGCGTCGTACGCGGCGGTGATCTCGTCGGAGTGCGCGTCGGCCAGGGCCAACAGGGCGGCGCGCCTGACGGCGGCATGCTCGTGCAGCCGCTCCGCCTCCGCGAGGGGGCACGGTGGGGCCACCGCCGCGCCGCCCTCGTTGTCCATGGCCGCCGGGCCGCCGGGATCGCTGATCGTGTCGGGCGCCGGTCGGGCGCAAGGGGAGGGGACGTTCATGGTGTGCCTCTGTGCTTTCGGCCGTCCGGGGCCGGGCGGCGGGAACGGCCCCGCTTGCGGGGCGGTCGGACTGCGGCCCGACAATTCAGACAATGCGTGAAATCGTAGAGTTAGGAAACTCCATTGGGATGGGTGTGGCCAGGGGCTTCGTCCCGCAGCATCCGCTCAACTTCCTGTTGCCCGAAGGCTCCGACCAGTGCGGCGACCTGGGCTTCCAGGCCGCAGTTGTTGATCGCGCTCGCCTGCTGGTCGGCGTCGTCGTGCACGGCGTCGAAGGCGTCGAGGTCACCCAGCCGGGGATGGGCCCCGTTGTTGTAGGCGCCCGACGCGCCGCGGTGCACCATCTCGTACACGAGCTCGTCGACGTCCGTCTCCGTCAGTCTCAGCTCGCGGGCCAGGCGGACCAGCGCTGCGGCGCCCTGCACTTCCTGGTCCGGACGCGGCGGCGTGCCGGACTCGGGGCGGTCGCCGCGGTCGGCGTGCTGGTGCGAGGTGGTCATGCGGGCCTCCAGGGGGCCGAGGTGTTCCGCCGGGATCGGCGAAGCGGTGAACTGAAGCGGGATGGGGGGTGCTCGACGGCACGGCCGAGGCCGCCGCGACCGGGTCGGTCGGTCGAGCGCGGCCTCGGCCGCGGGGATGCTGCTACAGCCGGGACAGCTGGGCGTAGTTGTGCTCCCTGTCGGTCCAGGCGAGCGCCTGGACGCGGTGGGCGACTGTCCGGCCGACCCAGGAGCCGGCCGGACCGGGATGGGACCGCTCGCCGGTGAGCCAGGCGTCCAGATCCCCGGCCAGGTCCCAGAGCCCGCCGGACGAATCCCTGGCGAACCACTGAGAGTTCCCGCCGCAGCCGAAGCTGTCGCGGTACTCCCAGACGCACACCAGGCGCAGCCCGGTGGCCGCGCCCAGGACGGCGAAGGCGGTGTTCACCTCCTGCTCGGTGTACCCGTCGCGGAACCGGCCCGTCAGCCGGCCGTCGGCGATGACCGGGGCGAGTGCGGCGTCGGCGTACTGAGCCGGTGCCGGGCGGCCGTCCGATGCCGCCGGGCCGGTGGACGGCTGCGGCGACCTGGTCGGATCTGTCGTCACGTCGTCACGCCCAGATCGGCGAGCCGCTCTCGCAGCGTGGCGAACTGTTCGGTGAGCTGCTGGGTGAGCCGTTGGCCGTCGGCGGAGACCGGGAATCCGGTGGCCATGGCCTCCTCGTAGGACGAGGCGAGGGTGTTGCTCAGGTTGTCGGCAGCGCGGTGGGCCTGCCACAGGGCGGTGGGGTCGGGCATCGGTATCGCTTTCGTGGGGTGCGGGAGACGTTGGCGGTCTGCGGACCCGGCGCGGGTGCCGGCGCCGCTCCGGCGGACGGTGCGGTGGTTCAGGCGTCGTCGTCCTCGGCGATGCTGAGGTCGAAGCCGAGGGCGTGGAGGCGGTCCTTGATGGCCTCGACGATGTCGCCGCCCTCCAGGTCAGGGTCCGTCATCGCGTCCAGGACGGCGTCCATCCCGTCCTGCGGGTCGGGCTCCGAAGCGGTGACGGCGGGGCGGCCGAACTCACCGGCGAGGACGGCCATGACCGTGCCGAGCATCTGGACGCGTTCCTCGACGTGCCGGTCGGCGGCCCGGTCGTGGTCGTCGTAGTCGTTGCCCAGCAGCGCACCGTCCGGCCCGACGAAAGGGGTGATCTCGGCCCTCTGACGGGCCAGCAGCGAGGCGTGCGCCGTGATCAGGCCGTGGACCACGTCGCGGGACGACCCTCCGGCCGGGCCCGGGGCCCCGTCCAGTCCGTGGCTGTGGCACATCGCCGCGCACTGGAGCCAGCCGGTGAGCTCCTGGACGCGCTCGCTGCGCACGCGGTCCCACTGGTCGAACGGCTGCTCGCAGACGGCGGCGAGCTCGGCGAGCGCTGCGGCGACGGCGGTGGGCCCGGCATCGCCGGGGAGTGCAGTCAGGGTGGTGGCGGTCATCGGATTCCTCAGGGTGAGCGTCGCGCGGTCGGAGCGGACGGCGGTTCAGTTGGTCCTACGTTGTTCGTGGGTTGAACGGGCTGTCGTAAGGTCCTGAGGCCCAGAGACACCGGGTATGGCTCTCAGTTGGTTGCCCTGGATGGCTCCGTCCACCTGGCCGCCCGGTGTCTCACGACGACTCGGCCGCTGATTAGGAGCTGCGGGCACCTGCGGGTGTATCGCTGAGTAGGACCACGCTGGCGAGGTCGTTCGGGAGAACAGCGCACACCGACGAACCGGAGGTACCGTGCCCCAGATCTGGGCAGGCGTGGACATTGGCAAGACACACCACCACTGCGTGGTCCTGGACGCCGAGGGAAAGAAGCGGCTCTCGCGCCGGGTCCTGAACGACGAGCCGGAACTTCTGACACTCCTCGCCGACGTACTGGCCGTGGACGAGGATGTGCTCTGGGCGGTCGACGTCGCCGATGGCATGGCTGCCCTGTGGATCAACGTGCTGCTCAATCACGGCCAGCAGCTGGTCTACATACCGGGCCTGGCGGTCAACCGGGCCGCGGCCGGCTACCGGGGCATGGGCAAGACCGACGCGAAGGACGCGACCGTCATCGCCGACCAGGCCCGGATGCGCCGGGACCTGACCGTGCTGCGGCCGGACGACGAGCACGCCATCGAGCTGCGAGTCCTCACCAACCGCCGGGCCGACCTGACCGCTGACCGCACCCGCCGGATCAACCGCCTTCGCGGTCAACTCACAAGCATATTCCCTGCCTTGGAACGAGCACTGGACCTCGGCAACAACGGTCCGCTGATCCTGCTGAGCGGCTACCAGACCCCTGCCGGTCTGCGTCGCACCGGCCGTAAGCGGCTGGAAACGTGGCTGCGTAACCGCAAGGTCCGCAGCCCCGAAGCCCTCATCGAGGCCGCCATGGAAGCCGCCGAGCGCCAGCACACCGCCGTCCCCGGGGAGAAGATCACCGCGCAGGTGATCCACACCCTGGCCAAGGAGGTGATGGGCCTCAACGAGCAGATCGCCGAGATCGACAAGCTCATTGCGGCCCGGTTTCGCGAGCACGAGCTCGCCGAAGTGATCGAGAGCATGCCCGGCATCGGCCCGCTGATGGGCGCCGAGTTCCTCGCCGCCACCGCCGGCGACATGAGCCGCTACGGCACAGCCGACCGCCTGGCCAGCCTCGCCGGCGTCGCGCCGGTGCCCCGCGACTCCGGCAACGTCAGCGGCAACCTCCACCGGCCCCGGCGCTACCACCGCGGCCTGCAACGCGTCTTCTACACCTCCGCACTCATCAGCATCCGCAACTGCGACGCCTCGCGACGCTTCTACGAACGCAAGCGCGCCGAAGGCAAGCGACACACCCAGGCCGTCCTTGCCCTTGCCCGACGACGAGTCAACGTCCTGTGGGCCCTGATCCGTGACGGACGGTGCTACGAGCATGGACTCTCTGCTGCATCTGCGGCTTGACAACGTCATTAGGAGGTGGGGACGCCGGGGAAGCGGCCGTACGGGTCCAGGAGGACCTCGCCGTGCTCCAGGAAGGCGCGGAAGTCGTGGCCGTGGGTGACAAGTCCTCCGAGCCCTTGGCCGCGGACGGCGTCGGTGCCGACGGCGTAGTGGGGGCGGAGGATGATCTCGCCGACGACCAGCTGGTGGCTGCGTCGGCTGCCGTACCGCAGAGGGTGGGCGTCGCCGGTGTCGGGGATGCGGCTGGAACCGACGAAGGTGACCAGTCCGGGCCCGGAGTCCTGGATGTACATCCAGGACGGGACGTGGCGGGCGTGGGGGTCGAGCGCGAGGCCGGTCAGGGCGGCGTCGGAGGGGCGGTGCGTGGTCATCCGGGCAGTTCCTTGGGATCGGGTCCGTTCCGGCGCCGCGCGGGCGGCGCCGGAACAGGCGGGCTACTGGTCGGCGCCGGTCACGTGCAGCCCTGAGACGCTGGGCAGCTGCGAGAGGATCGTGTAGAACTCCGCCGGCTGGTATCGGGCCTTGCGCTCCCTCTTGCCGAGCCGGAGCGCCAGGTGCACCTCCACGTCGTCGATGGCGTGGTCCCGGGTGGCGATGTATCCGGTGTCCTGGCACGAGAACGTCACCGACTGGACGATCGTCATCAGTTCGCCGAGGGCGACCCGGTCGCCCTTGCGGGGCAGCGGCAGGCTGCCGGTCTCCCAGGTGAAGTCCGCCTCGTATTCGACCTCGCCGTCGTTGATGCCCAGGTCGAAGCTGATCTCTGCGCGCATGGCTGTTCTCCGTTTCCGTCGTTGTTGTGGCCGCGGCGCGCTGCGCCGCGGCCGGGTGGTCGTGCTCCTGGCGGGAGTCGAACCCGCGCCGGGTAGACGAGCTTGGAAAACGCGCTTCCCTGCCGGGGGTTCGGGGGTGTCAGCCCCTCGTTGAGGTTCCCCAACCCTGGGGCTTTTGGCTGGCCAGGGCCCGGTCCCGGTGCATCCGCAACCGTCTCGTCATGACGCCGTTCCGTTTTACGGCCGCTCTTCCGCTGAGCTACAGGAGCGGGATCGGGCGGTGCGCCCTCCCCACGGCACATACATTACACAGACTCAGAGTGTTAAGCAATGTGTGTGTTGTGTTGGTCGGCCTTCGCGGTCGTCAGCGGGGCTTGGCGGTCTCCCTGTCGGGCTCCGCCGGGCCGGCTTGCCGCCGGTCGCTCCGGGCGTCCGGTGCGCCCTCGTACGGATGCCAGGTTGCCGCCGCGCGGTGGGGGAGGCGGGTGGCGACGATGCTCGGCCAGTCCGTCTGGTCGTGTTCCCTCGGGGTGGTCGGGTGCGTGATCCAGTTGGTCGCTCCGGTCTCGTCGCTCAGCAGTGCCTCGACCAGGCACTGCCGGCACATGCCGATCTCGGGCGTCCAGTCCCGGAAGGTCGCGGGGGCCTGGGGGTGCAGCGCCGCGTGGCGCTGGGTGGCTTCCATGATCAGGCGCGGCCAGTCGACGGCGCGCGCCACTCGCTCCAGGATGGCCGCCATGGCGTCCTCGACCGCCCAGACGTCCTCGGTGGGCATGGTGGTGTAGCTGCGGGTGCGCTGGTCCCAGCGGTGGTTCCCCAGTACGTCCTGCCGGAGGGTCTTGATCACGGCGAGTCGGTTGGGCATGGCTCTCTCCTGAAGTTGGGTGCGGATCGGGCGAGGGTGCCGCCCTGCGCCCGGCCGGGCCGAGGTGCCCGTCCGGCCGGCGCGGGCTGCTGTTCTGTCGTGGGGTGCTTCACAGATGCCAGTGCGGTGGCCGGGTGCGGGTGGGGTAGAGCAGCGTTCGGTGCTTGTGCTCGGCGATCGCCCGCTCGGCGCGCCGGTGCGTGGGCTCTTCGAGGTCGCGCGGGTCGCCGAAGGCGTCGCCGCAGGACACCGTCACGTTGCTGCCCAGCCGCCACAGCCGCGAGTTGACCGCGCAGCAGGCGGAGTTGATGGTGTCGAGGTCGTTCAGCCACCAGTGGTAGTGGCCCGGGTCGAGGCCCTGGAAGCGCAGTGCCGCGGCGGCGGCCCGGACCATGGTGCCGGTGCCGGCGCACGGTTCGAGGAGGACGGCGCCGGGTGCCGGGCGGTCGGTCAGCATGATCTCGCCGGCGGGGTCGGCGGCGATCGAGGGGGTGAAGAACTCGCCGGTGGCCTGCTTCTGGCCGTGGCCGCGCATCCGCTGGACCAGGAGGCCGAGCAGGTCTTCCGACTCGCAGCGGGCGAGGTCGCTGCAGTACTCCAGCAGTCCGGCCCGCACGAGGATGCGCGCGTAGTCGGCCAGGCCGCGGATGTCGCTCTCGCTCGGATCGGCGAGCCATGCGTGCAGCGGCCCGGCGGCATCAGCGAGGACCGGGTCGGACGCCCACAGGCTGTTCCAGCTGGCCCGCAGGGCGTCGGCCAGTTCCCCGTCGTCCAGGGGGATCAGCAGCGGGCCGTAGTCCGGCCCGTCCGCTCGGCTGGGGGAGCACAGGGCCAGCCCGGCCAGCGTGCCGACAGCGATGGCCACCTCGCCCGTGCCGCCCCGGTTCTCCAGCCACCACCCATGGGCGGCGTCGACGATGGACCGGCCGTGCTCGCGGCCGTTCTCGGGGACCATGAAGCGCCGGAAGCCGGCGGGAGGGATGCCGTACAGGGTCATGTCGTACTCCAGGAAAGAGGCCGGAGGCAGGGCAGTCGGGCCGCCCCGCTGTCCGGCCATGTGCGAATTCGCAACCTTAAGAAATGTGGTGTGCGTCCGGGGCGGCCCAGGGCTGACCGGCCCAGAGCGCCTGGATCTCGGCCTGGACGGCCTTCAGGTCCGCGTCGATCTCCTCCAGCGGCCGAGGCGGCTTGTAGACGTAGAAGTGGCGGGTGAAGGGGATCTCGTAGCCGACCTTCGTCCTGGCGTGGTCGATCCAGGCGTCGGGGACGAATGGCAGCACCTCCCGCCGCAGGTACTCCTCCGGGTCCTGCCCGAGCGGGACGTTCTCGAAGTCCCTCAGCGCCGGGTCCGGCAGCGGCCCGTCCTTCGAGCCCTGCACCTCGCCCCCGGGATCGGCCACGCCCCACGCCTCACGCAGCGCCCGGACGAACGCGGCACCCGACGGACACGCCAGGCCGGCCGCGGCCACCGCGGCTGTGAGCGCGTCGAGGGCATCAGCCGCCGTCGCCCACACCGAGCCGGCCAGCGGGCGCAACGCCTCGGCGAACGCGACCGCGTCAGTCGCCCGCTGGACCGGCTTCGCCGACGCCAGCTGCGCGATCGACGCCTCGCTGGCCTCGAAGCGCAGCCGGAGGGGACGCTCGACCGTAATCCTCCGGTAGCCGAAGTCCTCGTTGCGGAAGACCTTCACCTTCCCGTCCGCCGAACCGCCGGCACCACCGGGCGCGTGAGCCGGCGGGACCGGCGGCGCCCCGGCGTACAGGCGGGTCAGCTCGGCGATGTGCTCCTCACCGAGCTCCTTGCGCTTGTCGCCCAGCGCCCTGCGCATCTTGCGCCAGTGCTCCCGGGCGTCCAGCAGGACGACACCGCCCTTCCGATTCGCGGCCTTGCGGTTGGTCAGCACCCACACGTAGGTGGAGATGCCGGTGTTGTAGAAGAGCTGGTCGGGCAGCGCGACGATGCCCTCCAGTAGGTCGCTCTCCAGAATCCACTGCCGGATGCGGGACTCCCCGGACCCGGCCTGGCCCGAGAACAGCGGGGAGCCGCTGAAGAGGATCGCGATCCGGCTGCCACCGCTCCCCGATGCGTCGACCGGCTTCATCTTCGCGATCATGTGCTGGAGGAAGAGCAGCGCGCCGTCGTTGACCCGGGGCAGGCCGGCGCCGAACCGGCCGCGCTCGCCCAGCTCCCGGTGCTCGCGCTCGACGGAGTCCTGGGCCTTGCGCCAGTCGACGCCGAACGGCGGGTTGGCCAGCAAGTAGTCGAACGTCGCGCCCGCATGGCCGTCCTGCGTCAGGGAGTTGCCCAGCACGATGGCCTCGGGGGCCTGGCCCCTGACCATCATGTCGGAGCGGCAGATCGCCCAGGACTCTGGGTTCAGTTCCTGCCCGAACACCTCCACCGGGCTGTCGGGGTCAAGACGCAGCAGCTGTTCCTGCGCGGCGCTGAGCATGCCGCCCGTGCCGCACGCCGGGTCCAGGATCGTCCGGGGCGCCCCCGGCTCGCCCGGGGCCTGCCCGTCGGCCGGGGCGAGGAGGTTCACCATCAGCCGGACGACCTCCGGCGGTGTGAAGTGCTCCCCGGCCGTCTCGTGGGACTGCTCGGCGAACCGCCGGATCAACTCCTCGAAGAGGTAACCCATCTGGTGGTTCGACACGACCCCACGTGGCCCCCCGCCCTCGCCCGCGGGCACCGCGCGCCCGGCGGACTCCTCGGCCGGCCGTAGGTCCAGCTCGGCGAAGCGCCCCACGACATGGTGCAGCAGTCCCGCCCCGGCCAGCCGTTCCACCTGCGGGCCGAACCCGTACTGCTCCAGCACCTCTCGCGCCTCGGGCGAGAACGCACCGCAGTACGCGAGCAGCTGCTCGGCGCAGTCCGAGCCTGCGCCCGCGATGGTGCGCAGCGCGAGCGGGCTGGTGTTGCAGAAGCCGGCCCGCGTGATCGCCCGCAACCCGCCGTCCGGCGTGCCCTCGGCGACCGCGGCCAGGACGGCGTCCTTGGTCGGCTCCAGGACGCATTCCAGGCGACGCAGCACCAGGAAGGGCAGGATCACCCGGCCGTACTCCGACTGCTTGAAATCTCCGCGCAGGAGCTCGCTCACCGCCCAGACCCGCGACGACAACTCGGCGTGCTTGCCGCTGTTCAACGGACACCTCTCCAACAGGAACGGCACCGCCGGGCAGTGCCCGGCGCGGCCGACAGGAACGAAGGGAACATCGGGACAGGCCCGGCGGATGCGCGGTGGGCCCCGCACTCGCCGGACGGGCGGGACCTCACGCGCACGACCGCCCGCACTTCTCGGGATCGTGGTAGCCGTCCGCGTACTCGCCAACCTTGTCGCGCACCGCCTGCGGCACCTCGGGCCCGAGCGTCGTCACCGAGTCCCACCACTCGTGGTCGGCCCCGCTGCGCCCCGGGTCGATCGTGTGCACGACAGCCTCGGCGGGGGCGCCGTCCATGTAGACGTGGACCTCGGTGCCGTCGTCGGGGGCGCGGTCGACCACCACGTCGATCCGGCGGCCGACGGGTGGCCCGGTGGTCTCCGTCCGCGTCGGCGATTCGGCCGCTGCCCTGCTCCAGGCTCCGAAGATCTCGTCGCGCCCGTGGGGACCCAGGGACGCGAGCAGCACCGCGTCGAGTGCGCCCAGGTCAACCGTCGCCCATCCCGCGGGCAGGCCCTTGTCCAGATCGTCGGCGTGGCGGTTGAGGAAGCTCAGGACGGAGGACTTGGTCACCCGCGGGTCGTCAGCGGTCAGTTCAAGGCGGCGATCCATCTCGGCGGCCGCGTCACGCAGCGCGGCGGCGCCCGTGACGCCGGGCCGGTGGAGGGGGCTTGCGGGCATGGGGTCGTGCGTCATGGGAAGTCCAATCTCGGTGCGTGCCGGGGCAGTCCGGCGTGAGGAGGGGAACCCCGGGGCGGGGCGGGCTGAGCCGTGCAGCGGTCAGGTGTCCAGCGCGGCTTCGTCCCGCCGCCAGCGGCGCGACTCGACACGGCGGGCGATCCGTCGTTCGGCCACCTTGGCCCGGCCCCGGGCGAAGGTGAAGTAGAAGCAGGTGCATCCTTGGCGGGCCCGGACGCACCCGCCCCGGTGCCCCGGCCGGGTGGCGGGGAGCAGCATGCGCATGGGGGCTCCGTGCGGGTTTGTGGCGGTGGTGGGGGACGGCGGGACGCTGGACCGGGCTTGGCCGGGCCGGGCGGGGCTGACTACCCGCGAGCGGCCTCCGCCTGGGCGTCTTCGGCGGTGTAGCCGCAGTCGCATCCCGCGCGGCAGTACGAGCCGGCCGGGGCGAGGCAGCCCTCGCAAGGCTCGTCGAAGTCCTGGGGCAGGAACGGTCGGCGCTTCGTGGCATCGAGGGCGGGCGGGGGCACGGACATGGCTGCTCCGAGGTTCGGGCTGACCCGGGTAGGCGGGTCAGCGCGGGGGCGGTGGAGGTTCCGAGGGCCGGTCACCTCTCGATCGGCCCCGAGATCGTGATGGTGGTCGAGGCGGCGGTGGCCCCGTCGAGGGTCGTGCTGGCCCAGCGCAGTGCGCTGACCTCGGTGATCGGACCGAGTTCGCCTCCGTAGGGGTCTTCCCCGGTGATCAGGAGCTTGACGTCGACGTCTCCCGTGCTCTCCTGCACCTCGGTGAGCCGGTCGATGAGGTCGCGGACCGTCAGCGGGTGCTCGGAGTGCGTCTGCGGGGCGTCCTCGTCGTCGTTGCGCCCTTCGAGCAGGACCGTGACGGGGCCGGTACCGCGGTGACCCCGATCGGCCTTCACGCCGATGACGGGCCCCTCGGCGCCTTCCCACTTACTGGAGAGGATCGAGGTGACTTCGACGTTCCCTACGCGCTGCTGCTGCTCCTCAAGCCGGTTGAGAAGTTCCGAAATTCGCATCGCTGTGCCCTTCTGACGAGGAGACCGACGTTGTGATGACCGGCTCGCCGCGCGCCGCTAGCTAAACCATACGTGAAATCACAGAGTTAAGCAATGTGCTAGAGAAGGAGCTGTGCCCCTGCCGAGAGGGTGCACGCCACATCGCCGGGGAATCGGCCCTCCCGGTCCGGCCAGACCGCCTGCCACACGGGCGGGTTGCGGCGGTAGACGGTGCGAACCAGGACGAACGGCAATGGGCTGTCCGCCTGCCTCAGTCGCAGCGAGTAGCCGCCCCCGGTGATGCCCTTGACCTCCATCGCCGGAGTCGGGGGAGTCTGCTGCTCAAGCAGCCGCACGGCCAGGGAGTTGAGTGCGGAGCAGGACATTTTATAGTCGAGCCCACTGACCGCCAGTTCGTAGCCCTGGCGGACGTGTAGTCCCACCGTGTAGGCGAGCGAGGGCTCGCCGGTCCGGGGGTCGGCCGGGATGAAGGGGATGGCGTACCCCTTCTCGTTGATGCGGGCCGCCAGCTGCTGTAGGTAGGCGGCCATCTGCTTTCGGGTGTCCGCGGGGATCGAGGGCACTGTCCATCCAATCGGGAGGGTCGGGGCGCCGGGGCCTTGTGCCGGGCCGGCAGGGTGTGTTCCGGGCCTGGGTCGGCGCGCCCCGGAGAGGGTCGGAGTCGGCGGGGATGTGCACACATTATGCTTACTCGTATCCTTAAGCAACATAGTTCGGGATGGCGCTCTTCTGTCTGGCTCCGTGGCAACGGGAGGGAGCGCGAAGATCACTCGGCAGTTCCGCCCAAGATCCACAGCAGCTACGGTCGACCTCAAGATTCCGTCAACCCGCAGGGAGCAGAACATGGGCAGCGTTTACAACAGCATTGGCGACGGCGCAGTCCTTCGTGGCCTCACCATCCAGGCGGGCAATATCGGCTTCGTCGACGGCGCGCAGTCCGGTGACGGTAAGCCGTCCTCCGCGCTCGACCTGCTGGACACCGAAGGCGCGCCGGTCGCGCTGACCCGCGGCGAGTACGAGGCGCTGAACGCCTACCTCGGCGAGCGCACCGACCCCACCGCCCGAGCGCTGCGCAACCGGCTGGCCGACCGCTGACCCAGGGGGACCACGCCCGAGCAGATTTTGCAGTGAGTGCAAACAATTGCACTCACTGCAAAATCTGGCATGATGGACGGCATGAGCGTATTCAGCGACATCGCCGCCATCTGCCATCCGATGCCCAGCCCAGGAGAAGTGCCCGACGACATCTACAGCGATGTATGCGACTCCATCCACGCCCGGCGGGAGGAGATGATCCAAAGCCTTGAGGCCGCCGCCGACGCGGACAGCGAGGAGAACGAGCCGCTGCTGTCCGCCATCGGCATCGCCCGATACCGCAAGGAGCAGGCCGAGGCCGAGATCCGCCGGCTGATCGCCTACGGACGGGAGTTCACCCGCCCCCGCCCCTACGTGCTCGCCGATCTCGCCAGCGCCGCCGGCATGTCCATCTCCGGGGCCCGTATCGCCTACGGCCGCACCGAGGTCGCGGACGTGGAGCAGGCCCTGGGGCGCCCGCCCCGCGAGCGGAGCGCGAACCGACCGGACGCCCCGGACGGCACGGGCAGCGCATCGTGACGGCGCGCCGCTCCAACACCAAGAGGGCCGGAACGCGGGCAACGGGTTCCGGCGCGGGCGCTCCCGCTCTTCGCTCGCGGCTCCACGCGCATGCTTCCCGCCCACTGACGCAGGTCGATGCGATCCGCCTCAAAGCCGGCCTGACGGGATGGTTCGGCTCGGATCAGTGGCCCCGCTACCTGGCCGCGGACGGGATCGCCTACGGGGAGGCGGCATGGCCCGAGCAGTGGCCGTCCGCCTCCCTCAAGGAACGCATGGCGCTCCTCACCGCGGACGAACCGGACCCGCTGACGGTCTGGCAGAACGCCGACACCGTCTACGCGGACGCGCCCATGTGCGACATGGTCACAGCCACCGCCCAGACCTTCCCCCGTCAGCACGTCCGGCGCGACGAGTTCCTGGCCCCCATCGGCGTCCTCCTCTTCGCCAAGCCCGTCCCGTCAGCCGCCTTCGAGTGGTCACGCCCCGACCAGCCGCCCGTCAGTGCCATCACCTGGGCCAGCTGCGACAACGGCATCAACGCCTTCACCTGGATCCGGCAGCCGCCCGGCGCCTACGAGATCAACGGCGCCACGGTGCAGCTCACCGGGCTCTACCCCCACCTCGCCTACATCGTGCCGTGGGACGCCCCCGCGGACGCGGGCACACACGGCGTCTCCATGCTGCGAGCCCTCTCCGCGCTCGCCAGACAGCCTCTGACCCGCGAGGACTCCCCGAAGATCCACCAGTCCGTACGCGCCGTCGCCCGCAGCGCCAAGATCCGCCAGGAGAGCTTCCGGCGCATCTCCCTGCGCCGCCCCGAGGCCGCCGCTCACGAACTCTCCGCCGCACGCGCCGCCGCCGAAGGCCGCACGCTGGCCGGCCACTGGGTCCGCGGACACTGGCGCAACCACTACTACGCCAGCGTCGACGAGCACCAGCCCATCTGGATCGAAGGCTTCCCCCGCGGAGACTTCACCCGCCCCGCGCCCGCCAGAGACCGTCTGCTGGTGGCCCACGGAGACCGCACGGCGTGAGCGGTGATCGGCCCCGACGGCGCGTACGGGCGACAGGCGAGGCCGAGGCCGCCCGGGGCGGTGCGCTGCCTGGGGCCGACACCCCAGGCCGGGGCCGGGCAACCGCCTGTACGGGGAGAGGAGCAGGGGCGAGACCCCGGGATGTGCCCCTGCCGGGCTCGGGGCGCCATCACGGGCGCGGCGGTCCTGGCGGTACGGAGATCCGCACCGGCAGTTCGCCGCATCGGGCCCTGTGGCGAGCGGCAAGAGCGCAAGGTGGCTGCGGGCGGCCCGGGTGGGAGATCGTTCCTCGGGCGGCCGTGCCGTATGCCGGCCCGGAGGGCCGTCAGGGCAGGCTGGCTAGGCTGTGCCGGACCCCGGCCAGGAGCTCGGCCACCGCGGCGTCATTGGAGATCGGCCGACGGCTCCGCCACTCGTCCATGATCGCTGTCACCGCGTCGCCCGCCGCCCGCACCTGCGCGGCCACGTTCGCCGGCAGTTCCGCGCCCGACGCGGGACCGGTCACGACGACAGTCCCGTACAAAAGGTAGGAAATCTCCAGGTTGCGCCAAGTCGACGCCAGCGCCCAGGCGGTCAGGTTCGGCTCCGGGCTCCCGTTGCCGCGCACGTGCAGCAGCACCTCGGGGTGATAGCGGCCCTGGTCCGCGCCGCCGCCCACCAACTCCCCGATCGCGGCACGCCACCCCTCGGCATCCGAGGGCAGGACCGTGCTGCTCACCGATCCGGCCGGCGCGATCACCAACGCGTTGTCCACCACACCCCCCCGTTGTAGCCCGTCGGTACTGCGCATTCGGCTCCCGGAGAGTCTACCGAGCCCAGGGCAGGCCACCGTCGGGGAATCAGCGTCCCCCGGGCGGGGCGGGGATCCGCCCCGCCCCACGCAGCGTGCTCCCACACAACCCACGCGGGCCGGACGGCTGTCCCGATGCGGCACCATGTGGCCGCCGTGCTCTCCCGGTCCCGGCTCGCTGCCTGCCGTCGGCTTCACCACGCCGGAGCCGGACCGGTACGGCCCGGCGGGATCACCACTGGCGCGGCGGCGTGTAGGGCTCCCGCATCGGGGCTTCGCGCCGGCCGTGCCGCTCGCGGTCTCCGGTCATGGCGACGATCCGGTGCACCGGTACCTGTATCGGCCGGTGGCCGTGCTGCGGAGTGAAGGTGAGTGTCCGTCGGCGGGCGTCCCAGCCGGTCAGCAGGCCGTACAGGCTCACCAGTGCCCTGTCGGCGCGCGGCCCGGCCTCGACGTCCAGGCGCACGACCATCCAGGAGTAGTGGTGCTCGGCCAGGTCCTGCAACTGAGCCGAGGCCGGGCCGGTCGCGGTGTCGTCCGGGACCCACGCCCACACGCCCTCGCCGAACGCGTGCCGCCACTGCCGCCGGGCATCGCGTTCGCGCTGCTGCGCCCAGTGGGTGTCGGAGATGTCGGGGCGGGCGGCGCGCTGCTCGGCGCGCGCCGCCCGGACCGGCGCCGAGGCCTGCGGCCGTTTCCCGTCTGCGGTGACGTCCTCGGGCAGGTACGGGTACACCGTTCGCAGCATCACGCGCGCGGCCGACTCCGCGGCCTGCGCGGTCTCTGGTGAGGGGGTGTCGAGGGCGTCGCCGGCGGTCAGCACCGTGGCCTGACCCCAGCGCGGCCGGTCCTCGTGCGCGACGGCGTGCTCGACCGCGTACCTCGGCACCGCCAGTACCACGGCGTGCCGCTTCCGGTTCCGCCCGTACGCCTCCTCGCGGAGCCCGGCGGGCACCGCCGGCCCTATCTGCCGGAACTGTGAGAGGTAGGCGAGGTCGCCCCGGTGGGTCAGCGGCCAGTCGGCCACCATCAGCAACTGCTCGTCCTCCCCGCCCGTGTGCTGGGAGGCGAACTCCTCCTCCAGCCGCCCGCACCACCGCTCCACGAACACGGCCCACAGGTGCCGGTACTCTTGCTGCGCCCACTCGGCCGGGCTGGAGCAGGAGCCGACCGGGGCGAGCGCGGGGGAGGGCAGCGCGGACACGTCGACCACCCGCTGTCGCCCCCACCGCTCGAACATCGCCCGCTGGGCCAACTCCTGGGCGACCACCGCGTCCGGCAGCAGTCCGGGCAGCCGCCCCGCGCAGCGGGCGCAGACCTGGCCCAGGGGCCTGATCCTCCTGTGGCGCGCCTTGGCCGCGGGCACAATGACGGCATGGACCTCATTGCCAAGGTGGCCTGCCGCCGGTGCCCCACGGCCATCGAACTCACCGTCCGCTCGGCCGATCACGCCAAGAGCAAGGTGGAGGCGGCCGGTTGGACCGAGCACCCCAGCGGCGACGGCCACCTGTTGTGCCCCGCCTGCTCCAGGCCGCCCGCCAAGCCCTCTGGTCCGTACGTGCCGGACCCCCTCGAGCCACGGGTGGAGCGCATGGAAGATCATGCCGGTGCTGCGGGCCGGCGGGTTCGCCCACGAACCCGGCGGCGACATCTGGGACTCGGGCCCCGACTTCTGCTGGGAGGAGTCGGTGCGGCGGGATGGCGAGGAGTGGGTCGACGGCGCCGAGTTGTGCGTCCGGGTCCACTACGCGGTGGGCCGGGCGAAGAGGGAAGGCAGCGTCGGCACGTACACGGCCGCGGACCGTGCGCACCACCATGCGGGCCTGGACCGTCTCACCCGCTACCTCGCCGACCAGGGGTACAGCGTCATCGAGGACGCGCGCGGCCGCGAGATGACGCACCTGATCGTCTACCGGCCGGCCGGACACGAGAGCGTCGTACCCGCAGCGACTTCGTCGGGGGCGAAGGTGGTGGCGATTTTGGTGAAGTAGGCGTCCAGCCTGGCGCGCTCGAGGATTTCCATGGCAGTTCCCTCTCCGGAAGGTGAGTCGGGCGGTGCATGGGGGCTGGGTGGTTCAGGCGGTGCGGGAGGTGCGGCAGGCGAAGCCGAACAGCAGCCGGCCGCGGGCGAGGGCGGCGTCGAGGTAGGCGTCGACGCGGGGTGCGTCGGCCCGCTGGGCGAGCGGGTCCAGGCCGAGGATCAGGGCGGCCCTGCCGCTGTCGTGGACCAGGCGGGTCCATTGCGGGTGGCCGGGCAGTTTCAGGCCCCAGCGGGCGCCGGGGAACCGCAGCAGGATGTGCGAACCGACGGTCACCAGGGTTCCGAGGGTCTCGGGGGCCGGGTCCTCGGCCCTGGCGAGACCGCCCAGGGTCTCGGCGAGGTGCCGCATGCGGGCCTCGATCGCGTCGGGGGTGTCGTGGCTGGTGCGGCCGAGCCGGTGGGCCAGCAGGAGATGAGCGACCTGCTGTCCGTCCGGGGTGGTGCCGGGCCAGGTCCAGGCGTTCAGCGAGGCCAGCAGTCCGGTGTCCGGGTCGGTGGTGGGGGCGGTTCGGGTCAGCACGCCCGGACCTCCTGACCTGCCTGGACGGGGGTGGCCGGCAAGGCGGTGGGGAAGTGGGACCAGACGATCTTCCCGCGCGGCTGGCGGGGATCGACACCCCAGAGAGTGGAGAGAGTATCGACGATCACCAGGCCCCGGCCGGTCTCGGCCGCCAGGTCCGGGTCGGCGGGTTCGGGCAGGGGCTGGCGGGGGTCGCGGCTGTCGTGGACTTCCAGGCGGATCCCGTCGGTCTGGGCCTCCAGACGGACGAGGAAGCCGTGGTCGCGGTCGCTGCCGTGGGCGAGCGCGTTGGTGGCGAGTTCCGAGACGACCAGGCGGACGTCGCCGGTGTCGTCCAGGCCCCAGTCCCTCAGCGTCCGGGTGGTGAAGTCACGTGCCGCTTTGACCGATTCGGGTCGGTGGTCGAAGAACCTCTGAGTCGCTTCAGGCATGGGGGCCTCACGTGTCGTGGTCCAGAGCGGGGGCGGGGCCGGAACTGCGGCGGCGGCCCCGTTCGGACGGGGGCCCAGCGGGGCCGGAGGCGGCCGGCCGGGGGGTGTGGGGGCCGCGGACCAGCAGTAGCCGGGCGCCGGAGGCGGTGATCCGGGCCCGCCGCGGGGCGGCTATCGCCTTCGGCCCGAGGTGCGAGAAGGCGGGCAGGACGACGCCGTAGGTGCCGTGCAGGTCCAGGACGTCCAGCAGACCGGTGAAGGCGGCCGACCGCTCGGTGCCCGCCGTTCGTTCGGTGAAGACCCCGTGCAGGTCGAGCTCGTGCCGGCGGCAGTACTCGGCCAGAGCGTCGTGCAGAGCGTCCTGGCGGGCCCGGGAGACCCGCACCAGCCTCAGGAAGCCATAGACGACCGGGCCGCTGACGCCGCGATGCTCGGTGAGGGGCTCCATCGTTCGCAACCATCCAAGAAGGTCCGGAAACTTCTGTCACCGGTCAGCCTGGCCCGGCCCGAACCACTGGGGAATGACCGTCTGTTGTACTTCCGTGGCACTTGCGTCCCCCCGCCCCGGCCCGACGTGCTTCGATGACGGCGGGAAGGGAGCGACGTGTGGCGACCGTGCACCACTGGACCGGACTGGAGGCCAAGGCACTCCGGCTCGCGCTGCGGCTGAGCGTCCGCGCGTTCGCCGAGCACCTCGGTGTCGGCGTGCGGACCGTCTCCAAGTGGGAGAAGCTCCAGGCGATGACCGAGCCCCGCCCGGACACCCAGGCGATCCTCGACACGGCCCTGGCCCGCGCGGACGCGGCCGCCCATCTGCGGTTCGAGACGTTCCTGTCCGAGACCGGACGCCCCGGGACGGAGACCGCAGGCCGTCGGGTGACACCGGCCGGGCCGCTGGCCTGGGAGTACGAGTCGTGGACCGACGACCTCGACCGGGCTGTGGTCGCCCTGTCCCGGCAGGACTTCACCTTCGCTGAGAGCCTGATCAGCCGGTGGACCACCCGCTTCACCCCACTGAGGCTCGATGACCGGGGCCTGTATCTGTTCGCCCGCTCGACCGCCCTCCTGGGCGACCTCCAGCGCGACCAGGGCAGCGTGATGGGGCCCCTGTCCGCCCAGCGTTCGTATGTCACCGCCAAGTCGCTGTTCACCCAGCTCGACATCCCCCGCCGAATCGCCCAACTCGACCTGTCCCTAGCCGTGGTCGCCGAGATGTCAGGGAAACTGGAGACCGCCGCCCGCCAGTATGAGCACCTCGCGGTCGACGACCGGCTCTCCCGGCGTGACCGGGCCCGGTCACGGCTGTGGGTGGGGACCGCGCTGAGCAAGGACGGCCAGCACGACTATGCGACCCGCGTGATGCTGGCCGCGACCCGCGACTTCGAGGACCTCGCCGAGCCGGAGGACTGGTCGGTGGCCCACCAGAAGATCGCTCTGGCCCACCGCGGCGCCGGCGACCTCTCCTCCGCCCTGCACTTCATCACCATCGCCCGCGGCACCGCCACCACCGACGCCCCCATGCAGCGGGTCCGTCTGGACACCGCCCACGGACACATCCTGCTGAGCGACCCCGCGACCCGCGATGATGGCCTTGACGTCCTCGACAAGGCCGCGACCATGGCCGCCCGCTTCGGGCTGTCCCACCAGCTGGCCAGCATCGAGGGCATCAAGGCCATGAGCACGGGGCCGTCCGGCCCCGCCAGCCGGTGACCAGGGAGAGATCAGGCGTGGGCGACAACCAGCAGACCATCACCGAAGACCAGTGGCGCCAGACCAAGCTGATCTGGGACTACCACCAGATGCAGCACCAGGTCCGGCCCGTCGACGTGGCGATTGGCCTGGGCAGTCACGACCTCGGCGTCGCCGCGGCCGCCGCCGACCTCTATCACCGCGGCCTCTTCCCGACGCTGGTGTTCACCGGCGGCAACAGCCCCACCACGAAGGCCCGCTTCCCCCGCGGCGAGGCCGTCCACTTCCGCGAGCACGCTCTCGAACTCGGCGTCCCCGACTCGGCGATCCTCGTCGAGCCGAACGCCGCGAACACCGGCCAGAACATCACCCTCACCCGCGACCTGCTGGCCGAGGCCGGCATCGTCCCGACGACGGTCCTGCTGGTCTCCAAGCCCTATATGGAGAGGCGATCGTTCGCCACCGCCCGCAAGGTGTGGCCCGACGTCGAGATCGTGTGTGCGTCGGAGCCTCTGGAGCTGGACGACTACTTCAAGTCCATCGGCGACGAGAAGCTCGTGGTGGACATGCTCGTCGGCGATCTCCAGCGGGTGATCGAGTATCCGAAGCAGGGCTTCGCCATCGCCCAGGACGTCCCGGAGGACGTGCATGCTGCCTACGAGTCCCTCATCCGTGACGGCTTCACCAGCCGCCTCATCTCCTGACCAGCCCGGCCCGCGCGGGCTGAGTGCCGTGCATCAGCCCAACGTGTTTCCGAGGCTGACCACCCTGGCCAAGCTGTTCGCGGCGGACACCTGGATCGTCCTCGACGACGTCCAGTTCACCCGCCGCGACTACCAGCACCGCACCCGCCTCGCCGCCCTGTCGGACCCGGACCGGACTCGGTGGCTGTCCATCCCCACCCACCTGCCCCAGGGCCGCCAGACCGCCATCCGGGACGCTCTGATCGCCGATCCCGCCTCGACCCGGCGGCGGACCAAGGCGATGATCCGGCAGGAATACCGGACCAGCCCCCACTGGCCCGTTCTCCAGATGGCTCTGGAACCGGTCTGGGCCGCGTTCGACACCGGCCGGACCGCCGCCGTCGCCGAGACCTCCACCTGCATCCTGTTGGACCTCCTCGGCTGGCCAGGCCGCGTCCTGACCGCATCCGGGCTGCCCACCCGGCCCGAGCGATCCGAGCGGCTCGCCGACCTCACCGCCGCAGCCGGCGCCGGCGCGTATCTGTGCGGGACCGGCGGGATGACGTATCTCGACCCGGCCCCGTTCACCGCCCGCGGCATCGCCGTCGCCCCGTTCCTGCCCCCGACCACCGGGATCTGGGCCTCCGCCCGGCGCGTCACCGCCCTGTGGGCCCTGGCCAACCTCGGCCCCGCCGGCCTCGCCGCCCGGCTCCGAGCCCTCACCCGAACCCCGGACGCGCTCGAAGCCGCGGCCTGAGCACGTATCGGAGTACTTCCCCCTTCTCGAGAGGGGGAAAGCACAGACGAACGTCTCCAGTCACGTACGACTTCTTCGTGCACCACCGCGTACGGACTTATGTGCTCAGCCGTCCGTTCGAGCAGTGCCGGGAAGGACCGGGAGATCCGCAGGGCCGGGTCGCTCAGCTGGTGGGCGGGCGGAACGGGATGACGTTGTCCGGGGTATCGGTGAGAGACGGCTCAGGTGCGAACGAGGGGACCTGGCCGTCAACAAGGACGGCGCTGGCCATAGCGAGCAGGGTCACGCCCCGTCGCTCCAGCAGGGTCTGACGTCCTGGACGGTCTACCGTGCCGACGGCGACGCCGACGCTGTGGAGGCGGAGCTGTTCCACGTGGGCGTCCAGACCGCGGAGTGGCTGCGGCCCTTGCTGAACCGGCCGCACGGTCTGCTGCGGTGCGAGAACATCGTCCTGTTGGGCGACGTGCCCGGCGCCCGGCACCGTGACCTGATGGCCTGGCCGCACTGGGTGCTGAAGAACCTCTACGGTCCGGTCGGGGTGATGTTCGGCAAGTTCTACGCGAGCGAAGAGGAAGTCTCCGCGGCCGGCCACCGGATCCCGGCCGCCCCCGTCTCGTTCCTCCCCGTGAGGGCCGCCGTCCGTCGCCGCGACCCACGCTTCCTGCGCGCGACACCCGACCTGGCCGCCGCGCTCGCCGCGGCCGACGACGACGGCCGCGACGTGTTCGAGGACATCCCCACCGAGTGGACGGAGATCCGCACATGGGCCAGGCACCTGCTCCCCCCGGCGAAGCCGTCGCCCTCCTCACCGGGCATACCGGCGAACCCGCCGCGATCCAGCTCCTGAGTGACCGGCGCGGCTCCCGGGCCTGGAAACTCCAGGGCCCCAAGGGAGCCGTCGCGCTGAAGGCCAACAGCCCCGACGGCGACGACGCCCGTGACAAGGCCGCCGAGATGGCCCAGGAGGACGACCACCTCCGTCACCTCACCGCCGCCGGCGCCCTCAGCCCCGACTACCGGGTGGGCGCCGGGGCATGGGACGGCGGCCGGTGGCTGGCCGTCAACTGGATCGACGGGGCGCCCCTGTGGCGCGCCCTCGCCCTCGCCCGCGGCCCCGAGGGAGACCGTGCCTCGGTCCGCCCCTGGCTCGCGGGCATCGCCCGCACCTGGACGGAACACCTCGCCCGCATGCACGCCGCCGGATGGGCCCACGCCGACGTCCAGCCCACCAACACCCTCGTCACGCCCGGCGGCCACGCCGCCGTCATCGACTACGCCCTCGCCTGCGGCCCCGACGACGGCCACCGCCGCGTCCCGTACCGGGGAGCCCTCACCCACACCACCGCCCCCGAGCTCGCCACGCAGATCCTCGACACCCCCGCCGACACCCACATCCCCGCCCAGCCGGCCGCCGACATCTGGAGCCTGGGCGCCTCCCTGTTCTGGTGCTGGACCGGCCAGCGCCCCGTCCCCTACGACGACGACCTCGACCGGCTGGAGAAACTGGCCGCCATCGCCAAGGGCACCACCACCGCGCTGCGCGACATCCGGCCGTGGCCCTTCCCCGAGTTCGAGAACGCCATCACCGCGTGCCTGGCACCCGACCCCGCCGACCGGCCCACCGCGAAGGAGCTGACCGCCGCATGGTGACCCTGCGCGCCCTGACCCTCGACGACGCACCAGCCCTGACCCGCGTCTACAGCGGAGCCTCCATCCGGCACACCACCGGCAAGCCCCTCACCCTCGACCAGGCCCACCACAAGATCCGCACCGCCCTCGCCCGAGCCACCGAAACCCCCCGTGCGCAGTGGAGCTGGGCCATCCTCACCGACGACGAGCTGATCGGCCTGATCTCCCTGCGCCGACGCACCCCGACCATGGGCACCATCAGCTACATCCTCCGGGACGACAGCTGGGGCCACGGCTACGCCACCCAAGCCGCCCACCAGGTCGTCACCGTCGCCTTCACCACCGCCGGCCTCAACCGGCTGGAGGCCATGCACCACCCCGACAACCCCGCCTCCGGCCGCGTCCTGACCAAGGCCGGGTTCACCCGCATCGGCACGGCCGACCGGGACACCGAGACCGGACCCGTCCCCTACGAGCTGTACGCGCTGGAGAGTGGGGCCTGACATGAAGCTCAACGACCTCAGCCCGCTGATGGCACGCCGCCGGGACGGCGGCCTCAGCTTCGACTTCGACCGCTTCCGCGCCGACCCCGCAGTGGCCGGACGACGTCCTGAGGGACTTCCTCTTCGACCACGGCGACAACGGACACTTCGTGGACGACTACGGAGACGTCGATCTGCGCGCCATCACCTGGAAGCTGGAGACGATTCCAGCCGCGGCCTTCCCCACCATGCCGACCGGCGAGAGCGACGCCGGCTGCATCGAGAGCTACGCCGCCGACCCGGTGTACTGGGTCAAGGCGCGGCCCCCGGACATCGGCCGGCATTGGGAAGACCACGGGACGTGGCTGCGCCCGGCGCTCCTCATCGACCGGCGCCTCCTGGACCCGGCGGACAGCGGACTGCAGGTCCTGGAGGGCCGCACCCGCGTCGGAGTGCTGCGCGGCCGCCTCCGCGAGCAGCTGCGCGTCGCCCCGCACCACCAGGCGTGGGTCGGGCGTCCGTGAGCCTGCCGCGTCTCGCTGCGTACGCTGCGAGCATCGAGGTGTTTTCGAGGAAGAGCTGCGGATGACTGAGAAGGCGTCTGTTCCCGGGCCGCGCCGGGACATGGCGATGCACAACGACTGGTGGGTGTCGGGCTGGGAGCACGTCCTGCACCGTCAGGGCTTCCCGCTGACCATGCTGATCGGGACGGCGTGCCAGCCCGGTTACACCGGCTCCCTGGACGACCTGGTGCACGAGATCTTCGACGGGCACTGGGACATGATCGGCGGCGACCTCGACGGTCCCCTCACCTTCTCCTGGCCGGATGAGGAATGGGACTACGAGGCCGCGCCGGAGGGCCGCGAGGCATGCGAGGCGGCCCGCTGGGAGCAGTTCAGCACCATGCTGACGACAGCCGGCTTCCCGGTGCCCACCACCGTGCGGGACCTGTCCGAGCTCTACCTGACGTGGGGCCTGGCCCGCCGCGAGGAGACGCCGGACGGCACCCGGTGGTCGATGCCCGCCGCGCTGCCGCTGCCCGGCGACGTGCTGCCCCTGGACCCCGAACTCACCGAGCGCCTCGACGGGATCCGCTGGACGATGCGCACCGGCCCGCTCCTCGACACCCTCATTGACCACCTGGTCGACGATCTGGGTGAACCGGCAGAGACCCTCACCTCCCTGGACCGGCTGGCGGCAGCCACAGGCCAGGACGTCGACGACGTTCGGCTCGCTCTCGCGGAACTCGTGAAATCCGGCGACGCCCGTGTCCAGCGCGGCGAGGAGCCGGCCGACGCGGAGCGCCTGGAGGCCCACCGCCGCTTCCGCCTGGTCATGGACTGGCAGCACTTCCACGACAACCGCATCCAGGTCAGCCGCGGTGACTGAGGCCGAGCACGGCACCGTGGGGACCAGCGACACGCGCCTGATCGTGCTCCGGGGCAACAGCGCCTCGGGCAAGTCCTCCGTCGCGGCCAGCCTGCGCGAAAAGTTCGGCCGCAACCTCGCCATCGTCGCCCAGGACAACCTCCGTCGGATCGTGCTGCGCGAACACGACCGGCCCGGCGGCGCCAACATCGGCCTGATCAACCTCACCGCCCGCTACGCCCTCGACAACGGCTTCCACGTCGTCGTCGAAGGCATCCTGTACGCCGACCGCTACGGCACGATGCTCCAGGACCTGGTGCGCGCCCACCAGGGCGTCACACGGTGCTACTACCTCCACGTGCCCTTCGAGGAGACAGTGCTCCGGCACGCGACGAAACCAGACGCCGAGTACCTCGCGCACGTCAACGAGGGCCACCTACGCGACTGGTACCGAGAGAAGGACCTGCTCCCCAACGGCCTGGATACCGTCATCGACGCGGCCAGCACCCTGGACGACACGGTCCAACAGATCCTCTCCGAGAGCAGCCTGGACGGCATTCTCCCGATCGACCGCTGAGAGGCGCCACCGCAGGTACGGTCATCATCACGGCACCGACGACGGCACACACCACCGGACCCAGGGGGCAATGGGCGTGGAGAACGGATCACAGAGCATCCCGTGGGGCGGCGAGTGGCGACGTCACCTCCGCTCCGATGCCGAGATGGATCTCGTGCGCGCGTGGAAGCGCCGTGTTGATTGCCCGACCTGCAAGGCAGCCGCAGGGCGGGCCTGCCGCACCGCGGGCGGCAGCCCGACCAACGAACACCGTGCACGCCGTGACGCCGTTGGCCCCATCCCGTACGAGGAGTGGCGGAAGGGGGGCCTCATCCCGGAGCAGCGGACGTACACGATTCCGGCCGTGCTCAAGGAGTCGGAGAAGGCCCGCGTCGACTTCAACGTGGACACTGCCCTGGCCGACGGTGTGGCGGTCGTTCGCATGTTCCTCGCCGACCGGCTCGGTTTGTTCCTCCAGGGTGAGGAGGCCATGGACCGCATCGACGGCGCCGTGCGCAAGCTGATCGAGGTCCGCGGCCCGGTGGGGGCAGCCGACGTGGTCACTGTCCTCGCCGGCCAAGTCGCTTGGGTGCAGATCCTCTGAGGGTGCCTATTCGTCCGGCTGACCTGCGTCTATACGCTTCGGCCCACACGACAGCCGCTTCGCGCTGTCGGCATCCGCGCTGGTCAGCGAGGCCCGTCGCCGCAAATCGCCTGTCCCGGCGCGGAGGTGCACGCCACGTGGACCTCAGCGATCACGCACCAATGGAAAACCTGCAGGTCACAGAGCTTTGATCAACCCTCAGAAGATCTGCACCCAAGTCGCTTCGCTGCTGGCTGCGAGCGCCGGCCCCGACGGCGATCCGGAGGCCCTGTTCGACACGGTGATCCGCGCGCAGGTCGACATGGCCCGCAAGATGCAGAAGATCCAGAGGGAGCGCGCCGAGGGTTGACCCGGCCGGCTCGCTACGCTTGGCCCTGCTCGTGGGTTTCACCGGCAGCGGCGTAGCGGGTGAGGTCGACACCGGCTGAGCGGGCTTCCTTGAGTCGGATGGACACCAGACCGGTGGAAACATTCAGCTCGCGCGCGATCTCGTAGCCCTTCAGCCCCTGCCGGTGCAGTTCGACGATCTGGTCTCGTCGTTGCCGGGAGCGGCCCTCGTACGTCGTGCGTTCCTCGGCGATCATGCGCAGTACCGTCCGCTCGGACACTCCGAATCGGTCCGCGAGCTCACGGGCGGTCGCGGTGCGACGTTCACGCCTGGGTTCCCGCGTCACGGCTTCCCCCTCATGTACTCGAGCATGGCTTCGGTGCGCTCGTCCCGGCGCGCAGCGCGCGCCTGACCGCTCTTCTTGCCGCGGGCGGACTGGATGGCGACGAAGGTGGCCTCGTAGACCGCCGCGCCGTCCTTCCACATCCTCGACCGCGTCGTGATCCACCGGTGGATGCTGTTGGCGATCGCACGCGCCTCCACGGCCGGCAGCGGCTCGGTGAATTCGGCGTTGCGGGTATGTACTTCGGCGTGGATGGCGGTGTGGAGGTGTCGGGGCTGCCGAAGTGGTGGCGTACCTCGCGGTACGCCCAGGTCCGGGCCGTCTCGAAGATTGAGCAGTTGCGCCCCAGCCCGGTGATGTTGGTGCGGAACCGCTTGGTCTCCCGCCAGCGCGCGGGCGGCATGTGGCCGCTCAGCGCCTCCTCCAGGCCGCCGAGCGTGTGGAGTCCGCCGTGGAACCACTCGGTGCTCCAGTCCGTGTGCAGCGGGTTCTTCGTCATCAGCCCCGAGTACGCCGCATCGCCGTCCAGCGCGCGGCGCAGGCCCTCAGTGACCGCGGCGGCGTAGGCCAGTGGCTTGCGCCGGGCGTACTCGGTCCGCGTCACCGCCTCCGCCAGGGCCCACACCGCATGAGCATGCCCGTTCACCGGGTTCTCCACGACCGCGTTGGGCAGCGGATGCGACCCCACCGACGACACCGCCCGCAGCACCGCATCCGAGTGGTCCACATCCACGACGAGGAGATTGCTCATCGCCGACGGGTTCGCCTCCACGTACCGACGGGTCATCGCCACCGGCCGCTGCTCACGCCGGATCCCCTCCTGTAGCCGGTTCGTCGCGTACGGCCGCAACGGTAGCCACAACTCGTTCCACTGCACTCCGGGCAACTCGACGTTCATGCGCTGATCATCCCGAGCCAGCAGACCCGGGAGAGCCGGACACGCCGTGATCTTCAAAGTCCGTCACAAACCAAGTCAGATGGTTGGGGCATCCCGGCCTGCTACAGTTAGCAACTGCCACGGGCAGACTTCACGGTGGCCGCATCTTTAAAGTCCGCCACGAGCCAAGTCAGATGGTTCAGCTCTCCCAGCCGGGAACCACGACCTACCCCCGACTCCCCGACCAGCCCCGCGCGTGGGCCTCAAAGTCCGGTGTCCGCGTCCAGCAGCACCATCCCGCTAAGGGCACCGCCCGCTGTGTTGCGCGTTCTCAGCGACCGCCGCGCTGCCGCCCGGCCGCGCCCCCGGGCCCTGCTCGGCTGGCCCGGGGGCGCTCCAGAACTGCTCAGCGCTGATGCAATCTTTGCCAGGGCTGCGCGGGGCCCTTTGTTTGGTAGAAGCCAACTTGGCTGGCACCGCGCATCTCCTCTTCAGGCTGGTTTCTCCCCGTGCCCGTGGGGTGTTCGTCGATGTGCACCGAACAACGCCGAACATTGCCGCCCCGCCTGGGCCCGCGCCGCGCCCGGCCCGCTTGCCGCGTCCGCCGGCTGCGGGCGATCCCGGTGAACGCGTGCAGGCGGCTCTTGCTCATGCCTGCACGGATGCCGCCAACGACGACATCTCGACGTGCGGGCTCCATCACGTCTGCGGTGCAGGCCTCGTGGTGGGTCATCGCCCAGGAGGTCGCGGCCAGGTCCGCCCAGTGGGTCTTCGGGTGGTGAGGTGGCACGGGGTCGGTGACGTGGCTGGGGCAGCGGCTACCCGGTCCGGCCGGCGCAGGCTCTGCGCACGCGATGTGCCCGCACAGCTCCCGGACGTACGGCGAGAGTGCGTCCCCGGCGCAGGCGATACGGCGCGCGGGCTTGGAGCGGGCGGCGCTGGTACTGAGGACGATCCCGCCGGCCGCGCCGTCGTGCCCCTCGACGATGAGCCGCCGGGTGAGGCACCCGGACCAGTGCTGTGCTACGTGGCCGGCCACCAGCCTCACGGGGCAGCCGGTGCACAGTGCTCTTGCCCGGTTCTGGTCCGCGCCCTCGACGAACAACTCGTCCGGATCGCCGGTGCGGCAGGCCGCTCGCTCGCCCCAGTCCCTATCGTTCCCGACTTCGGTGGCGCCGTCCGCTGAACCATCTGGGTCTGGTCTCGGCGGGCTTCCCCAACCTCTTCACGGTCACCGGGCCGCTGAGCCCGTCGGTGCTCACCAATATGGGTCGTCTCCATCGAGCAGCACGTGGAGTGGATCACCGACTGCATCGCCCATCTGCGGAGCAACGGCCTCACGGTCATCATGGAGCCCCACCTTCGGGTGACGTGTCCCTTGCGAGCTGGTCCAGGACGGCGTCTGGATCTCCGGCGTAGATCAGCATCGGCTCATCCGGTTCCGGGGGTTCGAACCGGTCGAAGAAGTCGTCCAAGGCACTGGGGGTGACTGTGAGCGCGTTGGCGTCGTCGCGGCGGTTGCGTCGCTCGAGCCTGGCCAGGAGCTCCGGCTTTCCCACGGGGAGGTAGACCAGGAGCAGCCGACCGGCCGCACGCTCGACAGTGCGCCTCAACTCCTCGCGTTCACGGCGCAGCCAAAGCCCGTGGTCGAGGACGACGTCGCGGCCGGCACGAAGGTGGTCGACGAGTTCGGCCAGCACCTCCTCGACGACGGGACGTTCCCGTTCGCCGTACTCGTGCTCTGGGTAGTCGATCCCGTAGCGGCCGTGCTGGCGGTGGACTTCCTCATCGACGGAGAGGCGCACCATGCCCCGTGCGGCGAGCGCCGTGGCCAGGGTTGTCTTGCCTGAGCCGGTGATGCCGATGAGCCCGACGGCGAGCGGCTTGGTCACGATGGTCGGCCTCTCCATGCATCACGGCTCACGATCAGGCCGGGAGCGGCGCCATCGCGGCCAGCGCCGGACTCGCCGCAGATCCGGCTTCAGGGCCGTCACCACACCGGACTCCGGGGGGCCGGACATGTGCAGCCCGGCCTGCGTAACGATGTCCAAGACGGTGAGCAACTGGTCGTTGGCCTTCGCGATGTCGATGGCCTCGGGGTCCGCCCAACACCACACCTCGCGCTCGGAGGGGTGCTGCTTGACCGCTCCGGACGCGAACAGAGCGAAGACCGCCCCGTCGATCATCCCGTCCGTGAGGTGGGTCCGCTCCTGCAGCCATCGACGGGACGGAGCAACGATCTCCCGTGGACCGAGGTCCTCGCGCAGCGGCATTTCCGCGGTCCACGCCCTCACGGCGTCCAGGACTGTCCGGGTGTTGGCGTAGGCCGCCATGAAGGCTTCGAACTGGCCTTCCTTCTCCGGAGGCACCCCCGCGTACATCGACATGAGGCCCAGGGTATCGAGCGGCCTTCGCGCAACCTTCGCAACCTGGGGGAACGGGCTGCGTCACTGCTTCCTCCCGGGCACCGTTGAGGAAGTGCTGTCTCGGCACACGGCCGCATCCGAACACGGAGCGAAGGAGCAAGGACGATCATGGGCAGGCACAGCCGTCCCGGGCCATCTGACCAGCCGTCGCGAGCGGTGCCGCAGATCGACCCCGCCGACCCGCTCGCCGCCTTCCTGCGGCGCAGGCGGGCACCGATGGACGTCTACCGCCGGCACCGGCCCGCCGGCGGCGGCGCCACACACGTCAGGCCCGACGAGCCCCGGGTCCTGGAGTCCTGGGACGGCTTCGCCTACGTGCCCGAAGGGACCGCCCCGAACCTCGCCGCCGCCCAGCGGTGGGCCGACGGCCAGCCGCGGCCGGACGCATGACCCCATCGCGCCACCGCCGTGGCCAAGCGCCGGTAGCGTGATCGACCAGACGACGGCCGCCGTGGCCCGCCCCGGGGAGGACACACGATGAGCCGGCACGCCACCGCGTACGTATGCGGCCTCGAGATTGCAGACGAGACCGCCCGCACGGTCTTCCTTCTCCTTGCCGAGCGCACCATCGCGCAAGGGGACCGCCACCACCCAGAAGAGATCCCCGAGACCATGGGCCTCGAACTCCAGGACCACGACATCCCCGCGCTCGCCGAGCAGACCGGACTCGTACCGGAGGACTTCCGCCAGCAGCTGCGCGAGCTGAAGAAGCACCCGTGAAGCATCATGGCTGTATGAGTGAACCGGCCCTGGCTATCGAGCAACAGATCCCGGCGCGCACGCATGCCGTCGCACCGCACCCGGCTGTCACTGGGTCGGATCATGCTCCGTGGCCGTGAGGAAGCCTTCCAGCGCCGCGACATCCAGGAGGTCGATCCACGCCATGCCGTCGGACAGGGGGCCCATGTCGGCGGCCAGCAGGTCGGCCGCTTCACCGTCGACGGCGAACACCGCGCGCATCGCTGCCTCGTGTCGCCGGCGTAGCGGGAGTTCGCCGGGCCCGACCTGGGAGAGCCCGGTCAGGTAGGCGCGGGCGGGCGGGGTGAGGATGACGGCGTGGGAGCGCAGGAAGTCCTCGAACGTGGCCTCGGCCGGGTCGGCATCGTTGGCCGGGTCGCCGAGCTCGGGGTAGGGAACGTAGCAGTTGTCGAGGAGGATCGCGACGAGGCTGCATTCCTTGTTCTCGTCCTGGTGCGGCAGGATGCGCCACCCGGTCGCGGACTCGGGGTGGTTCGTCTCGGAGCGGTACTCGGCGCATACCGCTTCCAGCAGCGACCGCAGCTCGAGCACCACGATGGCTGGGTCGCTCATCACCAGCTTGTCGGGTTGCCGTGGTACCAAGAGCCGGTAGCGCGCCCGTTGGCGCACGGTTTGTGCCCGCGCGGCGTATTCGACAAGGGTCTGCTCCGCGCCGAACTGCGCTGCGGCCTGGCTCGCCTCGGTACTTCCGGCGTCGGTGTGGAACGTGCCATCGGCGGAACGCCAGCCCACGCGCCACCGCCAGCACTCGCAGGAGACGGCCGTCCCGGTTGCCCCCCACACGGGATCGTTCCACGAGATGAGAGGGTGCCGGTCGACGGTTTCTGCCACGACCTGGGCCTCCAGGGGCTGGGGCGCGCCGGGCACGGGCAGGCGTGCGGTGAGCCGTTCGCCGTCTGCATGCCAGTCCAGAGGAGCCGGCGGGAGCGCGGAGACGCGCAGCAGGCCGTCACCGAGGCCGGCGAGGCGGATCAGCAGGGCCTTGCGGACGGCATCGGTCTGCCCAGGGTCCCAGTCGTGCGGATCCACGTGGGCGAACAGCCCGAGCAGCTCGGCCTCCCGGTCACGGCGAGCCTGAGGCAGCATCGCCGGATCAGGCAGCGGCCCGTCCTTGCGCCAGCCCCGGGCGAGGACGGGTTTGTCGGAGGCCAGAGCGACCTCGCCGCGGGTGAGGGCCATGCCTTCGGCGGCCTCCCGTAGTTCGGTCGCAGGCAGGGCCGTGACCAGCGCGGCCAGGTCGTCGACGAGGGTGGCGGCCTGCCACGGCGTCGGCGGCAGCGTGATCGGCAGCGCCGGCCACTTCTCGGCCGTGTCCTGAAGGTCATGGACGTAGAGGCGGACCTCCAGCGGCACCTGATCCAGAGCCGTGAACGCCCCGGCCACCAGCCGTGCCGCGAGGCCGTCGCCGGGCGCGGGATAGCTGCGGAACGCGCACACCGCGCTGACCAACTCCCGCCCCGTGGAGGCAACCCCGAGCGCCGTGGTGGCCAACCCGGTCCGGGACATGGATGGGTGTTGGGACATCGCCAGGAGACTCCTGTCGGTCAGAACCTGCTGAGATCCGGCGCGGCGGCCACATACCGGCCGTGCACACCCGGGCATCGAGCATAGAGCCGCGGAGAAGCAGTACCCGGCCAACTTCGCTTAACACCGCACGTACCGGGACGATGCGGGGTGGCGTCGGCTACCCCCAGCGGCCGCGGGGAGCCTCCGGCACCGGATGCTCCGTACGCCGCCGCAGCGCGTCCCGGTCCAGCCGGGCCGCCTCCTGATCGGCCTGGGCGCGAAGTTCGGCCCAGCCCGCGGGCGGCGCGGGCTCGAGCACCCGCTCGCCGTCCCAGACCGGCCCCGGCATGTACAGCGCACCGAGCCGCCCGGCCAGGTCCCGCTCCAGCTCACTGGTTGCTCGCACGAGCTCCCGGGCCTCCTCACCCCCGTCGCGGACCGCGGCGATGAGACGGTGATCGAACAGGTGGCCCAGCCGCACCTCCCACCAACGGGAATCCTGGTGGTCCTGACTGAACGGGGCCCGGCACAGGTCGACGGCCGACAACGCCCCGTGCTCGGCCACCCGGGCCAGCACGTCCCGGTGCAGCGCGGTCAGCCGTGGCACCTTGCGGGCCTTCTGGACACCGGGGACCTCCTCGACGCCGGCGCGGCGGCGCAGGAGGGTGTGCATGCCGGCCAGGCACGCGTTCTGGTGCCGGGCGCACCACCAGCCCTCACGGCCGGAGGTGTCGATCAGTTCCAGCAGCCCCGGGCACACGTCACACAACCGCAGGACGATTGGTTCGTGTCCGTCACTTCCGGAGCCGTCGCGGTCGTCGCCCGGCCACCACGGTCGCTCCACCGCATCGGTGCGCCCGCACAGCGCGCATCCGGAGGAGTGGATCGGCTCCTCGGGCAGAGTCCTGCGCAGCTCGCGGACCGCCCGCCACGGCCACACCTCAGCGGTTCCCTGATACTGGAGATCATCGGTCCAGCCCAGGGACAGGCACTGCTCGCACATCCCGATGGGGGACGAGGCCAGCGGGGCACCGCGCTGGGCGACGCGCGCCGCCTGAACCTGCCGCCCGCACCACGAGCAGCTCTTCAGCGGTACGGCCGTCGGCCGCTGATAGGGCACGGTCGCCTTCGCGGAAACGGTCAGGTCCCGCTTCTCAGTAAACAGCAGCCGGCCCTCAACTTCCCGCTCTGGGCGGAACATTCGGACGACCTTGCTGCGCCCGGCGAGCGCGAGCCGGGTACGCCAGTGGCCGTATCCGACCATGTCCCACACCCGCTCCCGCTCCCCGCGGTCGCGGGCGGCATCGCGCAGACGCTGCTCGGCCTTGCGCTGCTCGGCCGGGTCGTCCAGGCGCGGCCGCAGGTCCACGGCGAGGTCGACGTGCAGCAGCGACTCCTGGCCGAGCTCGGCGTACGGGCCCACCGCACGAATCTCCTTGACCCACCACAGCGTCGCGTCGGGGTCGGCGTTGACGGCCTTGGCGGCCTTGACCACCTTGGAGACCAGCGCGTCGGCGTTCTTGCGGGTGGACGGCTTGCGGCCGGAGGCGTGGGCCAGGGTCCGCCCGGCGGGGGTCAGCGTCCAGGTCCGGTAGTCGTGGTACTCGCAGTCGTCGGTCCTGCAGTTGTAGCAGTGCTGGACCTCGTTGAGGTCCTCGGGCGCGGTCAGGTACCCGGCGTCGACGGTCGCGGCCAACAGCGCCAGGCACCCGCCTCGGTCGAGGTGCACGGCGCGCTGGACATCGCGGATCTGCAGTCCGAAGGGATCGCCGCGCTTGAGCAGGTCGCGGATCTCGCGGGTGGCATGGCCCAGAAGCGGAGCGTCCAGGTCCACGACCCGTTCGCCCTCCTGCCGCCCGACGCCGCCGAGTGGCATCAGCGCGGGACCGCGGTCGCCGTCCTCACGGGCGTACCGGCCCGCCATCTCTGCGACGAGGCCCGCCATGTCCCGCACCAGTTCCTCCACGCTCTCCACTGCACCTCTTCTCTGCGTCCGCGCAGTTGCGCGAGGAACTCCCCGAAAGGGGCCGGCACACCGCTCGCTCCTTCCAGTACACACCCCGAGCCTATCGGCGCAGGACGATGGTCCATGCCCTCCTGGCGGAACGGAGGACGCGCCTGCAGATCCTCGGGCGCCTGCCACGGCCACCCAGCAGATCACCGAAGCCCGGAGAGGCGGCCCAGGACGGCCTCGACTGTCCCGACCGCTCCCTCGTCGGCTTGCCGGCTCGGCAACACCATCCTGCCCCAGTGCCGCGATGCCGACCCGGGAGCAGAACACCCTCACCTCCGCCGTGCGCCAGACCCCCACCCTGTGCAGCGCCGTTCGCCTGCACGCGGGATCACGAGAATGTCCGCTGGGCTGCCCGAGTCGGCCGTCACCGTCGTCTTCCGGGTGCCGCTCCCGGTTCGTCTCTCCTGCCCCAGCAGCCACAACTTCCCAATTCTGTGGACTCCTTGACCGCGTTCTGTTCCAGGCGGAGTACAGGGCGGTCGATCAGACCGACGACCGACACGAAGGAGAAGACGATGGCCGAGACAGGTGAAGCCCAAGCGGCGGGCACGCAGGCGATCACGGTGGGGATGGCGCGGCGGCCGGGCACCGAGCCCCCGTGCGGCGACGGGAACGACCTCCAGCGGCGCGGGCAGCGGGTGTGCGCCGCCGTCGTCGACGGCGCAGGCCACGACGCGGCAGTCGTCCGCTACGCCCAGGCGGTGCCGCCGGTGATCACCCACATCGGCATGACCATGGGCGGGCTTGCCGCACTGACGACCGCCGGACAGATGGCCCACGCCTACGACACCCCGCCGCACGCCTCGGCCGTCTACGCCCGCATGGAGCCGGGCCAGCCCACCACGATCCACTGGATCGGCGACTGCCGCGCCTACGCCTGGGACGGCGCCGCGCTCACCCAGTGGAGCACCGACCAGACCATGGGGCAGTACCTGCGCCGCAACGGTGTGGCCGTGGACCTCGCCGCCGCCCACGACAACTGGTCCAGGACCGGACTCGCTCAAGCCGGCGCGGCCATGTGCCGCGAGACACAGATCCCCGAACACGTCCGCCTGGTCCTGCTCGTGACCGACGGCGTCTCGGACCAGGTGGACATGGAGGCCATGGAGCGGCTGTGCCGCGCGCACGAGACGGATCCCCAGGCCCTGGCCGACGCCCTGACCGCCGCCGCACAGGCCGACGCGGACGGCTACCGCGACGACGCCACCGTCATCGCGCTGCTGCGCCCGCCCGCCTGACGGGCGGGCGTGAGGGATCAGGCGAGATCGACCGGCCAGGCCGTACGGCCTGACCGAGGGCGACGGTCCCTCGACCTGGAGCCTGCGGCACATCCCGCCACCCCTGTCCCGGAAGACGCCCGGCGTCCCACGTGGGGAACGCCTTGCCAGATGATCTTCGTCCCGAGGCCCACTCGGCGGGACGCCGTCCCCGCACGCGCTCCCCAGAACTCGTCGAGAAGCGCCAGCATCGACCAGCCTCGCCACGTCGGCCCTCCAAGACGAACTGGACTGCGGCAGCGCGCCGTTGTCGATACGCCCGCGCCCGCTACAGCGGCCACTACGCTGGGTGACGCGCCACGCACCACGCCAGGCCGACAGGAGAGACGATGACCACCCCCACGGTGACTGCCCCTACAGCACCCGACCTCACGAACCTGAGGACCGAGCTCCGTCACCACCACGGCCTGGCCGACCTCGATCGGGGCCTTCAGGAATGGCACATCCGCATCCTGGACGGCGACCGCGAGGTGGGAAGCCTGCGCGCAGCTCGCTGCCGGTACTACAACACGGACAACCTGGCCGACCGGATGACGGACCACGGCACGCTCTGCGCGATCGTCGCCAGTCGGCTCCTCACCCCGGACGGAGGCTTCTCCGCCGAACTGGAAGAGGCCGTCGAACAGCCCGGCAACTTCCTGGTCATCGACGCCCTGAACGTGCACGCCCCCTTTGACGACCAGATGGTCGTCACCACCGTCGTCGCCGATGTCATCGACCGGCTGACCGACAACTTCTATGCCGTCGTCCTGCCACGCGCGACGCCGGCCGCCGACGCGGACACGAAACTCCTCGCCCAGGCCGGCACCGACCTCGCCGCCGAAGCCGTCTGCGACGAACTGCAGCTCATCGACACCTGCCTCGCGGCACCCGAGCGCGCCGCAACCCACGCCCGCGAACGCTTTGCCACCCGCGTCCAGCACCCGCACTGGCACCTCGACGACGAGGAAGAAGGATGGCCGGAAGAGGAAGACGAAGGCGTGCTGACGGCCCGCACTGTCGCGGTGCTGGGTGTGGCGGGCGAGGAACTGTCCGCTCTGGCCTGGCAGGAAGTGACCGCGCTGGGCGACGAGCCCTTGTCCCCTGGCGCCGGAGGCGTCTTCGGCCAGCTCCCGGCCATCACCCTGCGCCGGGACGGCCAGTGGCGCAGGCAGATGGCCAGAGCCTTCGACGACCTGACTGGCGACCTGCGTGATGCGGACCGAAACGGCATCGAGCCACGATGCACGGGCGAGGAGATGGCCCTCCACCTGATGATCGACCGCGCGCGGTCGATCACGACGAATCGGCCGAACGCCGTGCGTGACCTCGTCGCCGATCTGCCACGAAGGCACGCCGACTACGACTGGGAAGGCTGCTCGGACAACCTCTTCGAGGACCACGACGTGCTGATGCTCTTCGACGCCAGGCTCGACGGGATGGAGGACAAGGACAGCGAGATTCACCAGGCCATGGGCATGGTGAACCTCGCAGCCGACGAGTGGTTCGAGCCGTTCCGGGCGGACGATGCCCGCGACCCCGACCGCGGGTTCCGTAACTGAGGCTCCGCCCGCCGGAAGCCGGAATGCCGAACAATCTCGATTCGCAGGGCACTCGCCCTGGCTGAACAGGCGAAGCCTCGTGCCAGCCCCGGGCGCCGTCGTTCAGGTCGTCCAGGGCGCTGCGCACCTTGTCGGGCGCCGCTCGGGCGGACGAGGCGCTGTGCTGCGCAGCGGCGACGTGCTCGCCGAGGTCCGACATACGGCCGCGACACCGAGAGGCCACCGCGCCGCTCACGCACGTGAGCATCTCAGCAACTCCGACGCTCGCCGTACGCCGAGCCCGTCAGCACACGTCGTCGTTGCGGAGACGACTGGCTGATGCCGCGTCAAGCAAGGGTGACCTGATCCCGCCGTCGTGATCAGAGACACCTGTACGGTCAGCGAGTGGTTTCCAAGGGACGGCACCAGAATTCGGATGTCGCGAATGCGCTCGACCGCGCCAAGCGGGCAGGCTGCACCGTCACGCCGGACAAGAATGGTCACCGATGGGGGTGGGTGGTCTGCTGCTCCTGCGGAGCGCGCCTCCCCGTCTCCGGCACGCCTAAGAACCCCGGCAACGAGGCGAAGAAGATCGACCGCTTCGTCCGCGACCACCAGCACTAGGGAGAGACGAAGTGGAGTGGAATTTCGGCCTTCTGCTCAGGCAGCCGCTCACCCGCGAGCAGGCCGACGCATTCGACCACTGCGATGCCCTCGCAGACGGGGCGATCTCGTACACGCTTGCCCCCGAAGATCCTGGCGCTCACCCTTACCCCGCAGATCCAGCCGTGCTGCGACAGCTGAGCTGCGACATCGAGGCCCCGACCCTCCTGGACGCCGTAGCCGAAGCAGTACAGCGCATCCGGCTTGTCGACGGGCTCCACGCAGTCGGTGTATCCCTGCCCGACACTGTGACGCTCGACGAAGCCGCTCAACGCAGCGGGCACAGCGCGCACGCGCTGGCTGACCTGTCCCAGGACCCCCGGTTCCCCGAGCCCGAATCCGACGAGGGAACGGTGCTCTACTCCTGGGAAGGCGTCGCAGCGTTCCTACGGGACATCGGCGCACCAGTTCCCAACGTGCCGCAGGGCCTGGTGATCGCGGAACACGCGCTCCGCTTCGTCGACGCCCTCGACGGCTCGGACATCGCTCCGGGGACACTCAGGGCATTGGGGCTGCCGATCGCCTGAGCATGCCGCTCGTAGCCCCACACGGTCCGCTGCGACGCCGGGCACGCCCGGTCACTCGTTCGCAACCCCGTAGCAGTCGTCGAGAGCGATAACGCACACATAGAGTCATAGAATTAAGCAACGTTGGTGGGGGGTGGGTTGGGTTGGTTGGGTGAACGGTCGCCAGTGTTAGAAACTTCGGCGGGTTGGTGTGCGGGGGTGATCGCGCGCCGGGGGGCGTGCGCCTGGCCGGGGGTGGTCGTCCGGACCCCCCGCCCCGGAGTTGCCTTGGGTTGCCTCCCCGGGCGGCGGACCCCCGCCCGGGGTTCCGGGTGCGCGTGAAACTAACATCTTGGGGAATGCTCCGCCCGTGCTCCGGCGTTTGTTTGACGGGGTGTGTGCGTTCTCAGTGATGTTGCGGTAGAGGGATCGCTTTGACCTGCGAGGCCGCAGATGGCTGAGAGATGTCCGTTGCGCTTTTTCCGAGTCGATCAGTGCCTTGACCTGTAGTACCGCGAGCCTGATGAGAATCCCGCAGTTGTATTGAGAATTCTGGTGACAGTCGGGCGCGTCTGAGCCGTGCGGACGGGGGCCACTGCGCCGCCGCCTCCGCCGCCGCCTCCGCCGCCGCCTCCGCCGCCGCCTCCGCCGCCTCCTCCGCCGCCGCCTCCGCCGCCTCCGCCGCCTCCTCCGCCTCCTCCGCCGTCCCGCCGCCGCCCCGCCGCCGTCCCGCCGTCCCCCTGCCGTGCGCCCCGGGTGCCCGTCCGTCCGGGCCCCGACCTCCGTCCGGGCCCCGACCTCCGTCCCGGGCCCGGCCGCCGTCTGCCCGCCCGCCGTCTGCCCGCCCGCCCGTCTGCCCTGCCGCCCGTCTGCCCTGCCGCCCGTCTGCCCTGCCGCCCGTCTGCCCTGCCGCCCGTCTGCCCTGCCGCCCGTCTGCCCTGCCGCCCCCGCCCCGGTCCCGCCCCCGCCCCCGCCCCCGCCCTCCGTCCCGCCGGGCCGCACGCCGCCCGCCCCGCCGCCGTCCCGCCGCGCCTGCCGTCCCGGGGCCGTCCGCCGGGCCTCGACCTCCGGGCCCGCCATCCCCGCCCGGCGGGCCGGCCCGCCGCCGTCCGCCCCGTCCCGCCCGGCGGGCCGGCCCGCCGCCGTCCGCCCCGTCCCGCCCGGGCCTCCGGCCCGCCGCCGGGCCCCGGGCCTGCGGGCCCCGGGTGGTGTGCCTGGGGGTGGGTGGTGGTCCCTGGCGGGTACGACGTCACTCGTTCTCGTTACAACATTCGGTGCCGGGTGTGTACCGGTGTGGCTAGACTGACGCCCAGCGTTACACCTTGTGAGTGGGTGCGGGTGGCCTGCGGTCGGGGCCGTGCTGCGCCCTGTCCGGGACCGGGGCGGCCTCCTGCCGTCCGCCGGTCTGCACCGCCACTGCCCGGTCGGCTCCGCTGCCCGTCCGCCTCGCCGCCCGGTCGGCTCCGCTGCCTGGTCGGCGGTGGCGCCCGCCCGCTCCGGGCTGGTGCCGGGCGTCCCCCGGGTTGTTGTCTTCTGTGCGTCTCTTCTGTGTCTGGAGTGCCTGGTGTCCTCTTCTCGTTCGGGTTCCTCCCGCGCCGCCGCTGCCGGTGACCGTCGTGGTGATGCCGGTGTGGCGCGCGGTGCGGACGGGGTCCCGCCGGTCGCGGGCCTGGCCGGGCCGGACACCGCGCCCGCCCCGGGCGCTGTTCCGGCCGGTCCGCCCGCGCCCGTGCCCGCTGCTGGTGCTGTTCCGGCCGTCGCGGCCCGCCCGGTGTCTGCTGTCGGGAGCGCCCCGGTCGCTTCTCCGGCCCTCGGCCCGGCCGCCTCCCCGACCACCGTGCCGGTTGCCGGCCCGGCCCCGGCCGGTGACGACGGCCCGGTCGTCCCGGCTGCAGGGGGCGCCGGGGCCCCGGGTACGACCGCCGGCGTCGCGGGCCCGGCCGCCGGCGCTGCACCCGGTCCGGCCCGCTCCGGAAACTCCCCGCGCGAGTCCGTACGCGGGACGGCTTCTTCGCGGCGGCCCGTCCGGACCACCACCACCACCGCCTCCGCCGCACCGGCCACAGTCGTCCGGGAGCCGGTGCCGGGGGCGGCCGGTCACCTCGCCCTTCCCGGCCCGGAAGACCCGCTGTGGACCTCGATCCCGCTGGGGCTGCGCCAGAACCTGGCCATGCCCGCCTACCAGCTGGTGAACCCCCCACGCGGTCACCTGGCCACCCCGGCGGGCCGCAAGCTGAAGTCCGCGCTCGGCGCCGCCGCCCGGCTCAAGCTCACCGGGACGCACTGGCTCGTGCTGCTCACCGCCCCGCGTACCGCGTTCGGCGGCCCGACCAGCCAGAGGGCCGGCCAGGTGTACAAGGCCCTGGAGCAGCTGGTCGCCGACCACCTGCGGCCCGCGCTGGGCGAGGCCGCCGCCGTGGCGGAACCGCCCGCGCCGGGCGCCCCAGCTGGACCGCAGCCCGACGACGGGGTGGAACCGGCCGCGCTCGCGCCCGTCGTCCCGGACGCCGCTGTGCCCGGCCCGGCCGCCGAGGTGGCGGCCGCCGCCGACCCGGCCGCTGCCGCGTCCGCTGCCCCCGCTGCCGTGGCGGGCCCGGACATCCCGTCCGGCACCGGCGGGACCACGCCCGCCGCCCCGCAGACCGACGCGCCCGCCGTCCCGGCGGACGCCTCCGCCGTCCCGGTCCCGCTGGGCCCCGCCCCGGTCCCGCTGGGCCCCGCCCCGGTCCCGCTGGGCCCCGCCCCGGCCGACCCGGCCGCCGCAACCCCCCTTCTCCCCAATGCCGTTGGCGCCACCTCGGCCACTTCGGCCACCTCGGCCGCCGCCGACGTGCCGACCTGCGCCGTGTCCGGCCCGTCCACGGCCGATACAACTCCCCTCGTTCCCAGTGCCGTTGATGCCACCTCGGCCACCGCCGCCGCGCCGTGCCCCGCCCCCGCCGGACCGGACCCGGAGACCACTGACCCGGCGGCCGGGACCCCGACCCCGGCCCCGGTCGGTGGCCTGCCGGAGCTCCTGCGCCACGCCACCCGCACGCCCGGGACGATCCTGGCGGTCACCAGCGCGCACACGACCACCGCCCAGACCGCTCTCACCCACGCCCTGGCGCAGGACCTCGAGCCCGTGGAGCTGCCGACCGTGCAGGTGAGCGGCCACGACCGTTCGTCCCTGATCCGCGCCCTGTACAGCCGGCTCGGCCTCGGCCGGCGCCGCCGGCTTCCCGGTCTCGACGAAGCCGAAGGCCTGATCACCGCCGAGCTGCAGCGCGCCCCCCGCCTGGTCATCGCCATCACCACCCTCGGGCTGCGCCCCTCCGCGCTCGAACTGCTGTACCGCTTGTGGGAGCCGGAGCCGTTCCCGCTGGTGCTGGTCGGCGACACCACCCTTGACGGCCTCCTGGGGCGCCACGACCTCGCGGAACTCCACCCCCACGTCACCCGCCACCGTGTCCAGGAGGCCGCCGTGCCCACGCCCACGCCCACGCCCACGCCCGCGCCCGCGCCCGGCGCGCCGCAGCCCGCGCCCGCCGCCGACCCCGACGCGCCGACCGGGGTCGGCCCGGCTGCGCCGACCCCGGCGCCCGACGGCGATCTGACCGCGGACCTGCGCGAGGCCGCCGAACACCGATCGGTGCTGGTCGTCACCAGCCCGGACCCGGTCGCCACCAGCACAGCCCTCATGCACGCCCTCGACACCGGCGAACTCCAGCCCCTCTACGTCCACGGCACCGCCCTGGACCAGGTAGTCCCCGAGCTGTTCAAGCACCTCGGCCTCGGCCAGCGCCGCCCCCGCACCCTGGAAACCGCCGTCGTCAAGATCACCGCCGAGCTGCGCCGCTCACCCCACCTGGTCATCGTGCCCGCCGCACACGAGCTGCCCGAGGACGCTCTGCGCTGGCTCGGCCTGCTGTGGGCCCACTCGGCCTTCCCCCTCGTCCTGGGCGGCGACCTCCACCTCGACGACGTCCTCGGCCAACCCGAACTCACCGGCCTCTACACCAGCGCGACCCACCGCCACCTGACCGCGCACGCCGCCGCTCCGGCCGCAACCGTCCCGGCCCCGGCTTCCGCCGCCCCGCTGCGCCCCGCCCCGGCCCCCGCCGGCCACCCCAACCCGGCGGCCGACGACACCGCCGGCCCGGAGACCGCCCCGGAGGCCGACGGCCTGCTCCACGACCTGCGCTCCACGGTCGAGCACCGGGCCCTGCTGTGCGTCACCGGCCCCGGCCCGGAGGCCGCCACGGCGGTCACCGCCGCCACCGAGCACCAGCCGCTGCCCGCCGTCTGGATCCGCCCCCACCCCAACACCGACGAACCCGCCCTCATCCGCGCCCTGTACACCGCTCTCGGCCTCGACCACCGCCAGCCGCAGCCCCGCGAGCACTCCGCCGCGCTCAAGCTCGTCGCCGCCGAACTCGACCGCTCCGCCCCCCTGGTGGTCGTGCCCGACGCCCACCAACTGGCCACCGCCGCGCTGCAGACGCTCTACGGCCTGTGGGCGCGGGGAGGCATGGAACGCTTCCCCCTGGTCCTGGTGGGCGACGACCACCTCCACACCGTCCTCGACCGCCCCAAGCTGGCGAGCCTGAAGTCCACGGCCGACCACCACCGCCTGGCCCCCGCCCCGGCCGTCACCCCCGCGCCGGAGGCGCGCGAGAACACCCCCACCACCCCGGCCTCGGTCCCGGCCGCCGACCGCACCCCTGGTGCTGCTGCCGCGCCCGGTGAACACCTCGCTGCTCCCCACCCGGCCCCGGCCGCCGGCCGGGCCACGGCAGAGCCGGCCCCCGCCGCCGACCCCTCCAAGGAGTCCACCACCACCATGCCGACCCCGACCCCGCGGGCAGCGCCCGCCGCGCCCGGTGAAGACCCCGCCGCCCCGGCCCCGGCGCCCGCAACGCCGCCACCCACCACGTCCGACGCTCCCGCCGCCGGTTCGGCTCCCGGTCCGGCGGCCGACACCGCCGCCACGCCGGGTCCCGCCCCGGCCGTCGTCCTGGCCCCGAGCCCGCAGACACTGCACCAGGCCCGCAGCACCCTCCCGCAGCTGATCAGCGCCGCCGGCCAGGGCACCTCCACCCCACTGGCCCGCGGCACCCACCACGCCCTGCTCACCGCCCCCACCACCGCCACCGCCCTGGGCTGGGACCTGACCACCGCCACCGCACACGGCACCGCCGACGCCCGCAAGAAACTCGGCGACCTCATCCAGGCCGCCGCCACCGGCCACCCCCAAGTCCTGCGCCGCCACGTCACCCCCCTCGCCGTGCTGCTCCCCGCCACCCCCGACGGCACCCCGCTCCCGCCCGCCACCCACCCCGACCGGCCCACCCCCGCTACACCCGAAGCGGCAGCAACAACCTCACATGGCACCGGAGTTGTAACGCCCACCCCTGGCGCCGCCCCAGCCACCCTCCCCGCCGCAGCCGTTCCCACCGCCCCGGCCGCCCCGAGCGCACCCACGCCCGTACCGCCGCCGACCCCGGGCAGCGGACCCGCCCCGCACCGCAGCAGCGAAGTCGAGCCGGACGACACCCTGTTCCCCACCCTGGCCGCTCCCGCCGGCCAGCCGGCCCCGGCCCCGGCGCCCGCCGTGGTCGAGCCCGTCCCGGCCGCCACCCCCGCCGCGGCTGCGCCCGGTCAGGCCGCCGACGCCGAGCCGGCCACCCCGAACGCACCCGCACCCGCGCCGGCGCCGGTGGCCGGCGAGCCCGCCCTGCAGGACCCCGCGGCCGCGGCCCCGCCGGCCGACCAGCCGACCACCACGCCCCCCGCGGCGCCCGCCCCGCGGCCCCCGCGCCGCCTCGCGCCGCTCGCCGACGCCCTCACCACCGTCCTCACCCCCCAGACCCCCGACCCGGACACCGACACCCCGGCCGGCCCGCGCGCCCTGTCCACCGGCATCCGTACCCTCGACGACGCCCTCGGCGGCCTCCAGCCCGGCCGCTTCTACCTCGCCGCCGCCGCCCCCGGCACCGGCGGCAGCCTCCTCGCCACCACCACCGCCCGCACCACCGCCCTCGACCACCACCTCCCCGTCCTCTACGCCGCCTCCGGCCTCACCCGCGCCGACGTCGCCGCCCGCATCGTCGCCGCCCACCTCCCCGTCGACTACCGCCGCCTGCGCACCGGCCACCTCACCCCCGCCGAACAGGCCGACGCCACCACCCTCCACGCCGAACTCGCCGCCGCCCGCCTCTACATCGACGACGGCACCGACCTCACCCCCGAAGCCATCGCCGAGACCGCCGCCGACCTCGTCGCCGACCTCACCCACACCACCGCCCAGCCCGGCCTGGCCCTGGTCGTCGTCGACCGCCTCCAGGCCCTCGACGACCCCCGCCTCCCGCTCTCCGGCCCCCGCCTCACCGACGCCGTCCAGGCCCTGGCCCACCTCGCCCGCACCCACCACGTCCCGGTCCTGGCCATCCTCGACACCGACCAGCCCGACCTGATCACCGCCCTCGGCCTCGACACCACCCTCACCCTCCACCCCCACCCCGACGCCCCCACCACCCAACTCCTCGTCACCATCGCCGAACGCGACCTCGGCACCCAAGCCACCCTCACCCTCACCGCCGACCGCACCCACGCCCGCCTCACCGACCCCACCCCCTTCACCCCCTACACCCACCCCCGCCCGGCGCCGGAGGCGCCCACCAGCACCAGCACCACCACCGCCCCGGCGCCGGAGGCGCCCACCAACACCCCCACCCCAGCGCCGGAGGCGCCCACACAGGCCCCCGCCTGGCCCACCGCCGCCGTCCCCGGCCACCCCGCCCAGGACACCACCGCTGCGCCCGACCTCGACCCCGACTCCGAGGTCACCCCCGCCACCGCGGCCACCCTGGCCAACCTGACGCCCGCCCACCCGCTGCGCCCGACCCGGGGCCCCGCGGCGCGTACAGCCGCCCCCAGGCCCGCCCGCGCCGCCGGCGGGGACTACGCGGGCCGGGACTACGGCCACTTCCTCGACATGATCAGCTCGGTCGTCGAGCAGACCCTCCAGGAGCACGGCGGCGACACCGAAGCCGCGATCACCGCGCTGGAGCTGAAAGCAATTCCGAACGGAATGGCCCTCTTCGAGGCAACCCGAGTCGGCGGAAATTACGAACACACCGTCTACCCGGAACGCCTTGAATTCCTCAGCAAAAAAACCCGCGACGGAGCCGACGACATCTGGGAAGGCCGCCACAAGTGGGAGAACGGCCCGCTCCTGGGCCAGGTCAAGGCTGGCACCCTCGCCAGCGTGGCCGTCGACGTCCTCGACACCAACGCCGCCTACTGCAGCGCCCTGAAGACCTGGCTGCCCATCGGCGCCCTGCAGCACGACCCCGACGGCGGCTTCCACTCCAAGCGCTCCGGCATCTACCTCCTGCCCAAGCGCCCCGCCTGGGAACACCCGCACCTGCCCGACCCGATCGGCAACCGCCGCGAGCCGGGCCCGGTCCTCCTGGACGACGCCACGATCCGCCTCCTGATCCGCTGCCACAAGCTCGGCCTCGCCGAGGCCCCCGACATCACCCAGTCCTGGACCTCCGGTGCCTCCGAAAACATCACGGAGAAGTTCCGTCGCGTCCTCACCCTCGCCCGCGAAAACGCCATCCGCGACGGCGATGACGTCACCGAAAAATACGTCAAGGCGATCTATGCCAAGTTCGTGTCCACCATCGGCGAATCATCATTCAACCGCGACCTCCGCCGACCCGACTGGATGCACATCATCCGCAGCCAGGCATTCGCCAACCTCTGGTACAAGGCCAAGCGCGCCCACGACCACGGCCTCACCATCGTGAAACTCCGTGGCACTGACGAACTCCACATCACCGGAGACGTCCCCTGGCGCTCGGTATTCGAAGAAGGCCGCCTCACTACTCAGCTGAAGCTCAAGAACCAGTACACCATCGACGCAAAGGCCGCCTAATGTCGACCGACGGCTGGAAGAACTTCGGAAAATACGGCGCCAACCTCGACCCCGAAAACCGCCACGGGAAAATCGTCCTCGGCCGCGCCCTCGAAGACGCCCTGGAACGGATGATCGTCGAAGGCGGCATCAAATCCCCCGTCACCACCCGCCGCGGCCTCACCGCCCGCATGAAGTACCTCACCACCACCCAAGGCGGCGCTCAGGCCATGGCCGACGCCGGCATCACCGCCGTCCCCAAGACCATCAGCGCCTGGACCAAGGGCAAACAACACCCCCTCCCCGCCAACCTCGACGCCATCGACACCGCCTACTGGAACCTCCGGGCGGCCAACATCCTCAACAACCCCGGCGCGTTCAAGCAGCACCTCAACAACAACGGCAAGGGCACCCGGGTCGAGATCCACCCCATCAACCAGGACGTCGTCGACGAACCGCGCCGCCGCGACAACCTGCGCATCCGCACCCAGCAGGTCCGCTACGTCTGGGACGACGCGGTCGACGCCATGGTCGCCGGCGACATCGGCAAGCTCGAGGAAATCTGGGACGACATCATCGCCGACCTCGACTCCGACTGGGGCGCCTACACCTACGTCCGCCACATCGGCCTCGGAGCCTGACCACCCCCACCAGCCGCCCGCCCGCCCCACCGGGCCGCAGCTGCGCCCCACCCCAGCTCAGACCAGCACCACCGGGCACAGCAACGCGTACATCTCACCTCGCAGCTGAGCCTCCGCGATGTCCCAGGGGCCGGTGATGCTGCCGGCCAGGGCGAAGAAGACGCCGTGACGGCGCGCGGTGCGGCGCCACGGCGCGCGAGCTGTTCAGGCCGCCCTCGTAGAGCAGACGCCGGCCCGGCCGGTCACCGTGAGGACGTCGCCGGCCACGTCCAAGACGGCCGACCAGCCGGCCGCCGGCTCCGCCCAGCCCTCGAAGTCCTCGGACCGCGCCCACCCGCCGGACGCCAGCCCGGCCAGGTGCGGATCCGGCCCGCGGCCACCGGCCGACGCGAACGCCTCGACCCGGTGCGAGGCCGCGAAGACCACCTGCGCCGCTCACACCAGGCCAACGAGCCGGCCCCCCGGAGGTAACCCAGCCAGCGGCCGCCCCCGCCCGCTGCGCACCGCCGGGTCTCCCGGCCGGAGCTCCACCACCTGGCCGAGCAGAAGCCGGCCGAGCCGCCCTCCGGCGGCACCGCGGCCCGCCTCCGAACGCCCGGTCTCCCGAGAATTCCCGGTACAATTCTCGAAGCGCCACAACATGAATCCCCGGTACAACTGGGAGGGGAGACGGGGCATCAGACGGGATTCCCTGACCATGCAATTCTGATACAGGCTCAGGCTGATAGAGTCCGGTACAACTTCCCCGTTCGCAGCGAGAAGCCCGTAGGATATGAGGGGCAATCAGCCAGATGCGATTGACCGTCAATCAGGCGCGTTACAGAAAATTCCACCGCTGCCTGTACAAGTCCCGATTCGGCCGCTAGAATTAGCTGACTGGTTCAGACCAGTTGGCGAGTACGGTAGCTGACTCAGGGTCACAGATTCTCCAGCCAGCAACTTGTAACGGGGCGGGGACCGTGACATACTGGAGCCCGGTACACAACAGGGGAGGCACCCGGAGGGTGTCCACCGAAGGAGTGGCCGAACCCGGGAGTTGAGCCCGGCCGGAGCAGGCAGAGCCCGAAGCCACAGAAGAAAAGCCCAGGTTGAGCCGTAGAGGACCGAATCCATCGGGGAAGAGGCCGCCCGGAGACTCGGATGCCGGTACAAGGGCCGGCCCCGAAGAGCAGCCCCCAACGAGCGAGAGTTGTACCAGCCCCTCCTCCTAGCCAGCCAAGAGCCACGGAGTGGCGTTACATCATTCCGTCACGGTAGTGACGGCGCGTCATGTGTCCGGGC